>CAZICN010000033.1:0-24623 GCA_964537655.1 uncultured Aestuariivirga sp.
CTGCAGACAGCTCCGGGGACCCTTGGGACCCTCCAGACGGCGACGCTCACCCTCGATATCGACGGCCACCATGTGACGAAGCAGGCGACCGGCAACGGCCCGGTCGATGCGATCTTCAACGCCATCAAGGCACTGGTGCCGCATGAGGCGAAGCTCGCCCTCTATCAGGTGCATGCGGTGACCGAAGGCACGGACGCGCAGGCGGAAGTCTCGATCAGGCTCGAGGACGAGGTGCAGGGCAAGCAGGTGACCGCCAAGGGTGCCGATCCCGACACGCTGGTCGCTTCGGCCAAGGCCTATGTGTCGGCGCTCAACAAGCTCAAGATCAAGCAGGCCAAGGGCCAGCTCGAGGGCATCAACCTGGCGCGGGGCGAAGCCCGCCGGGGGCCGTAAGCTAGCTCAGGACGCCGCCTTTCCTTACTCGTCATGGCCGGGCTCGACCCACGGCTGTCCGGTTCATGATGTTGCCCAGTAAAGATCGAGTTGGGTTGAGTCTTGCCGAGGCAGTCGCTGGACTTCGAGCAGATTTATAGCGCTTTTGCGGTGCATCAGATGGTGCGCACGAGTCTAACCAGTTCGAGGGAGCCATGTTTTACTTTGGTGATCTGCTGCAGCATGTGCAGGATAAGATGAGCGATCAAGGCCACCGCGATCTGGATGCGCACGGCATTTTCCGAGCGCCCCATGGTGATCCGCAGTATTTGCTTGATCAGGCGGAAGAAGAGTTCGATCTGCCAGCGTGTTTTGCAGAAGTCGGCGATCTCATCGGCCGGTGCATCGAGGTCGTTTGCGAGGATGCAACGCGAGAAGATGATTACGGCTGGTGAAGCTGCGTGCAAGTTCATCGCTGCCATGCTCATGCACAAGCCGTTCGAATACCGGCCAGTCAATCAGCTTGAGCAGATCGTGAAACACGCTATTTTGATGCCGTACGGTGTTGGTCCTTTCGTGTCCAGATGAGTCGCTAAAACCCTCTGAACCGAGTAGAATCAATGCCGTGCAAACCTTCAAGCAAAATCCCTGCCGGACAACCGTGGGTCAGGCCCGGCCATGACGGTGGAGAGGGTCTTCGGAACGACAACCCATGGACACGCGCCACCTCGAAGCCTTCCGCGCCGTCTATGAGAACGGCTCGATGAGCGCGGCGGCGGCGGTGCTGAAGAAATCGCAGCCCGCCATCAGCAACCTCATCGCCCGGCTCGAGGACGAGATCGGGCTGAAGCTATTCCACCGCGCCCATGGCAGGCTGGAGCCGACGCCGGAGGCGGCGACCTTCTTCGCCACCATCACCCGCACGCTCGACGCCATGGAGCAGACGCTCGCGGTGTCGCGCAATCTGAAGGGCCTCTCTTCAGCGACGCTGCTGATCGCCAGCCCGCCGGGTCTTGCCACCTATGTGCTGCCGCCGATCATCGCCGAGGTGCTGCGCGAGAATCGCGGCGCCACCGTGCGCTTCATCACCCGCTCCTCCTATGCGGTGCGCGACCTCGGCGCCATCGGTGCCTTCGATGTCGGCTTCGCCGAACTGCCCATCGACATCCATGTCGCCTCGCTCGAACTGTTCGAGGTGAGCTGCATGTGCGTGATGCGGGCGGACCATCCACTGGCCAATGAGCCCAAGGTGGGGCCGCGCCAGCTCGAATCCATGCCCTTCGTCACGCTGTTCCCCGAGCACATCACCCATATCGCGGCGGCGGCGGCGTTCTTCGACGCAAACGTGCACTGGAACGTGGTCGCCGAGGTCGAGTTCTTCGGCTCGGCCTGCGTGCTGGTGCAGCAGCTCGGCGCGGTGACGCTGGTCGATCCGGCCACCGCCCGCTTCTTCGCGGCGACCGGGCTCAAGGCGGTGCCGTTCGAGCCGATGGTGCCCTATCGCTTCGGCATGTTCCGGCCAAGCATCCGCCCGCCCTCGCGCATCGCGGTGGACTTCATGGAACGGTTCCGCCGCTTCATGGCGCCCGATCGTACGCCGTTCCGCTGAGCCGACGCGCACAAAGAAAGATGCAGCGCAAGCCCATTGCGCCTCGCCGGAAGGCCGGGAGCGGCTGTTGCTGTTCCTGTGCCAATAAATAGGCGCTCCGCCAGCCAAGGCTATAAAGCAAAGTTATAGCCTGACCCCTGATTCACGTTTGATCTTGCCGTGAAAACGCATCAAGATCCGCATCCGAGATCCGGCGTCCGGCCGGGCGGGGAATGATGTCGGCAATGAAGCGTCTCGCGGAACTCGGGCTCCAGCTGCCCTCATCTGGTGGCGGCGAGAGCTATTACGGCAAGCTCTACGGCAAGATGAAGCCGCATTATCTCAGCGACAGATTGCTGTTCCTGTCCGGCCAGACCGCGGGCCTGAACCCTGAAGGCAAGGTGCTCTATCCCGGCCGGCTCGGGCGCGACCTCACGGTGGCGCAGGGCTATGAGGCGGCGCGGCTCACCGGGCTCAACTGCCTCGGCTGCATCCTTGATGCGACCGGGGACCTCGACCGGGTCAAGGGCCTGGTGCGCTCGCTCAACTTCATCGCCTCGGCGCCGGACTTCACCGAGCCGCACAAGGTGGCGAGCGGGCTCACCGACCTGTTCGAACAAGTCTTCGGGCCGGAGATCGGCGTCGGCCCGCGTGCCTCCATCGGCGTGATGTCGCTCGCCGACGACTATTGCTTCGAAACCTGGGTGACGGTGGAGCTCCACTGATCCTCCAGCAACAACCTTCCGGCCCGCAAAAGCGGGAGCAACAGTAATCAGACGCAACGTGTGCGAACCCGCGCACGGGCTTCTCCAGGGGAGACTGACATGACGATGAAACGCATTGCCGCCGCTGCCTTCGGCATCGGCCTGGTGCTCGCACCGGCCGCCGCCGGCAGCGCGGAGCCGATCACCATCGGCTTCACCGCGGCGCTGTCCGGCGACTTCGCGGCGTTCGGGTTGAACATGCGCAAGGGCCTCGACCTTGCGGTGGACGCACTGAACAAGAAGGGCGGTGCCACCTACAAGATCGACGCGGTCGACGATCGCGGCGAGGCCCGCGAAGGCGTGCTGATCGCCCAGCGTTTCTGCTCGGACAGCAATGTCGACGTGGTGATGGGCTATTCGTTCTCCTCCATCGCGCTGGCCGCGGTTCCCGTCTTCAATGATTGCAAGTTGCCGGTGTTCGCCTCAGCGGTGACCAGCCCGGCGCTGTCCAATGTCAGCCCGTATTTCCGCCGCAACGTGCTCACCGACGCCGTGCAGGGCGCGATGATGGGCACCTATGCTACGAAGACCCTCGGCCTCTCCAACATCTATGTGCTGAACCAGCAGGATGATTACGGCATCGGCGTCGCCAAGGCCTTCAGCGAGGCGGCGACCAAGGCCGGTGCCAAGGTGCTCGGCAGCGAATCCTATCTGCTCGGCGCCAAGGACTTCCGCACGCTGCTGACCAAGGTGCGCGCCGCCCAGCCGGACGCCATCTTCATCGGCGGCTTCTACACCGAGGCGGCGAAGATCGCCGAGCAGGCGCGCGCGCTCGGCATCAAGGCGCAGCTGCTCTCGACCGACGGCGCGCTGAATGTCGAGTTGATGAAGCTCGGCCGCGGCGCGGTGGAAGGCATGATCGTCTACGGCATGTTCGACCCCTCGGTGGCGACGCCGGCGACGGCGGCGTTCCTCACCGCCTATAGCGCAAAGTACAAGGAAGATCCCAGCGCCTGGGCCGCGCTGGGCTATGACGCCGGCATGACGCTCGGCGCCGCCGTCGACCTCGCCGCCAAGGACGGCCCGGTCACCCGCGAGAGCCTGAACGCCGCTTTCGCCAAGCTGAAGGACGTGCCCGGCGTCACCGGCCCGACGACGTTCGATGCCAGCGGCGACCGCGCCGGCGCGCTGTATTTCCTCACCGTCAATGGCGGCAAGTTCGGTCTGGCCCCCAAGCAGCCCTGACGTGGACCTGAGACCCGCCGGACGCTCTCCGGCGGGTCTCGGCACCCCCGTCTTTCCGGACGTATAATCCGAAGCGATGGAATATTTCGGTCAGTTGCTGGCGAACGGGCTCGTGCTTGGGGCGATCTACGCCCTGACGGCGGTCGCCTTCACGCTGGTCTATGGCGTGGTGCGGCTGGTGAACTTCGCCTTCGGCGAACTGTTCATGATCGGTGCCTTCCTTACCACTTCGCTGATGCTGGATGAGGTGCGCCTCATCGGCACCATCGTGCCGATGCCGGGCCTCTCATTCCCGCTCGCCGCGCTGGCGGCGATCCTCCTCACCGGCGCTCTCGGCGTGGTGCTCGACCGCATCGCCTACCGGCCCTTGCGCAAGGCGCCTCGCCTCGCCCCGCTCATCACCTCGATCGCGGTCTCCGTCGTGCTGCAGAGCGCGGCGCAGACCTTATGGGGCGCCGAGGAGCTACGCTTCCCGGAATTCACCCTGGCGACCTACCCGCCGGTGGTGCTGTTCGGCTCGATCTATCTCTCGGTGATGGACCTCGTGGTGATGGCAACCGCCATCTTCGCCATGATCGGGCTCACGCTCTTCATCTCGCGCTCGACGCTCGGCCGCGCCATGCGCGCCAGCGCCGAGGACCAGACCGCGGCGATGCTGGTGGGTATACCGGTCGATCGCGTGGTCGCCGCAGCCTTCGTCATCGGCTCTGGCTTTGCCGCGCTCGCCGGCCTGCTCTATGCGCAGACCTATGGCTTCGCCCATGCCTCGATGGGTTTCCTTCCCGGGGTGAAGGCGCTCACTGCCGCCGTGCTCGGCGGCATCGGCTCGACGCCTGGCGCGGCGCTCGGCGGGGTGGTGCTCGGCCTCGTCGAGGCGCTCGGCGCCGGTTATCTGCCCAACGGCTCGGCCTATAAGGACGCCATCAGCTTCGTGCTGCTGGTGCTGCTGCTGTATATCCGCCCGCAGGGCCTGCTGGGCCGGCCGGAGCTGAATTCCGCCGGGCGCGGCAGCCTGTTAGGGGGCATCAGCGAGATCGGCCCGCGCTGGATCCGAGCCGGGTTTGAGCAGATGGACACGATGCTCGCCCGCACCGCGCAGGGCGGCGCTCCGCTGGCGCTCGGGCTGCTTGCAGCGGCCATTGCGCTCGGGGTCTTCATCCCCTCGGACTATTGGCTGCGCATCCTCACCACCGTGCTGATCTACGGCATGCTGGCGAGCGGGCTGAACGTCATTGTCGGCTTTACCGGCCTGCTCGATCTCGGCTTTGTCGCCTTCTGGGCAGTCGGCTCCTACCTCACCTCGATCCTGTTCGTGCTGGTGCTGAAGGACGGCTTCGGCATCGCCCCGCAGGAGATGTGGTGGCTGCTCTATCTGAACCTGCCGCTTGGCGGCCTGCTCGCCGCCGGCTTCGCCGTATTGCTCGGCACGCCGACGCTGCGGCTGCGCGGCGACTACCTCGCCATCATGACGCTCGGCTTCGGCGAGATCGTGCGCATCGTCGCCATCAACTGGATCGACCTCACCCGCGGGCCGATGGGCATTCGCGGCATTCCGGCGCCGACGCTGTTCGGCTTCTCGCTCGGCACGCCGCGCGCGCAATTCTTCTTCGCGCTGGCGCTTGCCGTGGTCGTGCTGTTCGCGGTGGGCCGGCTGGTGCGCTCCTATGTCGGGCGCGCCTGGGTGGCGATCCGCGAGGATGAGGAAGCCGCCGAGGCGATGGCCGTGCCGACCGCGCGCTACAAGCTCTATGCCTATGCCACCAGCGGCTTCGTCGGCGGCTTCGTCGGCGTATTCTACGCCCACTACCAGCAATATATCAGCCCGCTGAACTTCAGCCTGTTCGAGAACATCATCCTCTTGATGCTCATCGTGCTCGGCGGGCTCGGCACCTTTGTCGGGCCGTTCATCGGCGCGGTGATCTGGATCGTCTTCCTCCAACTCGCCATCGACATCCCGTTCGTGCAGACCTATCCGGAGACGCGCTTCGCACTGCTCGGCATCATCCTCATCGCGCTGATGCTGTTCCGCCCGCAGGGGCTTGCCGCCAGCGCGCGGGTGCACCTGGTCATGACCGGGCTGGCACGCCGGAGGGCGGCATGAGCCCGCTGCTCGCCACCAAGGGTCTCACCGTCCGCTTCGGCGGGCTGGAGGCGATCGGCGGGCTGGATCTCGCACTCCAGCGCGGCACCATCCATGGGCTGATCGGGCCGAACGGCGCCGGCAAGACCACGGTGCTGAACGTGCTGACCGGCTTCATCCGCCCGACCGCCGGCATGCTCAGCTTCGACGGCCAGGAGATCGGTGGGCGAAGCGTCAACGCCATCGCGAGCGCCGGCCTCGCCCGCACCTTCCAGAACATCCGGCTGTTCGGCGCCATGACCGTGCTGGAGAGCGTGCTGGTCGGCGCGCATCGCCGCTTCGACGCCTCCCCGCTCGGCCTGATCTTCGGCTCGGCCAAAGCCCGCGCCGCCGAACGCGCCATGATCGAGCGCGCTTATGAATTGCTCGATTTCGTTGGGCTCGGCAGCGCAGTCGCGGACCGCGTCGCCACCACGCTCTCCTATGGCCATCAGCGCCGTGTCGAGATCGCCCGCGCCCTGATGTCCGCGCCGAAGCTGCTGCTGCTGGACGAGCCGCTCGCCGGCATGAACGCGCTGGAGAAGGCCGAGATCGCCGATCTGGTCCGCACCGTCCGCGACCAGGGTGTCACCGTGCTGCTGATCGAGCACGATATGCAGATCGTGCGCGCGCTGTGCGGCCATCTCACCGTGCTCGATTATGGCAAGCGCCTCGCCGACGGCACGCCGCATGCCGTGCTGTCCAACCCCGCCGTGCAGGCCGCCTATCTCGGCCGGGAGCGGGTGTGATGGACGCCACCAACCATCACCGCTTCGACGAGGCCCACAACGTCGCGCCGCTGATGGAGGTGAAGGGCCTCGCCGTCGCCTATGGCCGCATCCGCGCGGTCGACGGCATCGACATGACGATCGAGCCCGGCCGCATCGTCTCGCTCGTCGGCAGCAACGGCGCCGGCAAGACCACCACCTTGATGGCGCTCTCCGGCCTGCTGCCGCTGACCTCCGGCACGGTGCGCTTTGCCGGCCAGGACATCACCCGCCTCGCTCCGGAAACCCGCGTCGCCCGCGGCATCGCCCATGTGCCGGAACGTCGCCGCGTCTTCGCCGGCATGAGCGTGCGCGAGAACCTCGTGCTCGGCGGCTATGTGCGGCACGACAAGACCGAGATCGAGCAGGACATCGGGACACTGACGGGTCTGTTCCCGATCCTCGGCAGGCGGATGTCGCAGGCGGCCGGCACGCTGTCGGGGGGCGAGCAGCAGATGCTCGCCATTGCGCGCGGACTGATGTCGCGGCCCTCGCTGCTGGTCATGGACGAGCCGACCATGGGGCTCGCGCCGCAGATGATCGATCTCATCCTCGACACGGTGCAGGAGATCCGCAAACGCGGCACCACCGTGCTGCTGGTGGAGCAGAACGCGGTCGAGGCGATCCGCCTCTCCGACCATGTCTATGTGATGCGGCTCGGCCGCATCGTCCATGAGGATTCCGGCTCAAGGATCGATCCGGAGCGCGTGAAGGCCTTCTATATGGGGAATGAAGCATGACGGACTTTGCAAGCGCATCGACACCCAGGATGCGCCTCGGCACCTTCCTCGGTGTGCCGCAGGCGAGCGAGGCCAAGGCCGGCCAGATCGCGGTGATGGGGCTGCCGTTTGATTGCGGCACCCACGCCACCCGCATCGGCTCGCGCCAGGGGCCGGCGGCGTTCCGCGCCATGTCGAGCGAGGTGCGGCCGTATTATCCCGCGCTAGCCGATGTCGATCCCCGCGCGGGGAACCGCGTGGTCGATCTCGGCGATGTCGATGTCATCGCCTCCGATCTCGGTCCTTCGCTCGCCGCGATGGAGGCCGCGGTGTTCGACGTGGTGCGGGCGGATGCCGTGCCGCTGTGCGTCGGCGGCGACGGCACGGTGACACTCCCGGTGCTGCGCGCGCTCGCCAAACGCTATCCGGAGCTGGTGCTGGTGCATATCGACGCCCACACCGACGCCTATCCGGGCGAGGACATCAATACCGGCACCACCTTCTCCCGCGCCGCGGCGGAAGGGCTGATCGACACCAAACGCTCGTTCCATATCGGCGCGCGCGGCACCATGCTGGTGCCCGGCGCCTATGACTACACGCGCTCGCTCGGCTTCCGCGTCATCACCGGCGAGGAGGTGCGTAAGCGCGGCGCGGCGGACGTCGCCGCCGAGGTGCGCGAGGTCGCCGGCAACCGGCCGGTGCACCTCTCCTTCGACATGGACTATTTCGATCCGTCGGCGGCGCCGGGCGTAGCCACCCCGACCTGGGGCGGCCCGCCGGTGGCCGAGGCGTTCGACCTGCTGCACGGGATCAAGGGGCTCGACCTCGTCGGCGTCGACATCAACACGCTGAGCCCGCCTCACGATGTCGCCGGCATGGCCGCCATGCTCGCCGGCCATGTCGCGGTGATCGCCCTTCATCTCGTCCAGCTCGGCCAGGCCGAGCATCGCCTAAACGGAGGAAACCGCTCATGAGAACCGCCACCACTCTAGTTCCCGAGCCGTATGTGTGGACCGAGCCGCCGCTCGGTGACGCCAAGAGCGCGCCGGCGCGCTTCTATACCGACCCCGAGGTGTTCAAGGCCGAAGTCGAGCACATCCACCTCAAGACCTGGTTCTTCGCAGGACGGCTGGAAGAAGTTCCCGACCCCGGCGACTACAAGGCACTCGACAGCGTCGGCGGGCCGGTGCTGCTGGTGCGCGGCGAGGACGGCGTGCTGCGCGCCTTCGCCAATGTGTGCCGCCACCGCGCCTCGATCCTGCTGGAGGGCTACGGGCACGCCACCAACATCATCTGCCCCTATCATGCCTGGAACTACCGGCTCGACGGCACGCTCGCCGGGACGCCCGGCATGCGCGAGGTGCCGAAGTTCGAGAAGCCGCCGCACGGCCTGATCCGGATCAGGCTGGAAGTCTGGCAAGGCGCGATCTTCCTGAACTATGACGACAACGCCCCGGACCTCGCGACCCATCTCGGCAACCTGCCGGAACTGCTTGGCAGCCATCGTTTCGGCGAGATGGTGAAGACCTGGCACATCGAAATCGACGTCAAGTGCAATTGGAAGCTGCTGCTCGAAAACGCCATGGAGACCTACCACACCGGCATCGTCCATGCCGCGACGGTGGGGGCGCAGCGTAGCGTGAGCTTTCCGACCTCCGGTGAATGGCTGAGCATCCAGGTGCAGTCCTCGCGCTCCATCGCCGTGCTCGGCGAGGAGCAGCCATTCCCGCCGATCGAGGGGCTGAACGAGCAGGCCCGCAAAGGCACCTATTTCACCCTCATCGAGCCGACCACGCAGTTCGCCTGCGCGCAGGATTGCATCTGGTGGCTGGCGGTGCGCCCGGTCGCGGTCGACCGCTCGGTGCTCTCGGTCGGTGGCTGCTTTCCCAAGGCTTATACCGAGCTGCCGGACTTCGAGAGCCGCGCCGCGCCCTATTACAAGCGCTGGGAAGCGGTGGCGCTGGAGGATGTCGGCATCCTCGAGAAGCAGCAGCGCGGCCTCTCCTCCAAGCTGGCGCGCCCGGGCCCGCTGTCCTGGCGTGACGACATGGTGCTCTCCATGAACCGCTGGGTGATGGCCCGGCTTCCTGCCCATATCGTCGACGGAATGCACCCGTGATGCGTGTCCTGCTGACCCATAATCGCGATCTGCTGAAGCACTTCTACGGCCCCAAAGCCGTGGAGCAGCTGAAAGCCCTGCCGATCGAACTGATCATGAACGACAGCGACGAGCCGCTGCGGGGCGATGCGCTGGTGAAGGCGGCGGAAGGCTGCGAGGTGGTGATCTCCGACCGCCTCGCCGCCGGGCCGCGCGAGGTGATGTCGCGATTGGCGGACGTGAAGACCTTCATCCGCTGCGCCGTCGATATCCGCAACATCGATGTCGACGCCGCCTCCGACGCCAATATCCTGATCTGCCGTTGCAGTTCGGGCTATGCGGATTCGGTGGGCGAGCACGCCATCGCGCTGATGCTCGATCTCGCCCGCGGCATCACCCGCGATGCCGAGCGCTACCATTCCGGCGAAGCAGAGCACCCGATGGTGTTCCGCAAGCAGCTGGCCGGCGCCCATGTCGGGGTGATCGGCTATGGCTCGATCGGCAAGCGCGTCGTCGAACTGGCGCTGGCCTTCTCGATGAAGGTCTCGGTCTATGACCCCTATGCCAAGGTCGGGCACGGCGCGGTCGACGTGGTCGGGCTCGACGAGGTGCTGTCAAAGCCCGATTTTGTCATCTGCGCCGCCTATGCGACGCCGGAGACCACCCGCATGATGAATGCGAGCGCCTTCGCGCGGATGCGCCGCGACGCCTATTTCATCAACATCTCCCGCGGCCTCCTCGTCAATGAGGAGGACCTGGAAGCCGCCTTGATCTCCGGCACCATTGCCGGCGCCGGGCTGGACGTGGGCGACGGCACCGACGAGCAGCCCTCCTTGCGCCTTGCCCGCCTGCCGAACGTCGTCGCCACCCCGCACACCGCGGCGCTGATGCCGGAACCTTCCCAGCACCAGGCGCTGGAGACGGTGGAGCAGGTCAAGGCGATCCTCGCCCGGCGGCTGCCGATCCACGCCGTCAATCCACACCGCGTCGCCGGCTGGGGCGTCAAGTGATCGCGCTGATCCCGACGCATATCCCGGCGTTTCCTCCGGCGCCGAACGCCTGCGACTGCCACATGCATGCCTATGGCCCGGCGGCGAAGTACCCGCCGCGGCCGGATTCGCCCTTCCCGCCGGTCGCGGGCGGCGACATCGAGAGCTACAAGCGCGTGCGCGCCATGCTCGGCCTGACGCGGGCGGTGGTGGTGCAACCCTCGGTCTACGGCTTCGACAACCGGGTGACCTTGGATGCCATGGCGGCGCTCGGCGCGGATGCCCGCGGCGTCGCCGTGGTGCCGCCGGATGTCTCGGACGACCAGCTGGCGCGCCTCACCGGTCTCGGCATACGCGGCATCCGCTTCTTCATGATCGGCGGCGGTTCGCTCGGCTGGGACGATCTGGAGACGCTGGCGGCGAAGACCGCGGCCTTCGGCTGGCATGTGCAGATGCAGATGGACGGGCGGCTCCTGCACGAGCAGGCCGATCGCCTCACCCGTCTGCCCGACCGTCTTGTCATCGACCACAATGGCAAGTTCCTGGAGCCGGTCGGCATCGACCATCCGGGCTTTGAGGCGCTGCGCCGGCTGCTCGACAATGGCCGCACCTGGGTGAAGACCTCGGGTGTGTACGAGACCTCGCGCGTTGGCGCGCCGGATTATCCCGATGTCGCTTTGCTCGCTCGTACCTTGATCGCGCAAGCGCCGGAGCGCTGCCTGTTCGCCACCAACTGGCCGCACCCGTCCAAGCCCGGCAACCCGCCGGACGATGCGCGGCTCATTGATCTTTTCCACGCGTGGTGTGGCAATGATCTTGTCGCCGCGCGTATCATGGTCGACAACCCGGCCGAGCTTTACGGCTTCGAACCCTCGCCAAAGCAGGATCAGTTCCCGTGATTTCGTGACAGAGAACCGATTTCTTCGGACCCGCCCGCCCGCCGGTGATGTGGGACGAACCGGAGCACAAGGATACGGTCTATCTCTGCGTCGTCGACCGCGGCGGCAACATGATCTCCTTCATCAATTCGCTGACTCCTTCTGCTCTTAGTTTGCCTACATCGGCAGGTTCAGCTTGCCGAGGCCCAGGAACTGCGTTTCGCCGGAGTGATCATCGACACCGTCATTGTCGGTGATGGCATAGGCATCGCCCGCGGCGTCGATGGCGAAGCTCTCCACCTTGTCGAGCACGAAGCCTTTGAGCGCGGCGAGATCGGGCAGCAGATCGCGCAGCTCCTTCTTGACGACGACCGGGAGCGGGCCGCCGAGCGGGGCCGGCTTGAGGCTCTCCTGCGCGATGAAGACGAGCTTTTTGATCTTCGCGTCGCGGCCGACCTGGTTGTCGCGCTCGATCACCACGAGGCCGCCGGGTGCCGAGGTGATCTCCGACAGGCCGACCCAGCCTTTCTCCGCCTTGTCGAGCGGATAGTGGACGGCCCCCCAGCTCTGGTCCGCTGGCCTGTAGGCGAGGAGCTTGGTCAGCCCCTCGGGATCGTCCTTCCATTCGCGTTGCACCGCGACCCAGATCGTTTCATCGGCGCCCGAGCCCGTGACGGCGACACCTTCGAAGCCGAAGCGCGTCGCCTGAGCCGCGAGCGTCTCCGGGATGGCGATCTCTCCGAGGACGGCGCCCTTGGCATCGACCTTGACCAGCATCGACCGGGTCTTGTCCTTCCCGCGTTCCGGATTGCCTTCCGACGCCAGCCAGAAGCCGCCGTCCGATGACAGCGCGATGCCTTCGAGATCGAGGAGTTTCGCCGGCTCACCGCCCTTGGTGACAGTCATCGCACCCGTGATCACCGCCGGCTTCTGCGTCGCATCGATGGTGAGAATGCGCCCCTGCTTGAAGGCGCTATCGGTCACCGCATAGAGCTTGCCCGCGTCCTTCGTATCGGCAACCGTGCCGGAGAGGGCGGCCCAGGGCAGCGGCAGGCCGTCGGCATCATTGGCCGAAACGATGGTCGGGTAAGCGGGTTCGCCAACGTCCCGCTCATAGACCGTGACGACCGAGCCGATCAGCCCGTCTTCACGCAGATCGGTCTCGGACGCGGTGACGAAGAGGTTGCGCGCCGGGATGGCGAGCAGGCCTTCCGGGCCGATGCCGCCGGGCAGAGCCTGCAGCAGGCTCGGCGCCTTGCCGGCACCTTCATCCTTGTAGACGCCGACCAGCGAGCCACGCTCGGAGCCGATGAAGATCAGCCTATCCGACCCGAAGGTCGCGACCTCGGCGCCTTCCGGCTCGCCGCCCTTCTTGTTGCGTTTCTCCGGATAGTGGCCGAGACGCACCACTTTATATTCGAAGGACGTGCCGCTGTCATAATCGACCGTGCCGTCCTTGCGGAAGATGGTGAAGCCGCGGCTGCCGCCGTCGAGATCGCCCTCATTGGCGGTGACGAAGCGCTCGTCATCGACCCAGCCCACGGCATCGGGCTCGCGCGGCACGCCCTCCATCTTACCGGTGAGCGAGATCACGCCATCCTTCCCGGTGTCTATCCCGGAGAGATCGACGGTGCCTGCGCTGAAATTGCCGGTGACCTTGCCGCTGGCGAGATCGGCGATGACGAGGTGGTTGTTCTCCTGAAGGCTCAGCACCACTTCGTTCCGGCCGTTGATGTCGACGAATTCGGGTTCTGGATCCTCGGGCGCCACCTTGGCGAGGCCCGTGACGTCGATCACCTTCCGCGTGGCGCAGTCGACGGTGCCGTCGGCACTGACGGCGAAGCTCACCAGGGCGCCACCGGGAAGTTGCGGAATGGCGCCGTCGTTCACGCCCTCATCGCGCTCATTCTCGATGGCGATGGCGAGATATTTTCCATCCGGGCTTTTGGCGAGCGAATCGGGCTGGCCGCCGACATCGCAGGTCGCGGCGACCTTCTTCGCCGCGAGATCGACGATCGCGAGATGGCCCGAGGGTTCGGCCTTCGATTTCGATGTGACGACGCCGACCAACGCATGATCGCCGATGACGACGGTCGAGGTCGGCTCGCCTTCGAGCGCCACCGTGCCGGCGGGCTTCGGCGCCTTGGCGTCGGCGATGTCGATGAGGCCGATGCGCCCGCCCGGACTGTCGGTATAGACGAGCATGTTGCCGTCGGCCGTCGCCGTGATGATCTCGGCCACGGTCGATTTGGAGGAATCAGCACCTTGCGGCAGGTTGTCGACCACATGGAAGGTCGCGATGCGGTTGAAGACCTCGGCGGCCTGAGAGGCGAGGGCGGTACCCGCCAGCAAAGTGGCCGCGAGCGTTGTCCGGAAGATCGGTTGAAGCATGATGGTCCCCATGGATGTGCCGTTGGAATCGTTCGGGGAAACTAGAGGCGGGGCGGATGACGACCAGATGACAATCGCTTCAGACCCGCACATGAATCTGCCGCGCGAGGACAAGCGGATTGTCAGTCGTGACCGGGAAAAGCTTCCGTGCAGGTGACGTCCGCGCGCCTGATTTCGCGGATATCGACCCGGCCGCCGCATGTGCGTCCGTAGTCGCCCAGGAACGTGTCGAGCAGGACCCGTTGGTCCAACCAGATCGAATCGCACGCCCCCATGGATCCTTGGTAGCAGGCGAGCTGGGCGTCGTTGAAGTCAGCGGCCCAGTCACCCGGCTCGGCGAGCCGAGGCTCTTGCGGGGCTGGCAGAGCCTCCAGGGCTTGCGCCCAAGAGCCGGACTCCCAGAACAGGCAAGCGCCGGCAACGAACGGGAGAAGAAACATCCGGGAGGCGCGACGAGGAGCAAGATTCGACATTGTCCCATCCTTCCAGCGGCATCGTGGCCCAACGGGCCGTTCGCGAACTACGTGCCGAGAAGTGAGGCTAAGTCTTTGATTTCCTTGGTGGGCGCAGTAGGACTCGAACCTACGACCCGCTGATTAAGAGTCAGCTGCTCTACCACCTGAGCTATGCGCCCGTCCCATCAAGGAAAGCCGGAGCGGCCAAAGGCCATCTCGCGCGCGCCTCTCTAGCAAAGCGATCCCGGGGTGTCCAGCCAATAGAATGACCGCTGTGGATGGTTTTTGAGAGGACTTAAGGCCCATCTTCGGCCTGATCGATCATGGCCTCGATATTGTAGCCGTCGGGGTCGAGTACGAAGCAGGCATAGTAGGCCGGGGTATAGTCGGGACGAGGCCCCGGCGCTCCGTTGTCGCGGCCGCCGGCCGCGAGCGCTGCCTGATGGAAGCGGTCGACATCCCGCCGGTTCCTGACCCGCAGGGCGACATGGACGCGGGTCAGCGGCGGCGGAGCGGCCGACTGCATGATCTCGAACAGGCCGTCGTCGATATCGAAGGCCCAGAACTGCCCGTCCTCGCCAAAGGCAATGCGGTAGCCGAGCGGCGCGAAGGCCTGCTCATAAAAGAGCTTGCTCTTCTCGAGATTGCTGACGGCAAGCGTGACATGGTCGATCATGGATACCCCGGAAATGGTTCGTCGTCCCCATAACACGGATCGGGCGCGGCATCGTTTCGTTCATTCGACGGACTTCGGCCGGTCTGTTATCCTCGCGGCGAATGACGTCGGCGTTCGCGTATATCGTCCTGGGTCTTGCCACGATCGCGCCCCATCCCGTTGCGGTGGTGGAGCGCGACAACCTGCCTCCTTTCGCGTGGCCGGTGGGCGGCCAGCTCATCGATGAGGATGACGGGAGACCCGGCCCGGCGCGCTTCATCGGCATCGACATACTGGTTCCCGAGGGCACCGAAGTGCGGGCAAGCCTCGCCGGGAAAGTCATCTATGCCGGCAATGATGTGAAGGGCCTCGGCAATCTCGTCCTGATCCGTCACGATGGCGGATGGGTGACCGTCTATGGCCATAACAGTGAGTTGTTCGTCAATCGCGGCGAAGAGGTCGAAACGGGTGACGTCATCGCCAGGAGCGGCAGATCGGGTTTCGTGTCCCGGCCCGAACTCCATTTCGAGATCAGGAAAGGGCAGGCGCCCCGAAATCCGGAGGAATATCTGCCGTTGCTCAAGTCACAAGCACCGGAACTGCCCTGAGGTGCGTCTTGACCGGAATTTTACCCGGCGCTAGCTTGAAAGTCTCAAGCGCTTCGAGCGCGTAGCGAGTTCGCAGAAACTCGGCTCTGTTGACTGGCAGATTTGAAAGCGTTTGCCGCGCTTGCCGTCGGAAAATTGGACCTGAAGCATCATCGTGCCTGCATGAATGCGCGCCGGTCGAGCCGTGGCTCGTATTCCAGGATCTCATGGAGGATCGTCCCGATGAAGAAAGCCAGGAAGATGCGCGCCAGGACGGTGAGGAAATCGGCCGGCCGATCGGTCCGCAAGAGCGCCGTCGCCGGCCACGCGCATGCCGATGAGGAGATCGATGGATGCGAGATCGATTTCACCAAGGTGAGGGCCACGCCCGACGCGGCGCTGCCCGCAGCCAAGGGCGGCGTCGCGCCGGCGGGTCGGTCGCGCGCTCGGCGTGCATCGGCCAGGGCCTAGTTTGGTCCGGGATGTCGCATTCACCGATACTGACCGGGGCGTCGTCGAACCGAGAAAGGTGAGAAGATGGCATTTTCGCTGACGTGGCTGCCACAAGTGCTTTTGAGCGCCGGCCTCAAGGTTGCCGAGCAGCCAGGCTGGAAGACCCGCGGGCATGGAGATGTCTCGACCATCAAGGGCGTCATCTGCCACCACACGGCGGGGGGCAAGACCGGAAACATGCCGAGCCTCGGCATCGTCACGGAGGGCAGGCCCGACCTGCCGGGTCCCCTGGCGCAATTGTGCCTCGGCCGCGACGGGACCTATTTTGTCGTGGCGGCGGGGCGCTGCTTCCATGCCGGGCGCGGCGACTGGCAAGGGATCACCAGCGGGAATTCCAGCTTCATCGGCATCGAGGCCGAGAACACAGGATTTCTCAAGGGACCGAAGGCGGATCCGTGGCCGGACATCCAGCTCGACGCCTATCGCCGCGGCGTCGCGGCGATCCTGAAGAAGGTCCGGGCGAACGCCATCATGGCCTGCGGGCACAAGGAATATGCGCTGCCGCTTGGCCGTAAGAACGATCCGACATTCGACATGAACGAGTTCCGCCAGCAGGTCAGCGCCATCATGGCCGGCACGGCGCCGGCACCCTCGATCATACCCGCGATGGACGCAAGCGGACGGCCGACCTTGCGGCGCGGCGCGTCCGGCAAGGATGTCGAACTGGTGCAAAGCAAGATCGGCATCGCCGTCACCGGGGTCTTTAACGGCGAGACCGAGGCCGCGGTGCGAAAATTCCAGCTCCGCCACGGTCTGGTGCCGGATGGCATCGTCGGTCCGCGCAGCTGGGCGACGCTCCTGGCCTGAGGCGCATCTGTTCCCGTATCATGCAGGTCCACAAGCCCTGGAAGGATTCGATCACCGGCGCAACAGACGGCATGGCCGCGTGCCGGGACCGAGGCCTGGCGTTGCATTCGGGCAACTTGCCAAAGAGGTCAGTACCGTCTGCGGAACTTTCGCGATGAGGAAGTGACCGCGATTACCGGAATTTCCGGCACTCAGGCCCGCGACCAAGGAAATGCGATTCACATTGAGGCCAGCGCAAAGTCGACCTTGGGACCACGTCAAGAAAAGGGGGCCTTTGTTCGGCACCCGTTTTCACAACTTCCCATTTCCGTTCAAGGCCAGGGGAACATTTGTTCTCCCTACTTTGTCCGCAGTCGCGCGATCTCACGCGCGGCAACCTCATTTATCTGGCGACGGTCGACGCCGATGTCGCGGAGCTGCCGGTCGGAAAGCTGTTCCAGCTCGTTGACCGCCTGGAAGCGCTGGAGCTGCTCGCGGAGATAGGCGAGAGCGCGGGTTGCCAGGGATGACGAGGAGGCTTCGTGGGCCTGGGGGGCAGAAAAGCCAGTGAAATTCGACATGATGACTACCTTTCGATGATCTTTAAGACTGTCTTGATGATTGAAAGATATGCCATTGTATTTGCTTGAACAAACGAGTAGTTTTCATTCTATCTATTAGTATTTTTTGAAAATGTACCTCCATGGCGCGATTCATTCCCGGCACCGGCTCGCTCAAGGCCTACGAGGCCGCTGCCCGGCACCTCAATTTCACCCGGGCGGCCGAGGAACTGCATGTGACGCCGGCCGCCGTGAGCCATCAGATCAAGGAATTCGAGGACCAGCTGGGCCAGCGGCTGATCGAGCGGACGAGCCGCTCCATGCGCCTCACCGCCGCCGGGGAAATCCTCCACGCCGCCGTCACCGAGGCGCTCGAGGGACTGGCGCGCGCGCTCCAGCGCATGGAACGGGGGCGCGAGACGGCACGGCTCAAGGTCAGCGCCTCGACATCGGTCGCCGCCAAATGGCTGGTGCCGCGGCTCGATGACTATATGAAGCTCATGCCGGGTGCGGAGGTGCAGCTCGACGTGTCCGACCGAGTCCGCGATTTCGCCCGCGACGACATCGATATCGCGATCAGGTTCGGCAACGGGAACTACCCGGGCTTCCGGGCCGACCGGCTGTTCGACAACACGATCTTTCCGGTGTGCAGTCCGGCTCTCCTCAAATCGAAGAAGCCGCTCATCCATCCGCGCGACCTGCTGCAGCATCGTCTCATCCATGTCGAATGGAGCGGGCAAGGGGTCACCTGGCCCAATTGGCGGATGTGGATGCTGGCCGCCGGCGTCACCGACTTCAACGAGACGAGAGGCCTCTATCTCGACAATGCGGGTCTCGCCTTGCAGGCCGCTATAGACGGGCAGGGCGTGGCGTTGGGCGATTCCTCGCTCGTCTCCGACGACCTGGCGGCCGGCCGGCTGGTGCAGCCTTTCTCGCTCACCATCAAGGGGCCGCCGCAATTCGCCTATTACGTCATCTCGACGCTCGAAGCGCAGAATGAACCGCTGGTGCGATCGTTCCGGGAATGGATCCTGGATGAGGCGGCGCGGACGCCGCTGGTGAGGTGATCGCGGCATCCGTCGCCGCGATCACACTGGCGTCCAATCACACGGCGTTAAAGAGGCCACCATCGACCACGATGCTCTGGCCGGTGATGTAGCCGGCCTGGACCGAGCACAGGAAGGCGCATAACTCGCCGATCTCGCCTGCATCGCCGAAGCGCTTCGCCGGCACCGTCGCCTTGCGTTGCGCCGCCATGTCGGCGTCGGTCCTGTTCTGCATCTTCGCCATGCGGCCAGTCGAGTTGCGCAGGCGGTCGGTATCGAACATGCCGGGCAGAAGGTGATTGACGGTGATGTTGTGCTGCGCCAGCTCGCGTGCCGGACCGGCCATGAAGGCGGTGAGGCCGGCGCGGGCGCCGGAGGAGAGATCGAGACCGAGGATCGGCATCTTCACCGAAATGGAGGTGATGTTTACGATGCGGCCGAACCCGTTCTTCTGCATGGCGGGGATGACGCGCTGAATGAGCTCGATCGGCGTCACCATGTTCTGGACGACGCCCGACAGCAAGGCGTCGCGATCGAGCTCGCGGAAATCCCTGACCGGCGGACCGCCATTGTTGTTGACGAGGATATCGGGCGAGGGACAGGCGGCGATGAGGGCATCCTGGCCTTCGCGCGTTCCGACATCGGCGGCGATCATGGTGACCCTGGCGCCGGTCGCCGCAACGATCTCGTCGCGGGTGGTTGCGAGCGCCTTCTCATCGCGGCCGTTGATCACGATATCGACGCCCTCGCGCGCGAGGGACAGGGCGCAGGCCTTGCCGAGCCCGCGGCTCGACGCGCACACAATGGCCGTGCGGCCCTTCAATCCCAAGTCCATCTCGACGCTCCAAATTAAGAACCCGGCCTAGGTTACGATGAGTTTGGATCGTAACGATCCAAACTCATAGACGTGATCGATTCTTTTAAGTTAGCGCAGGATTCTCGCGAAAAGCCGGTATCCACTTTTTCGCATCCCGCGCTAGTGGGCCGGGTTCTCGCATGATGACGCCGGATGTTCAATCAGGATTGCTGCTTGCGTTCGGACATGAAGCGCTCGAACTCGTCGCGGTCGCGCGCCTCCCTGAGGCGGGTGAGATAGTCGGCGAACTCAGCCTGCTCGGCTTCGAGCCGCTTCAGCGTTTCAGCCTTGTAGGCGTCAAAGGCGGCGTTGCCGGAACCTTTGGGAGCGCTGCGTGCGCCAAATGCGTCGCGCAACTTCCTGGCGCCGTCATCGGCGAGCGTGTCGATCGGGCCGGCCCACAGAACATAGGCGAGCACAGTCAATCCCAGCGGCCACCACAGAATGAAGCCGGCGACGACAGCGAGGATGCTCAAGGGCGTCCAGCGGCCATGGCGCGATTGTGACGATGTCATTGGTGTTCCTCCGATCCAATTGCGCCATCTGATATGGGAAAAGAGCAGCCGCGTTCAAGGAATATCAGGGTACAATCGGATGATGGCGGGCCTTCCGGAAATCCGCTAAGTGGCTTGCGTCATGAAGAAAGCTCCCACCATCGACGACGTCCTCGAAGCGCGCGAGCGCCTCGAGGGCAAGACCGTTCTGACGCCTCTGATTGAATCGCCCGCACTCAATGCGCGCGCCAAGGGTCGCGTCCTGATCAAGGCGGAATGCCTGCAGCGTACCGGTTCGTTCAAGTTCCGCGGCGCCTGGAATTGCATTTCCAGGCTCTCGGACGGGAGTGCCAGAGGCGGCGTGGTGGCCTATTCCTCCGGCAACCACGCCCAGGGCGTGGCCGCCGCGGCGCAGATCATGAAGCTCCCGGCACTCATCGTGATGCCGACCGACACACCGCAGATCAAGCAGGCCAATACGCGCGCCTATGGCGCTGATGTCGTGACCTATGACCGCGCCAGGGACGATCGCGAAGCGATCGCCCGGCGTATCGCGGAAGAGCGGGGGGCCATCATCGTGCCGCCCTTCGAGCATCCCCAGATCATCGCCGGGCAGGGCACGGCGGGACTGGAGGCGATCGAGCAGGCGGGCGAACGCGCCGTGACATTCGATGTGGTGCTCATTCCGGCCGGCGGCGGAGGACTGACCGCCGGCAACACGATCGCTTTTTCGGCGCGATCGCCGGGCACGCAGATTCACACGGTCGAGCCCGAGGATTTTGACGATCATGCCCGCTCGCTCAAGAGCGGCAAGCGCGAGCGCAACGGTAAGACGACAGGATCGATCTGCGATGCGCTTCTGTCGTCCGCTCCCGGCGAGCTCACCTTCTCGATCAACCAGCCGCGGCTGGCGCCGGGCCTCGTGGTGAGCGAGGACGAAGTGAAGCGCGCAATGATCTTCGCGTTCGAGCACCTGAAGCTGGTGATCGAGCCGGGCGGCGCGGTCGGGCTGGCGGCGATCCTGGCGCGGAAGATTCCGACCGAAGGGCGCAACATCGCCGTCATTGCGTCCGGCGGCAATGTCGATCCAGCTCTGTTCGCGGCGATCCTGAATGGCTAGTTCGACAGGGGGATATCGACCGGCTCGTCCTTGGTCCGCCGGATCACGACGATGCGCGGCTTTTCGGGCGGCGATGGTGGCGCCGGCGCGGCTTCGTCCGGCCTGGCCTGCGCCTTGGGCACGGGATCGAACAGGTCTTCGTCGCGCGAAAAATAGGGCGTCTGCCGCCCGACGAGGCCGGCCGCTTCTGGGGCCGCCGCAAAGCCGGTGAGTGCCTCGTCGATATGGCTCAACAGGCCCATGGCCTTGGCGATGCGCTCGCTCAGCACCTCCTGCGACCAGGACAGCGTCTCGAGGGAGCGGGCATTGGCTTCGACGGCCTCGACATGCTCTTCCTCGGCGGTGGCCGCCTTGAGGCCGCCGGCGATGACGCGCAGGCTCATCGAGCGCTTGGCGATCTCGCTGCTCGCCAGACGGGCATCGAGGGCGATGCGGTCATAGAGGGCCGCGTCCGAGGGCAGATAGCCGCCATCGGGCAAGAGGTCATTGTGGGTCGAGGCGATCTCCGAGCGTGCCGCCTTAATGGTGGACGCCAGTTCCTCGATGTCGGGCTGCGGCTTGTCGGGCTTCATCGGGCTGGTTGACGCAACGTTCTCGAGTTTCTTCAGGGCATCGAGCAGCATCAGCGTATCGGCCGCACGATTGCGTTTGGCATATTCGGCCAGGAACCAGCGCCCACGCGCCGATTCCATGACGGCGCTTTCCAGCGCCTCATACTGTTCGCGTGGAAAAACTACCGCGCCAGTTTCCTGACCGGGCGAATTCATTCCAAAACCCCCGCTTACTCACTATTCGGCAATTATTGTGGAAACTGGTTAGCGTTTGGTTTAGAGGCACGAACAGTCCTCCTCACCGGCTCCAATCACGATCGGACGGAAAACCGGTGTCCACTCTTCCTGATCATGCGCCAGTGCAGCCCCAGGCCCTTAATTTCCGTCTCTGCTTCTACATGTCCTTCCTGTTCCTGGGATTGGGCGTGCAGCTGCCGTTCCTGCCGCTGTGGCTGGCGGATCGCGGCCTGACGACGGCGGAGATCGCCGCGGTCCTCTCCGGCCAGATCATCATCCGGGCCTTCGGCGCGCCCCTTGGAGCCTTTCTCGCCGACAGATACGGCCGGCCGATCCTCCTGATCCGCCTCGGCGCATTCCTGTGCGCGGCGAGCTATTTCCTGCTGAGCTTCATGAGCGATTTCACCGCGATCTTCCTGGTAGCGGTGTTCGCCTCGGCGTTCCTGTCGCCGGTGGGGCCGATCGCGGAGAATTTCGCCATCGTCGAGAGCGCCAAAGCGGGCCTCGACTACGGCCGGCAAAGGCTGTGGGCGTCGGTCAGCTTCATCATCGGCACATTGATCTCGGGCTTTACGCTCGAATGGCTCGCCACCTCAAATGCGGTGCTGCTCATCGCGGTCAGCTACCTTGCCTTAGCCGCCGCAGGCCTCGTCCTGCCGGACCGGGGGCGCATGAAAAGCGGCGCCAGCGAAGCCGCGACGATCGCGGCCAGGCCCGGCGACGTCCTGCAGCTCTTCCGGTCGCACAGTTTCGTCCTCTTCCTCCTGGCGGTGAGCCTGGCACAGGCCAGCCATGCACTGCTCTACGGCTTCGGATCGCTGCATTGGGAGGAACTCGGGCATTCCAAAGCCGTCATCGGCATCCTGTGGGGTATCGGCGTCTCGGCGGAAGTGGTGCTCTTCTTCTTCTCGGGCCGCCTGGTGCCGCGCTTCACGCCGATATTCCTGATCCTGCTCGGCTGCCTCGCCGGCGTCCTGCGCTGGACCATCACCGCCTTCGATCCGGCTCTCTGGCTCCTGATGCCGCTGCAGGCGCTGCATGCCCTGACCTTCGCGCTGGCGCATTTCGGCGCGATGCGCTTTCTGTTCCAGAACATGCCGGAGCATCTGCGCAATTCGGCGCAGGGTCTCTATGCGGCGTGCTCGGCGGGCCTGTTCATGATGCTGGCGACCGCGGCGGCCGGGCCGCTCTTCGATGAGTTTGCCGGGCGAGCCTATCTCGCCATGGCGGCGATGTCGCTCATCGCCGCGATCCTGGCTCTCCGGGTCATGCGGATCAGCCCCACAACGCCCGAGGCGGCGGATGCATCAGGCTCCCGGCAAAGCTGATTCCGGGCACCCGATCTTCCTTCAGCAGCAGCGGGCCGTCGAGATCGACGACGCTGGCGAACTGCGCCAGCAGCATCGCCGGCGCCATGGCGAGCGAGGTCGCCAGCATGCAGCCGACCATGATATCGAGGCCGTTCTCCCGGGCGGCGCGCGCCAGAGCCAGAGCGCCGGTCAAGCCGCCGGTTTTGTCGAGCTTGATGTTGATGGCGTCGTACTTGCCAATGAGCGATGCGATGCCCTCGGCATCATGCGCCGATTCATCGGCGCAAACGGGGACCAGCCGCTCGACCGAGCGCAAGGCTTCATCGGCGGAGGCCGGCAAAGGCTGCTCGACCAACTCGATCCCGGCCCTGGCGCAGGCGACGAGCAGGCGAGGCAAGGCCTTGCCGCTCCAGCCCTCATTGGCATCGACCATCAGGCGCGCTTTGGGGGCGGCCTTGCGTATGGCGTCGATGCGCTCCTCATCGCCATCACGGCCGAGCTTGAGCTTGAGGAGCGAGCGGTCAGATGCCGCCGCCGCGGCGTTCGCCATGGCGTCCGGCGTGTCGAGGCTCAGCGTGTAGGCGGTGATGACGGGCTGGGGCTCGGCGAGGCCGGCGAGCTGCCACACCGGCTTTCCGGTGCGCTTGGCCTCGAGGTCCCACAGAGCGCAGTCGAGCGCGTTCCGCGCCGCCTTGGGGGCGACAAAACGAGCTATATCGATGCGGGCGAGGCCCGCCTCGACCGGCTCGCGCACCGCGTCGAGAGCCGCCACGACCTGGGGCACGGTCTCGTCGTAGCGCGGATAGGGCACGCATTCGCCGCGGCCGACGACGCCGTCTTCCTCCAGCGTCACCACGACGACATCCGCCGCGGTCTTCGAGCCGCGCGAGATGGTGAAGGAGCCGGCGATCGGCCAGCTCTCATGCGCGACGGCAAGCTTGCGCTTCATCACGCGTGATAGCGCTTCTGCAGGAGATCGACGATCGGGCCGGTGCCGGTGCGGATCGGGTCGACGCAGGGAAGCCTATGCTCCTTGCCGGTGCGCTCGAGCAGGGCCAGCGCGCCCTTCTCGCTCAGATTCTCGGTGTTGATGGCGATGCCGGCACAAGCGATCTCAGGGTTGGTCAGGCGGCCCTCGACAATGGTGCGCTCGATGACATCGGCGATCGAGGGCAGGGGGTGCTCGACGCCGCGCATCTTGGTGCGCGTCGGCTCATGGCAGACGACGAAGGCATCGGGCTGCGCCCCATGCAGAAGCCCAAGCGTGACGCCGGCGAAGGAGGGATGGAACAGCGAGCCCTGGCCTTCGACGACATCCCAGTGATCGGCATCGTTCGCCGGGCTCAGCCATTCGGCGGCGCCGGCGATGAAATCGGCGATGACCGCATCGAGCGCCACGCCGCGGCCCGAGATCAGCACGCCGGTCTGGCCGGTGGCGCGGAAGTCGGACTTCATGCCGCGGGCCCGCATCTCCTTGTCCAGGGCAAGCGTCGTGTATTTCTTGCCGACCGAGCAATCGGTGCCCACCGCGAGCAGGCGCAGGCCCGGCCGTTTGGTGCCCTTGCCGGTGGCGAAGGTCATGT
>CAZICN010000034.1:0-24286 GCA_964537655.1 uncultured Aestuariivirga sp.
CTATCCCTCGCGCACCAAGGATGTCGACGATGTCGATTTCTCCACCGGCTCGGTGGGGCTCGGCGTCGCCCAGACGCTGTTCGCCTCGCTGGTGCAGGATTATGTGCGCGCCAAGGGCTGGGCCCCCGATCGTCCCGAGGGACGCATGGTGGCGCTCATCGGCGATGCCGAGATGGATGAGGGCAACATCTTCGAGGCTTTGCTCGAAGGCTGGAAGCACGGCCTGCGCAACACCTGGTGGGTCGTCGACTACAACCGGCAGAGCCTCGATGCGGTGGTGCGCGAAGGCTTGTGGCAGCGCTTCGAATCGATCTTCCGCAATTTCGGCTGGGACGTCGTCATCCTCAAATATGGGACGCTGCTCGAACAGGCCTTCGCCGAGCCGGGCGGCGAGGCCTTGCGCGGCTGGATCGACGGCTGCCCCAACCAGCTCTATTCGGCGCTGACCTTCCAGGGCGGCAGCGCCTGGCGCAAGCGCCTCATGGACGACATCGCCGATCAGGGCGAAGTGTCGAAGCTGATCGAGCGCCGCACCGACGACGACCTGGCGCGGCTCATGACCAATCTCGGCGGCCACGACCTGCCGTCGCTTCTCGAGGCCTTCGAGCAGGCGCAGCGGCATGACCGGCCGGTCTGCTTCATCGCCTATACGATCAAGGGCTTCGGCCTGCCGCTCGCCGGCCACAAGGACAATCATGCGGGCCTGATGACGACGGCGCAGACGGAAGACCTGCGCGCCGCGATGAAGGTGCGGCCCGGACATGAATGGGAGCCCTTCGAGGGATTGGACACGCCTGCCGGCGCGCTGCGGGACTTCATCACGCGCGCGCCCTTCAATGCCAAAGGCCGGCGCCGTCATCTGGCGCCGGGGATCGATGTTCCGGCCGAGCTTGCGGCCGCCCAGCCCCGGACGACATCGACCCAGGCCGGTTTCGGCCAGCTCCTGAACGAGATCGCCAAGGGCTCGACCGATCTCGCGCGCCGCATCGTCACCACCTCGCCCGATGTGACGGTCTCGACCAATCTCGGCGCCTGGGTCAACCGGCGCGGCCTGTTCGCGCGCACCGAGATGGCCGATACGTTCAAGAAGGAGCGCATCGCCTCGACCTTCGCCTGGGAGTTCTCGCCGCAGGGCCAGCATTTCGAGCTCGGCATCGCCGAAATGAACCTGTTCATTTTGCTTTCGGCGTTGGGCCTGTCGCATTCGCTCTTCGGCGAGCGGCTGATCCCCATCGGCACGCTCTATGATCCCTTCATCGAGCGTGGCCTCGATGCCCTGAACTATGCCTGCTACCAGGACGCCCGTTTCATCCTGGCGGCGACGCCGTCGGGCGTGACGCTGGCGCCGGAAGGGGGCGCCCATCAGTCGATCGCGACACCCTTGATCGGCATGGCGCAGGACGGGCTCGCGAGTTTCGAGCCGGCCTTTGTCGATGAGCTGGCGGTGATCCTGCGTTTCGCCTTCGACTATATCCAGCGCTCGGGCGAGGCGGAGGTCGACGAGACGACGTGGCTGCGCGATGCGGTGGGCGGCTCGATCTATTTGCGTTTGTCGACGCGCCCGGTCGAGCAGCCGACACGCGCCATGACGCCGGATCTCGCCGAGGCGATCGTCAAGGGCGGCTACTGGCTGCGCAAGCCCGGCCCCAATGCGCAGGTTGTCGTCGCCTATGCCGGATGCCTGGCGCCGGAAGCCATCGAGGCCGTCGGCCTCATGGCCGAGGACCGCCGCGATGCCGGCCTGCTCGCCGTCACCTCGGCCGACCGGCTTAATGCCGGCTGGACGGCCGCGCAGCGCGCCCGCGAGCGGGGCCTCGTCCATGCCAGGAGCCATGTCGAGCGCCTGCTTGCCGATGTGCCGGCGCAGTGTGCGCTCGTCACCGCCATCGACGGCCATCCGGCGACCCTCGCCTGGCTCGGCGCCGTGCATGGCCATCGCACCCGCTCGCTCGGCGTCGAGCATTTCGGCCAGACCGGCACCATCGCCGATCTCTACCGCCACTATGGCATCGATGCGAATGGCATCGCCGCCGCCGCCCAGGCCGTCTCGCCGGGCCGGCCGATCCGCCAGCTCAAGCTGATGGGCTAGATCACGATGAGTTTTGGATCGTTACGATCCAAACTCCTAAACGTGATCGATTCCTTATATGTTAGCGCAGGATTCTTGCGAAAAACCGGCATCCACTTTTTCGCATCCCGCGCTAGATCAGCCCCGCCAGCCTGGCGCGCTGACGGATGAGGGCGAGGATGATGTCGATGGCGGGTGTCGCATGGCCGGTCATGCGGCCGAGCTCCTGCACCGCCGTCACCAGCGCGTCGATCTCCATCGGCCGGCCGAGCTCGAGATCCTGCAGCATCGAGGTCTTGTGCGC
Organism: uncultured Aestuariivirga sp.; assembly: GCA_964537655.1. Taxonomy (GTDB): domain Bacteria; phylum Pseudomonadota; class Alphaproteobacteria; order Rhizobiales; family Aestuariivirgaceae; genus Taklimakanibacter. The sequence continues at coordinate 2,373 of CAZICN010000034.1, forward strand.
GCCGACTTCGGCGGCACCGGCGATGCGCCGGTCGACATCGATGGCGAATTTGATGCCGAGCGTCTCGGCGATGGCCTGCGCCTCGACCATCATGGCGCGCGCCACGGCGCGCACGCCGTCATCGCCGCAGATCTGCTCGAGCGTCGCCCCGGTCAGGGCCGAGATCGGATTGAAGGAGAGATTGCCCCACAGCTTGACCCAGATCTCGCTGCGGATCTGCGGCCGGATCGGCGCCCTGAGGCCCGCCGCCACCAGCATCTGGGCCAGGGCCTGGATGCGCGGCGTCTTTTCGCCCGACGGCTCGCCGAGCGGCAGACGGTCGCCTTCGACATGGCGGATGATGCCGGGCGCCTCGATCTCGGCCGCCGGATGCACCACGCAGCCAATGGCGCGTTCGGGCCCGATCGCCTCCCAGATGCGCCCTTGGGGATCGACGGCTTCGATGCGCCGCCCTTCGAAAGGCCCGCCATGTTTGTAGAAATACCACCAGGGCACGCCGTTCTGTCCGGTGACGACCGCGGTGTCTCGCCCGAGAAGCGGCTTGAGGGCGTCGAGGATGCCGGGGATCGAATGCGCCTTGAGCGCCAGGAAGACGACATCCTGGGGGCCGAGCTCGGCGGGATCGCTCGTGGCCCTGACCGTGACGGTGGTCTCGCCGTCCGCGTCCCTGAGGATGAGGCCCCGCTCGCGCATCGCCGCGAGATGCGGGCCGCGCGCGATCAGGCTCACTTCCGCTTCACCCTTGCGGGCGAGTTTCGCGCCGACGAGCCCGCCAATGGCGCCGGCGCCGAAGATCGCGATCTTCATCAGCCGAGACCGAGCTTGGCGGCAAGGCCGATGCGCTGCAGCTTGCCGGTGGCGCCTTTCGGAATCTCCTCGAGGAAGATGAGCTTGCGCGGCACCTTGAAGTCGGCGAGGCGTCCGGCGGCGAAGTCGCGAATCTCGCGCTCGCTGGCCGTGAGGCCCTCGCGCAGCACGACCGCGGCCGCCACCTCTTCGCCGAGCTTGTCATGCGGCATGGCGAAGGTGACGACCTGCTGCACCGCCGGATGGTCCATCAGCACCTCGTCCACCTCGCGCGGCGAGATCTTCTCGCCGCCGCGATTGATGATCTCCTTGAGCCGGCCGGTGATGCGCACATAACCTTCCTCGTCCATCGTGCCTTGGTCGCCGGTATGGAACCAGCCATGGGCGAAGGCTTCCTCATTGGCTTTCGCATTGCTCTCATAGCCTTGCGTGACATTGGGGCCGCGGATGACGATCTCGCCGACCATGCCGGCTTCGAGGATACGGCCGTCCACCGCCATGATGGCGACATCGGGCCCGGCGGCGATGCCGACGCTGCCGGCCTTGCGGGCGCGGGGCGGCAGCGGGTTCGACGCCATCTGGTGCGCCGCTTCCGTCATGCCATAGGCTTCGATCACCGGGCAGGAGAAGGTCGCCTCGAGCTCGGCCATCACTTGCGGCGGCAGCGAGGAGGACGACGAGCGGATGAAGCGCAGCTTCGCTTTGGCGATTGCGTCCTGGTTGCGCCCGGCCCGCCCCAGGATCGCCTGATGCATGGTCGGCACCGCCGTGTACCAGCTCGGCCTGTGCTCATCGAGCCAGCCGAAGAATTTGAGCGCGTTGAAGCCCGGCGTGCAGATGATCGAGGCGCCGGCCGAGAGCGACGACAGCACCGCCGCGATCAGGCCGTGGATATGGAACAGCGGCATGATGTTGAGGCAGCTGTCGGCCTTGCCGAGCGCCAGTGTCGCGCGGATATGGTGCGCCGAGGCGACGACATTCTTCTGGCTCAAGGGAACGATCTTGGGCCTCGATGTGGTGCCCGACGTGTGGAGCACGAGGGCCACGTCATCCGCCTGGGCGGGACCGGTCTCGCGCGCGGTGCCGACCGGTGTTCCGGTGAGCGTGAAGTCGCCGGCCGCCGCACCCGCCGCCACGTCGAGGCGCAGGATCGGCAGCTTGAGCTTTGCCGCCGCTTCCTCGGCCGCCGGATGCCCGGCCTGGTCGAGGACGAGCGCGCGCGCCTTGAGGTCGCCCAGATAGAATTCGAATTCATCGGCGCGATAGGCCGGGTTGAGCGGCGCGGTGGTGGCGCCGGCGCCGATGGCGACGAAGGCCGCCGCCATTTCAGGCCCGTTCGGCAAGACGATGGCAACGCGGTCATGGCGGCCGATGCCGAACTGGTTGAGCCTGGCGATCGTGCGCTCGCTCAAGGCGCGCAAGGCCGCGAAGGTGAGGTCGGGGCGACCGGGCGCCGAAAGCGCCGCGTCCGCGGCGGTGCCCACCTTGAGAAGATCGATCAGCGTCGAAGATGTCGTCATGTCAAAATCCCACTGCGCAGCCGTCGCGGCGCCCTTCCGAGGCGGCGATCCAGCCGTCATTGTCCATTCTGTATATGATCTGCGCCGCGCCGAAGTCGAGATAGGTGCCCTGCGTCAGGTCGTGGCCCTTGGCGGCGAGGGCGGCGCGCGTCGATCTGCGCCAGCCCGCTTCGAGCGCCAGCTGGCCATCCTCGAAGCGCCAGCGCGGCGCGTCGATCACGGCCTGCGGATTCTGGCCCTTGCCCAGCATGCGGCAGACGACCTGCACATGGCCCTGCGGTTGCATCGACCCGCCCATCACGCCGAGTGCGGCGACCGTCTTGCCCTGGCGCGTCGCGAAGCCCGGGATGATGGTGTTGAGCGGGCGCTTGCCCGGCCCCACGACATTGGGATGGTCGTCTTCGAGCACGAAGCAGCAGCCGCGATTATGCAGCGAGATGCCGGTGCCCGGCACGACGACGCCCGAGCCGAAGCCGCGGTAATTCGACTGGATATAGGAAACGGCCATGCCGTCCTGGTCGGCGGCGGCGAGATAGACGGTGCCATGCAGCGCCTGGCGCGGCGGCTGCGGCGCCGTGACGCGGTCGCGGTTGATCGTCCTGGCATGATCGTCGAGCCGCGCCGGATCGAGGAGCTCGGCGCTCGACAGGCGCATGCTGTCGGGATCGCCGACATGGGCGCGCACCTCCGCCATGCCGATCTTGGTCGCCTCGACCTGCAGATGCTGCATCTCGGCGCTGTCGGCGTCGAGATCGGAGACGTTGCAGCGGTCGAGAATGCCGAGCGCGATCAGCGCCGAAATGCCCTGGCCGTTGGGCGGCAGCTCGTGAATGTCATAGTCGCCGAACCGCACGCTGACCGGCTCGACCCAGTCGCAGGCGTGGGACGCAAGGTCGGATGCCTCGAGCGCCGCCCCTCCGGCGCGCGCCGCCGCCGCGATCTTCTGGGCGATTTCGCCGCGATAGAAATCTTCCCCGCGCGTCCTGGCGATGGCTTCGAGCGTCTCGGCCTGGCCCGGGCAGCGGAAATGCTCGCCGGCCTTGGGCGCCCGGCCATGCGGCAGGAAACTTTCGGCGAAACCCGGCTGGTCGCGCAGCCGCTCCACCTGGTTCTGCCAGATCTGGGCGATGACCGGCGAGACGAAGAAGCCGTCCCTCGCATAACGCAGCGCCGGCGCGAACAGGCTCTCGAAGGGAAGCCGGCCGAAGCGCTCATGCAGGACCGCCCATCCCATGACCCCGCCCGGCACCGTGACTGAATCCCATCCGGTCTCCGGCATCTTGTCCAGGCCGCGGAAGCGCTCGCGATGCCAGCCGCGCGGCGCCCGCCCCGACGCATTGAGGCCGTGGAGCTTCTTGCCGTCATGCACGATGGCGAAGGCATCGCCGCCGATGCCGTTCATCGTCGGCTCGACGACGGTCAGCGCGATCGCGGTGGCGAGCGCTGCATCGACGGCGCTGCCGCCTTGGGCCAGCATGGCGAGGCCGGCCTGCGCCGCCAGCGGCTGCGTCGTCGCCACGCAATTGCGGGCGAGGACGGGCATGCGCGATGAAGAATAGGGGAAGCTCCATTCCATTGTGTCGGGGCCCTTTCGCTCAGGCTGTTGCTTGCACCTGCGCGGTGACGCTGTCAAAAGTCCGCGTCAGCCGCGCATACATGTCGTCGATCTGCTCGTCGGTGATGATCAGGGGCGGCGATAGCGCGATCGTGTCGCCCAGCGCGCGCACGATGAGGCCGTGCTTCTGCGCCTCGTTCTGGACCATCATGCCGATGCCGCGGGCGGGCTCGAACGGTTCCTTGCTGGTCTTGTTGCGCACCAGCTCGATGCCGGCGAGGAGGCCGATGCCGCGCACTTCGCCGACCAGCGGATGATCGGCGAATTTCTGCGCGCCCGCGAGGAAGTTCGGCGCCACCTTGCGGACATGGCCGACGATATCGCGCTCTTTATATATGCGCAGCGCTTCGAGGGCCGCCGCGGCGCAGACCGGATGGCCCGAATAGGTATAGCCATGGGCGAAGCTGCCGATCTTGGCGCTGTTGTCGCGCAGCGCCTCGTAGATCTTTTCCGAGATGGCGGTGGCCGAGATCGGCAGGTAGGACGCCGACAGCGCCTTGGCCATGGTGACCATGTCGGGCTTGATGGCGAAGGTTTCCAGCCCGAACATGTTACCGGTGCGCCCGAAGCCGCAGATCACTTCATCGGCGATGAACAGGATGTCGTGGCGCTTGAGGATCGGCTGGATCTTGTCGAAATAGGTACGTGGCGGAACGATGAGGCCGCCGGCGCCCAGCACCGGCTCGGCGATGAAGGCGGCGATCGTGTCGGCACCTTCGCGCAGGATCAGGCCTTCCAGCTGCTCGGCGAGGCGGGTGGCGAACTGCTCCTCGCTCTCGCCGGGCTTGGCGAAGCGATAATGATGCGGGCAGTCGCAATGGCGCACGCTCGCCATCGGCAGGTCGAAATCGAGATGGTTGCGCACCAGGCCGGTGAGGCTGGCGGACGCGATGGTCACGCCGTGATAGGCCTTCATATGGGCGATGATCTTCTTCTTGCGCGGCCGGCCAAGCGCGTTGTTGTAGTACCAGGCGAGCTTGATCGCCGTGTCGTTGGCTTCCGAGCCTGAATTGTTGAAGAACACGCGTCCGCCGGGCAGGGGCAGCAGCTTGATGAGCTGTTCGGCGAGATCGGTCCCCGGCTCATGCGCCTTGTGCGCGAACAGATGGTAGAAGGGCAGCTTGCGCAATTGCGCCGTGATCGCCTCGACCATCGAGTCTTCGCCGCCGAAGCCGAGCGAGGCGCTCCATAGGCCGGCGACGGCTTCGATATATTCGCGGCCCTCGTCGTCGCGGACATAGATGCCCTGGCCGCTGGCCATGACGGTCGGTCCCACGCGCTCATGCAGCTTGAGATTCGTATAGGGATGCAGGGCGTAGGCGATATCGCGGGCTTGGGTTGAATTGGCCTGGGTCGACACTCTTTATCTCCTCCACTGACGAGCTCACATCTTCACTTTGTATACCAGAAGGTATTTCTTTTTGGCAATGATTGTGTTCAATTTGGTTGACAGAAGTCAAAATTACAGTCAAGTTTGGCATATGATCCTGCATACCAAGCCTGAGAAACCGGCCGGGACCCTGAAGCAGAGCGCCTATGAAGGGCTCCGCGGCATGATTCTCAGCGGCGAGGTGCAGCCCGGCGAGCAGCTGCGCGAGCGCGATCTGAGCGAAAGGCTGGGGGTCAGCCGCACGCCGCTGCGCGAGGCGCTGAACCAGCTCGAGCGCGAGGGCCTGGTCGAGAGCCAGCCGCATCGCGGTTATTTCGTGCCGATTCTCGATCTGAAGACCGCCGAGGAATTGCTCGATCTCAGGATGATGCTCGACGGCTATGCCGCCGCCCTGGCGGCCGACGTGATCTCCGAAGAGGGCATCGCGGAACTGAAGGACGTCATGGGGCGTCTCGCCAAATTCGCCGCGAGCGCCGATCTCGCGATCGAGGATCTGGCCGAGGAAGTCCGCGTCGGCATGCGCATTCACGATGTCATCGCGCGCGAAACGGGCCATCGCTTTCTCTACGAGACCTTGCGCCAGCTCTATGGCCGGCTCTCGCTGCTGATCTGGGTCGACGTGTTGTGGGTCGACAAATGGGACCTGACGCGCGCCGAGCACAAGGAAATCGTCGAGGCGGTCATCGCCCGCGACAAGGACAGGGCCGTCGCCGCCGCGAAAGTGCATGTGCAGCGCTCGCGTGACGACCTGAAGCGCGTCGTGCAGGCGCAATCGCTGCTGCACGGGAAATCGCGGGGACGACTCGAGCGGACCTGAGGTGAGTTGAGATTCGTAGCGTGGGCAATGAGCCCGGTTTAGTTGGAGGAATGAATGCAGATTGAGAAGAAGCTGGAGTCCATGGGCATCAAGTTGCCGGATCTCGGCAAATGGGACTCTAATATCGGCACGGCGCAGAAATACTACGGCCAGCAATATGGAAAGATGAAGCCGTTCCACCGCTCCGGCAATCTGCTCATCCTCTCCGGCCACGTGCCCGATCTGCCGGACGGCACCGTGATGCATCCGGGCCGCGTCGGCGCCGAAGTCACGGTCGAGCAGGCCTATCAGGCCGCCCGCCAGACCGGCATCAACTGCCTCGCCGGCATCAAGCAGGCGATCGGCGACCTCGACAAGATCGTCGCCCTGGCGCGCACGCTGAACTTCGTCGTCAGCGCCCCGGGCTTCACCGATCCCAATCTCGTCTCGAGCGGCCTCACCGATCTCTTCGCCGAGGTCTTCGGCCCCGAGAAGGGCATCGGCTGCCGCGCCACCATTGGCGTGATGTCGCTCGCCAACAACCATTGCTTCGAAACCTGGATGGATCTCGAGATCCGCTGATCGAAGCGCCGGAGGGAGCGGCCCGTCGCGGGCCGCTTCCGTCCATCGTCGCCGCGAGCCCGGGTGCCCGGTCCGGCGATGCCTTTCAACCAACGACGAACAATAATGTGCCCAGGGAGTATCGATATGCGTAAGGCCTTCAAATATCTGTCGACCGTCGCCGCCGCCGCCACGATGAGCGCGCTGGCTTCGCTCAACGCTTCGGCGCAGGAAGAGGTGAAGATCGGCTTCACCGCCGCGCTGAGCGGCGACTTTGCCGCCTATGGCGAGAACATGCAGCGCGGCCTCGAGCTCGCCATCGACGAGATCAATGCCAAGTCGGGCGACGCCGGCGTGAAGCTGGCGATCACCACCGCCGATGACCGCGGCCTGCCGAGCGATGGCGTCCTGATCGCCCAGCGCTTCTGCTCCGATGACACGGTCGATGTCGTCATGGGTTATTCCTTCAGCTCGGTGGCGCTCGCCGCCGCCCCTATCATCAATGATTGCCAGCTGCCGGTGCTCGCTTCCGCCGTCACCAGCCCCGATCTCGCGGGCGTCAGTCCCTATTTCCGCCGCAACGTGCTGACCGACGCGGTGCAGGGCGAGCTTGCCGGCCAATATGCGGTCAAGGCGCTCGGCGCCAAGCGCATCGCCGCCCTCAACCAGCAGGACGACTACGGCATCGGCGGGACCGATGCCTTCGTCGCCGCGGCGACCGCCGGCGGCGCCGAGATCCTGACCCGCGAGGCCTATGTGCTCGGCACCAAGGACTTCAAGACCCAGCTCACCACGATCAAGGCGTTGAACCCCGATCTCCTGTGGATCGGCGGCTTCTACACCGAAGCGGCGAAGATCGCCCAGCAGGCGCGCCAGATCGGCCTCGATGTGCAGATCCTCGGCAGCGACGGCCTCCTGAGCCCCAAGCTCATGGAACTCGGCGGCGCCAGCGTCGAGGGCACCATCCTCTATGGCATGTTCGACCCGAGCGTCGACAAGCCCGAGGTCAAGGCCTTCGTCGAGGCCTACAAGGCCAGGTTCGGCGAGGTGCCGAATGCCTGGACGGCGCTCGCCTATGATGCGGGCCATGTGCTGGCCGAGGCGGCGCGTCTCGCCATCGCCCGGAATGGCAAGCTCGACCGCGAAGGCCTCAACACCGCCTTCGCCGAGATCAAGGCCTATCCCGGCGTGACCGGTCCGACGACCTTCCAGGCGGACGGCAATCGCGAAGGCTCGGTGGTCTATCTCCAGGTGAAGGACGGCGCTTTCGTCCTGGCGCCGGCGCAGTCGAACTGATCTGAACGATCGAAGCTCGGTCACCGGGGCGAGGGCGCTGATGGAAATCCTTCTTCAGTTCTTCTTCAATGCGCTCATGCTGGGCGCGATCTATGCCCTCGCCGCGGTGGCCTACACGCTGGTCTATGGCATCCTCGAAATGATCAACTTCGCCTTCGGCGAGCTGTTCATGTTCGGCGCCTTCCTGGCGATCAGCCTGATGCTGCCGCAGGTCAATCTTTTCGGCTATGCGGTGCCCATGCCGGGATTGCCGTTCCTGCTGGCCGCACCCTTTGCCATCCTGATCGTCGCCGGCATGGGCTACCTGATCGAGCGCTGCGCCTATCGCCCGTTGCGTTTCGCGCCGCGTCTCGCGCCCCTGATCACCGCCATTGCCGTTTCCGTCGCGCTGCAGAACCTGGCGCAGAGCGTGTGGGGCGCGCAGGAGCTGCCCTTCCCGTCCTTCTTCCTGCTCGATGCGGCGCCGATCAATATTGCCGGCGCCTATATCTCCCTGGTCGAGATCACCGTGATCGTGACCGCCGCCATCGTGATGACCGCCCTGCATTTCTATGTGAAGAAGACACGCATGGGCCGCGCCATGCGCGCCGCCGCCCAGGATGTGGAAGCGGCGTCGCTGATGGGCATCCCGGTCAATCGCGTCATCGCGCTCGCTTTCATCATCGGCTCGGGCCTCGCCGCCCTTGCCGGCATCTTCTATGGCGCCGTCTATCTCTTCGCCCATCCGCATATGGGCTTCATGCCGGGCCTCAAGGCCATGGTGGCGGCGGTGCTGGGCGGCATCGGCAATATCAGGGGCGCCATGCTGGGCGGCATCGTGCTGGGCTTCGCCGAGACCTTCGGCGCCGCCTATCTGCCCAACGGCTCGGCCTATCGCGACGCCATCGCCTTCGCCATTCTCATCCTGCTGCTCCTGTTCCGCCCGCAGGGCCTGCTCGGCACCCGCCTGCCGAGCCGCCTCGCCGATCGCGGCTCCTTCGCCATTCGCGGCAAGGCCTCGCTGATCGATCGGGGCCTCGATCGCCTGCAGGCCTTCTTTGCCGGCCGTGATCTCGCCCGCTATGCCGCCTGGGCGGTGCTGGCGCTCGTCGCCGTCTCGGTCTTCTTCATCTTCCCCTCGCCCTATTGGGCGCGCGTCTTCGTCTTCGTGCTCATCTATGCCCTGCTGGCGAGCGGCCTGAATATCGTGGTGGGTTATGCGGGCCTCCTCGATCTCGGCTATGTCGCCTTCTGGGCGGTCGGCTCCTATTTCACTTCCATCCTCTTCGTCGAGATCCTGCTGCGCGGCTATGGCATCGAGGCGAGCTCGATCTGGTGGCTCTTCTATGTGAATCTGCTGGTCGGCGGCGGCGTCGCGGCGCTGTTCGGCATGATGCTCGGCTATCCGACCTTGCGCCTGCGCGGTGACTATCTCGCCATCATGACGCTGGGCTTCGGCGAGATCATCCGCCTGGTGGCGACCAACTGGGTCGGCCTCACCAAGGGGCCGATGGGCATCAGGGGCATCCCGGTGCCGAGCCTCTTCGGCTACAAGCTGGGCTCGCCGGTAGCACTCTATCTCCTCGGCCTCGTGCTGCTCGCCGTGACGGTTCTGCTGATCGCCCTCCTGGTGCGCTCCTATCTCGGCCGCGCCTGGGTCGCGATCCGCGAGGATGAGGCCGCCGCCGAGGCCATGGGCATCAACACCTCGCGCTACAAGCTCTATGCCTATTCGGCCGGCGGCTTCTTCGGCGGCGTCACCGGCGTGTTCTTCGCCCATTCGCAGCAATATATCAGTCCCTTGAGCTTCACCCTGTTCGAGAACATCCTGATCCTGATGCTGATCGTGCTGGGCGGCATGGGAACGCTTCTCGGGCCGATCATCGGTGCCGCGATCTGGGTGGTCTTCCTCGAAGTGGCGCGCGACATGCCCTTCATCCAGCAGCATCCCGAACTGCGCTTCATGGCGCTCGGCATCCTTCTTGTCGTGCTGATGATCTTCCGCCCGCAGGGATTGCTCGGCCAGAAGCGTCAGCCATTGCTGATGTCATGAACCAGATGGTGAAGGACATCCACGGCATATCGGCCACCGGGGCCATGGAGCAGGCGAAACCCCCGGCGCTGCTCGAATGCCGCGGTATCGGTCGCCGTTTCGGCGGGCTGGTGGCGCTCGCCAATATCGATCTGGCGATCACCGCGGGCGAAGCCGTCGGGCTCATCGGGCCGAATGGTGCCGGCAAGACGACTTTCTTCAACATCATCGCCGGCGCCATGCCGCCGACATCGGGTGACATCCATCTCGCCGGTGACCGGATCTCGCATCTCTCGCCCGACCGCATCGCCGGCAAGGGCATCGCGCGCACCTTCCAGAACATCCGCCTGTTCGACGAGATGAGCGTTCTCGAAAATGTAATGATCGGCAGGCATCGTTTCTTCCGCGCCTCCCTCTTCGGGCTTATCTTCCGCTCGGCGAAAGCGCGTGAGGAGGAACGTCGCTCGCGCCAGCAGGCGCTCGAGGCGCTGGGCCGCGTCGGCCTCGCCGAGGCCTGGGCGCGGCCGGCGAAGAGCCTGTCCTATGGCGATCAGCGCCGTCTCGAGATCGCCCGCGCCCTGGCGCTCGAGCCCAAGCTGCTGCTGCTCGACGAGCCGATGGCCGGCATGAACCCGACCGAGAAGGCCGATCTCTCGCGCCTCATCGCCGAACTGAACCGCGCCGGCATCACCATCCTTCTCATCGAGCACGACATGAAGGCGGTGATGGGCATATCGCGTCGCGTCATCGTGCTGCATCACGGCGAGGTCATCGCCGACGGATCGCCCGATGCGGTGCGCGCCGACCGCACCGTCATCGACGCCTATCTCGGAAAGCGGGGCTGAGCCATGGCACTGGTGGTCGAGGATATCCGCGTCGCCTATGGGATGATCGAGGCGCTGCATGGCGTCTCCTTCACGGTCGAGCCGGGCGCCATTGTCGGCCTGATCGGCAGCAACGGTGCCGGCAAGACGACGGCCCTCAAGGCCATATCGGGTTTGCTGCCGCTGAGCCGCGGGCGCATCACGCTCGACGGGCGGACGATCAGCGGGCTGACACCCGATGCGATCGTCAAGCTCGGCATCGTCCATGTGCCGGAGGGCCGCCGCATCTTCCCGCGCATGACGGTGCGCGAAAATCTCGATCTCGGCGCCTTCACCCGCCATCGCGATGCCGAGCTCGAGCGCGATCTGGGCTGGGTCTATGAGCTCTTCCCGGTGCTGGACGAGCGCGGCGAGCAGCTTGCCGGCACGCTCTCCGGCGGCCAGCAGCAGATGCTGGCCATGGGCCGCGCTTTGATGTCGAAGCCCCGCATCCTGATGCTGGACGAGCCCTCGATGGGCCTGTCGCCGATCATGCAGGACAAGATCTTCGACCTGGCGCGCGAGATCAATGCGGCCGGCACGACGCTCCTGCTCGTCGAGCAGAATGCCCGCGCCGCGCTCGAGCTGGCGACGACCGCCTATGTGCTCGATACCGGCGCTATCGCCTTTTCCGGCAGGGGCGAGGAACTCGCCCATGACGAGCGGGTGCGCAAGGCTTATCTCGGCGAGGAGTGAGAGGGCGCGGCACGATTGGCGCCGGCGCGAGCGGGCCGATCAACCGGTCAGTCGCTTGAGCGCGACATAGTCGACTTTCGAACGGTGCCGCCTATCGAGCGGGATGGCGTTGACGACGCGGGTCGCGAGGCCGAAATCATCGAACGCCTTCTGCTTCCATGCCGCCGCATGGGCCTCATCGCCGGCGAGCGCCAGCGTCTCCGGCACGCGCTCGGGGATCAGCGCCGCCTGCCGCACGCCGGGCCAGAAACGCGCCGCCGCTTCCACCTGGAACGGATGATAGCGGCCGGCCCGCGCCTTCGACCGGCCGAGCAGCCACAGCCGGCCCTCGTCATCGAGGCGGCCGGCATCGCCGGTGCGGTGCCATGTCTCGCCGTCGCGCCGGATCTTGTTGTCGCTGTCGCCGATGCCGCCGAGATAGCCCTTGTTGACATGCGGGCCAGTGACGGTGATTTCGTCCTGGATGAGATCGAGGCGCGTTCCCGGAGTCGGCCGGCCGGCGAGCAGGCCATGCCCGGTCTTCATTCTGGCCCAGTCCGCAGGCTTCGTATCCGCCAGCGACTGCGCCGCGATCGGCTCGGCTTCCGTCGATCCATAGATCGATACGATATCGGTCCCGGGATGGCGGGCCGACAGTCTCTCGATGATGTCGGGATAGACCGGACCGCCGCCGGTGAATATCCTGTGCAGGGGCAGGGCGGCGGCGCTGCCGGCGAGCGTCTCGCAAATGACCGGCGGCACCAGCGCGCGGCTCGCCTGGTGCTCGTTGATGAGGGATGCGACCGTCGATGCGCTGGCCTGGTCATGGCGCGACAATTTCCAGTTCGGCAGGAGCGAGGTGATGCCGCAGCCGAGATTGGCGATGACGAGGACGGGAAAGCAGACGAGATCGGTCTCCTCTCCGCGCGCGCTCTTGAGCACGCCTGCCATTTCGGCGTTCTGGGCGGCGAGGAAACCATGCGTGCGGAGAATGGCCTTGGGCCTGCCCGTCGATCCGCTGGTGAACGAAATGAGCCCTGGATGATCGGCGGCCGCGCCATGCACGAGATCGCCGCCTTGCGCATCCTCGCTTGCGTGCAGATGGAGCGGGATCGTCCAGAGCTGAGGCACGGCATAGCGCAGGAGCCGGTAGAGGCCTGACGTCAGGAGGGCCTTCGGCCTTGCGAGCTTCACCGCATGACGAAGGCCCGCAAGGCCGAGGGCCGGTTCCGGAAAGACGATGACCGCGCCCAGCCGCCAGAGAGCGGCGATGCTGACATAGAGCTCGATCCCGACCGGCATGGCGATGAGGACGCGGTCGCCGGCGGCGATCCCGGCCTTGCGCCAGCCCGCCGCCATCCGGTCGGAGCGCCGGGCGAGATCGGCGAAGCTGATCCGGCCGCGGCGCGGATCGATGATCGCCGGGCGCTCGCCCCATGTCGCCGCCTGCTGTAGGAACGGTTCGAGCAGGTTCATTGCGCCTCGGCCAGCAGGCGGCCCATCAGCTGGTATTTGCGGAACACCTTGCCGCCATGCTTGGCGCTGGCATTGCGGGAAATATTGTCGTTGTGCATGAGCGCATGGATGGCGTGCGTGAAGCCGAGTTCGGCCGCCTTGTGATGGGCGAGGTCGAGCAGCATGCGCCCTCCGCCCCTGACCGTCGTCGCATAGGTCTTGATGACGAGCGTCGTCGGTTTCGCGCCCTCGAGCCAGTTGGGAATGGAGAAGATGAAGCCCGCGAGCTTGCCCGTGTCGTCGCGCGCGAACATCACATGGCGAGGGTCGATGCGCGGGATGACGGGCTCATAGAGGGCGCGGAAGCCCTGCGGATCGAGCGGCTTGTAGAACGCGTTGTTGGCGAAGGCCGCGGCGGACAGCTCGAACAGCGGGCCGATCAGGCTTTCGGCATTCCGCCCGTCCCAGGCCGTGACCGTCAGGCCGGGGAGCGCGAAGGGCGCCTGGCTGAGGATGGCCGGGCTGATGACGGCGCGCGCCGAGACATATTCGGAGATGGGCCGGAACCCGGCCGATGTGAAGGCCGCGTGATCCTGCGCCTGGCTCGTGGGCTCGAGCAGGAAGGGCGGCGTCCCGTCGCTCTCCGCCACCAGGCGATAGCTGTGCCAGGTATCGCCATCCATCGGGCCGATGACGGCGCCGAACCCTTCCGCGCGCAGGAGCCTGACGGCCTCTTGCAGGAGAGCCTTTCCCTCGTCGGCGCTCGTGCAGGCGAACTTGCCGATCGTCGCCGTGCGGCGCCCTTCATGGGACGGCCCGTCGCGATAGATCAGGGCGCTCGCCCCTTCCGTCTTGAGCGGTTGCGCTTCGGTCACGTGGCGATCTCCCGGGTGATGAAGAGAAGAACGGGCGCAATGAGGCTGAGGCCGAAGATGCCGATGGCCCGATGGCGGTCAAAGACCCGCGGTACGGCGAGGGCGGCCGTGGTGACGATGGCGACCGCGCCGGCGATCGTCGCTGAGGAAAGGGGTTCGGGGATCTCGCCGCGCGTCACCCCGTGCACGAGAGCGATGATGGCGGCGGCGATCGGCAGCGTCAGAAGCCGCCAGGCGCCCGTCAGGGCCAGCGCCAGCAAAGCGGCTGCCGCGAGGCCGAAGGTCAGCCCGTAGAACGCGACCGTCGTGCGGTCCGACATTTCGCCGGCAAACAGCCAGGCGAGGCTCACCAAAGCGGCGGCGCCGAGGAAATCGAGATCCGGGAATTCGCTGTCGCTCGGCCGTCTGGCCTGCGCCAGGAGATGCGCCGCGACCGCCAGCAAAGGGAGGATCGCTGTCACCACGGTCGAATAGGTGCTGATGAGGAAGACGAGGGCGATGATGACCCGCGCCGCATGTGGTGTCAGGCGCAGATAGGGAGCGGCGGCGAGGATGCTGCCGGTCGCGGCGATGAACAGGCCCGCCAGCAGCAGAAGCGTCGACGGATCCGACTGCAGATGGGTGGCAAGCAGCAGATGGACGCCGATCGGCACGAAGAGATTGTCGAGGCCGCGCCAGGAATCGGCTTCGATCAGCGTGGCGAAGGCGGCGATCAGGAAACTCAGCACGATGACATTGATTTCCGCGATGTCGGCCATCAGCATCAGGGCGATCATCGCGACGAGCCAGGTGACGACGAAGCAGGCGAGCGTGCCTTCGAGGCTCTTCACGCCGTCGGCGATCAGGTATCGCCTCTTGCCGTAGGCGCTGCCGACCAGTGCGGCGGCAGCATCGGATAGGGTGAGGATGAGGATCGGCAGGACATAGAGGACCGCCTGTCCCTGTGATCGGAAGAACAGGAGCCCCACCGACAGCGACAGGTAGATCTCGCCATAGGAGGGCCGCCTGACCGCATGGAGGACGCTGGAGAGGCCCGCGGCCGAGAAACGCGCGAGGCGCAGCACCAGCATGGTGGCGACCGACAGGGCGACGAGGAGGAAGACCGGCCAAAGCTGCGTGAAGATGAAGGGCAGCGCCAGCGTATAGAGGCCGGTCAGGATATGGATGATCTTGCGCTGCATCTCAGGCGCGATCGCGAGTTGCGCGGCGGCGCGGCGCACCAGGAACATCAGCGCCAGGATGAGCGCGATCGATCCGGCGACGAGCAGGAGATTTTGCGCGACCGTCACGCGACGACCTCTTCGACGACGAAGTCGGAATAGAAGAAGGCCTTGTCCCGGGCCTTGCCCTGCTGCTCGCATTCGGCGAGCGTCCTGATCCGGAGGCGATAAGCCTCGGGCACGCGGCGCGGCACCATCATGTTCCAGTAGACGAGCCGGGCACCCGGATGGGCGGCCGAGAGGACCGAGCCATAGACCTTTTCGAAGACCGGGGGGCTCATATACTCGAAAATATCCGACAGATTGAAGCCGTCGAACTTCTTCCCGCCGGCGATCAGGTCTTCGAGTGGAGCGTGCCTGATGTCGAGACGGTCGAGGCGCGCGCCGATGATGTCGTAGTTCTCCGGCCGCCAGGCGAGGGGGAGGGCCTCGCCATGCGTCCCGGTGAGGATCCAGCGCAGATAGGGATTGTCGGCCGGATCGAGCGTGACCGCCGCGTGCTCGACGCGCCGCGCCACATGCTGTGCCGCGCTGCCGTCGACATGATCGAAGAAGGCGGGATCGCGGCCGAGCCGGCCCATGGTGAAATTGGAGAAGAAGATCTTCAGCAGCAGGCGCCAGCGCCAGCTGTTCCAGCGCTCGCGCATGAAGGCTTCGCGCGCCGCGTAGGGGCGCGGCTGGAAGACGTCCGTGATGGTGCGCTCGTTGTGGACGAGCGGCAGGAAGACCCGGCGGAACAGCCGGAAATAGCGCTCGAACTTGCCGATCCCGCCGAGGCCGTGGGCGACGATCGCGGGCTTCTGGGCGCGCCAGAACTGGCGGTCGCGCTCCGGGAGGCTTGTCGCGGCGCGGTCGAGCAGCAGCGAGCGCCGGTCCGACGGGCGCGAGCCCATCAGCTCCAGGAACTCGCCATGACCGAGCGTGCGGTACATGGCGACCCGCAGAGTGAGGCAGGCGATCTGCGCCGCCGACAGGTCGATCGCGGTGACGCGCGCCGGATCGAGCAGCAGCATCGCCAGCGCGTTGTCACCGGCCGAGCAGATCGACACCAGCGCAGCACCCGAGGCCGGGCCGAGCGCGCCATTGAGCACGTCGGCATCCTCCCAGAGCTGGGCATAGCGTATCTGCTCGAAATCCGCCTTTCCGGCGATCTCGCTAGTCTTCATGGTCTTTGCTCACCAGGCCCGAGGCGCCATCGACGGTCAATGTCTCGCCGGAAGCGATCCACTGCATCGCGCCCTTGAGGCCGACGACACAAGGGATGCCGAGCTCGCGCGCCACGATGGCGGAATGCGACAGGAGGCTGCCGCGCTCGACGACGATCGCCGAGGCATTGGAGAAGGCTGCGATCCAGCCGGGGTCGGTGTGGCGCGCGACCAGGATCTCGCCCGGCTTGACGATCTGCTTGCGCGGATCCTCGACGACCGAGGCCGTGGCCGTGACGCGGCCGGCGGAACAGCCTGTGCCGTTGCGCCGGCGATCGCTCGAACGCGGCTCGTGCCGGCGGCCCGGGCTGCGGACATAGGCCGATGCCGGTCCGTTGATGGTCACTCTTTCGGGCGGATCGGCGCGGTCCGACCACTCCTGCATCTCGCGCCGGCGCATCGCGACGAGGCCCTTGAGATCGGTGCTGACGCCAAAACCTTCGATGCTGCCGAGGACTTCCTGGATGGTGAGCAAGAGGACATCGCGCGGGTCGCTGATGAGGCCGGCGGCGGTCATTTCCTTGCCGCAGCACAGGAAGAGCCGGCGCGCCCGGCCGAAGATCCGGGTCCGCTCGAAACGCAGATTCTCCCGGTCCCTGACCCGGTTCTTGGTCCAGACCATCAGCCGTTTCGCGATCAGCGCCTTGATGGGCCTGCCGGCGAGCAGCTCGCCGAGGCTCGCCAGTGGATCGCCGGTCCGGAGAGCGGCATGTGCCGGACTGCGCGCCGACGCGGCGATGGCCTTGAGGAGCGGTGCGCGCTCGTCATGGAGCGACAGGCTCTCGAGCTTGAGCTCTTCGGTGCAGCGGTCGCCGAATCTGTCGATATAGTGCGTGATGAGCCGGCCGAGATCGGCGCGCCGCGCGAGGATCGTGTCATCGCCTTGCGCCAGCGCCTCGATGGCCTGCGCATCCGCCTTGATGAGCTGTCCCATGTCGCGGATCAGGCGCGCCGGTTCCGCCGAGACGATGTCGCCCTGGCCGATGAGGATGTCGCTGTGGAGCCTGATCCCCGCCTCGCCGGCCCATTTGCCGAGCAGCTTGCGCGACGCGCCGAAGGCCATCATGCAGAGGAAATCGTTGATGAGCGGCGCGTCCCAGCGGTCGAGCAGACTGACCTCGATGCGCCGGTATTCCCGCGCCAGCTCGGACAGGGGCATCGCTTCGAGCGCATGGGCGGGCCGCTCCAGCGCCGCATCGAGGCGCTTGTAGAAGCCGGCGATCATGCGCCTGAGCCCGAATCCATGCCGCACCAGCGCCAGCGCGCCCTGCGCCATCCGGCCATATTCGCGCAAGCGTGCCGCAAGTCCCGAGGGCCTGGCGATCAGCGCTTCGGCAACGGCGTCGGGCAAGGGCTCGCTCACGCCCATCATGGTTTCCATATGGGCGCGGTTGAGCGCGAAGCCCGGCAGCATGGCGAGGACGCGATACCAGTTGAGGAGATTGTAGTAGACCCGCCCGTCGAGCCGCCCGAGCATGTTCTCGAACACCGCGGCATTGGCGCTGATCCTGTCCTCGCCGACGCCGACCATGCGCACGAACATGCGATAGACCCGGGCATAGGCATATTGCGCGAAACTGTAGGTCAGGGGCGCGACGACACCCGGATAGCTCTCGATGATGTTGGAGTTGTCGAAGATGATGATGCCGGGATCGGGAAGGGGGCTGGCTGCGGCAGACCGGTCGATCCGGGTGGTGATCGGCCGCGACTGCAGCGCAAAGAGGTCCTCGCCCTCGAAGGCCCATTCCATGTCCTGCGGCCTGACGAAGGCGGCTTCGGCCTGCAGGGCGAGGGCATGCAGCTTGGCGAGGTCGGCCGCCGACAGCACGCCACCCTCCGGCTGCGCGACGATGCGACCGTCGGCTTTGGCGAGGACATAGTCATCGCCGTCTTCCTCGCCGCCGACAAGCCGGTCGCCGAGCCCGGCGATCGCCGAGATGACGATCAGGCCGGGATCGCACCTGACGGGATCGGCGGTGAAAAGAACGCCCGCCGCCCGGGCCTTGACCTGCTTCTGGATGATGACCGCCGGGCGCCCTCCTTCGGCCGTGAGGCCGCGGGCCTCGCGATAGGTCTGGACGCTTTCGGCCGCCCCCGACCGCCACACTTTCTCCACCGCCGCCGCGATGTCGGCGGTGGCGACATTGAGCAGCGACAGGAACTGGCCGGCATGCGAATGAGCGGCGCCGTCTTCCTCGACCGCCGATGAGCGCACCGCGAAAGGCGCCTCGCCCAGGCCTGCGATCAGGCGGTCGATCTCCGCGAGCGCGCTCGCATCCAGGATTTCGCCGGTGAAAGCGGCCGGCGAAACCATCAGAAAGGGAGGAACGGTGAACCCCTGGGCAACCAGGAACGACAGCGCGGCGGCCTTGCCGCCGACCGTGCCGACCGGTGGCTGTTCATCAGGCTGGTAGACGGGCTTCATCCGGCGATCGCCTTGATGAGAAGCGGCGCGAAGCCGGCGAGGCTGTAGCAGGCGAGAACCCAGAGGCCGGAAAGCTGGTCGATGCGCTTCTGGTTCTCAGGCGTAGGGTCTTTGGCGAAACCCAAAGCCACTGCAAAGACGAGGGCCAGCGCCGCAGCACCGGCAAGTCCGATGACGACGGGCGCCTTGGCGGCAAAGCCGACGCCGAGAAGCAGAAGATAGGCGAGCGCCGCGAAGCCGGCCCAGAGCACGGCGCCGTTTCGCGGACCGAGCAGGGCCGAATAGGTTTCGACGCCTGTCCGCTCATTCTCCGGCGCCCATGTCTTGCGGCCGATCTCGATGACGCAGCCATTGGCGCAGCTCAGCGCGATGAACAGCCAGAGGCCGTCGGGGGCTCCCTGTCCGGAGGGCAGCCATTCCGCCGCGGTGATGAAGAGATCGATGAGCGGCATGATCGCCATATGCGAGGCGAGATAGAGGAAGGGCCGCGCCTTCAGCCATCGGGCGGCAAAGAACTCGACCGTCATCAGGCCGAGCCACAGCCAGACGAGGCCGAGAAAAATCAGAAGGCCGGGCGACAGGAGCAAGGTCAGCGCCAGCATGAGGGGCACGCAGGCGAGTCCCAGATTGCGGATGAGGCCGAGGCTCAGAAGGCCGCGCTGGATCGGCCGTTCCGGCCGGTAGCGCAGATCGTCCTCATAGTCCTTGATCTCGTCGCACACTCGCATCTGGAAGAACAGCATGAGCACGATCGCCCACACCGCGATGAAGGTCGCGGGATGAGGCAGCGGCCGGTTGCCGAGATGGGCGGAGACGCCAAGGCTCGCGGCCGAAAAGACCGCGAGAAGCAGGCTGGTGCGCAGCAGCGGAAAGCGTTCCGCCTGGTAGATCCACAGCGCCTTGGCGAGTGGCGTCGGATTGTGCGTTTCTGCGGTCACGGCGCGGCCTTGCTGGCGCGCGCCAGCTTGAAATGGGCGCGGCTGAAGTGACCCGCGGCGATGGCGCCGATGATCGATATTTCTCCGGCGAGGCACAGAGCGGCGGCGACTTCCGCCAGGGCGCCGGCCTTGCCTTCGCCCTGCAGCCCCATCATCCGCAGCGCCGCGCTCTGGCTCGGCAGCTTGGTGCCGCCGCCGACCGAGCCGACCAGGATATTGGGCAGGGTCACCGAGATGAACACGCCCTGATCGCGCTGTTCCAGCCGCGTGAAGCCGACGGCTGATTCGGCGACGCAGGCCGCATCCTGCCCGGTCGCGATATAGAAGGCGGCGAGGCCATTGGCATAATGCGCCTGGGCGCCGATCTGGCCGCTGAGCAGGGCGCCGAGATTGGCGACCTGGCCATAGGCGACCATCGCCTCGATATCGCAATGCAGATGTTTCCTGATGAGCTCTTCCGGCAGGAAGACGCTCGCCGTCACCTTGCGGCCCCTGCCGGCCAGGATGCCGAGATGCGAGGCCTTCTTGTCGCCGGAGAAATTGGCCTCGATGAACCAGCGCCGCGGCTTGACTGGTGAATGGTCGAGAACATGCCGGCACAGCGCGTCGGTGGCGAAGGTCACCATGTTCTGGCCTGACGCGTCGCCGGTCGTGTAGCGACAGATGAGGAAGACGGTGTCATGGTCGATGAAGGGATCGATCGAGACGAGGCGGCCATGGCGGGTCGTCGCCTCGGCCGCCGTCTTCAGCTCATCGACGGCGCCGGTCAGCCATTCGACGAAATGCCCGGCGGTGAAGGAGCTGTCGAACAGGAAGGCCGGGGTCCTGAGCAGACCTTCGCTGACCAGCACCGAGGTGATGCCGCCGGCCTTGCCGGCGATCTCGGCGCCTCGGCCATAGGAGGCGACGAGGGCGGCTTCGGTTGTCGCCAGCGGCACATGATAATCGCCATTGGCGTGCAGGCCGTTGACGCGCAAGGGCCCGATGAGTCCGACCGGGATCTTTATCGTGCCGAGGAAGTTCTCGATATTCGTTTCATAGAGCGCGGCTTGGGTGAGCGTCGCCTCATCGGCGATCAACTCCTTGTCGCCCTCTGCCAGTTGGCCACTGGCGGCGAGCCTCGCCCACAGCTCGGCAATCGAATGCGGGGTAGCCTTGCGGGTCGGGCGCAGGCTGTCGAGGGGCGTGAATTTGGGGCTGAGGCGCGCCTTGATTTCCTCCGGCGTGAAACTCTGCCGCAGCTTCTTGAGATAGGTCACGACTTGGGACGGCAGGATGGACATGATGCCGGGCAGTCTGGCTCACAACTCTAAAATCGAGGCGAATGCCGCCGGGGCTTCGGCGCGGCATTGCGGATTTGGTTAAGGAAGTCTTGCGCGGCGGGGATCATCAGAGCATCGGGTCGGTACATATATATGTGTCAGCTGGGTGGTGCTCCGCCGGGCGTCAAGGGAAACCGGGATCAGATCTGCGAGTCGTCCGTCGTGATCCGGTAGCCGATGCCGGGCTCGGTCTGGATGAAGCGCGGATTGGCCTGGTCGTCCTCCAGCTTGCCGCGCAACTGCCCGATCAGGACCCGCAGATATTGCATGTCCTCGGCATGCGCCGGCCCCCAGACGGAAGTGAGGATCTGCCGGTGCGTAAGGACGCGGCCGGGATTGCGCATCAGAAGCGCCAGGAGATCGAACTCCTTGGGCGTGAGCTTGAGCGGGCTGCCGTTCTTGCTCGCCCGGTGCGCGGCTACGTCCACCGTGATCTGACCGTGATTCAGGACGGGCGCCGACTGGCCGCCTGGGTTGTGATGGCGCAACGCGGTGCGGATGCGCGCCAGCAGTTCGCCGATGCCGAAGGGTTTGTTCACATAATCGTCGGCGCCGAGATCGAGCGCCTCGATCTTCTCCGATTCGCGGTCGCGCGCCGAGACGATGATGATCGGCACTTGCGAGAAGGCGCGCGCCTGGCGGATGACGTCCTTGCCGTCGAGATCAGGCAGGCCGAGATCGAGAAGCACGAGATCGGGAGCCGAGGTGGCGATCGCCCTGATCGCCTCGGCCGCCGTCGCGGCACTGCTCACGGTGAAGCCGCCGGCGCCGAGGCCGAGCTTGAGGAAGCGCTGGATCTGCGGCTCGTCATCGACGACGAGGATGCGGACGCTGCTGGTCATGGGGGCATGATAGCACACCCCCTCGCGACCCGTCAGGGCTAGCGCATCGGACCGAAAAGTGTTGGTGTGGACGGCCCCCCGACGGCATCGATGTGCCA
>CAZICN010000035.1:0-24088 GCA_964537655.1 uncultured Aestuariivirga sp.
CGATTTCGCTGTCGCGCGACATCTTGTTGAAGCTGAAGAGAAGCCCGAGGAACAGCGCGGCGGGGAGCGCCACGCCGAGATAATGCGGCACCAGATAGGCCAGCATCTCGAAGACGACGCCAAAGGAGTTTTTCTTGCCGAGTGTCGTGTCGAGGAGGCGCACCATCCGTTCGGCCAGCAGCACCATCAGGCCAATGGCAATCGATGTCACCAAAGGCTTGGCAAGCTGACGCAGGAAATAGCGATCGACGATGCGGAACACGACAGGTCAGTCTTTCGGCCAATGACGACGAATGGCGTCGCGCAGCTGTTTCTGCATCTCAGACGAGATGACAGTGGCCCCGGCCAGATTGGGTTGGCCCGGCCAGCCGGAATCGGCAAAGTCGATGTCCGCGAAACGCTGAGGCTTCGCATAGCGCGGAACAACGTGGAAATGTACGTGCGGGTCGACCATCATGAGCATGAGGTAATTGATCTTGTCATAGGCGCAGAAATTCCTGAGGCCGGTTTCCAGGCATCGGGTCACGTGAGCCAATTCCGCAAAAGCCTGCGGCGGAAGTTGGGAGAGAGCCAACCAATCTCCTTTGGCTCCCAGCACCAGGGATCCCAGAGTAACCTGCGCCGGACGCAGCAAAACAGCCCAGTGCTTGTAGTCTGCGATCAAGGTGGCGGGAAGGCCAAATTTGACGAGTGTCGCGTTCGACATAGTTTGTAACATGCCCTAGCGTAATGATGTAAGCGAATTTCTCGCTTTCTTATAGATTAAAGGTCGTCCGGGCCGCAAAAGCCCCCTTTTCCCCGTCCCAGCTGCGCAGGGTGACACTGGTCGTCCAGGCGCCGTCGAGGCGGCGGATCCTATATAGGTGCCAGGCGGCGGGATCGTAAGCACCATGGGCGGGCGAGGTCGCGGACGGTACGCCTATAATATGGGTAGAACCCGAGCGGGTGGTGAGGGTCGTCCGGCCATAGCGGTGATTGTGCCCATAGAGGATGAGGTCGGCGCCCTGTACCTCAAGAAGTTGCTTGAGCGTCACATCGTCATCAAGGGCGCGGCGCCTCGAGGTCAGGCCTGGCACCGGCGGATGATGGATCAGAATCACCCGATAGAAACCGCGCTGTCGCAGATCGTGGAGAATCGGACCCAGCCTTTCGATCTGGTCGGCGCCAAGCCGCCCGCCGGCACGAAACAGCGATTGCGGCACGGCGCTTGACAGACCGATCAGAGCAATGTTGCGGCGCTGCCGGACGAAAGGAAAGGCCGCATCGCTCGCGGCAGGATCATGCGCCGGCGAGAACTTGATATCGCCGGTCATGTAGTCGGCCCAAAGGCCTGCACCCTCGGCCCAGGGAAACGGGCGGTAGGCGTCGTGATTGCCCGGCACAAGGGTGATCCAGTCGGGCGGCCCAAAGGCCTTGAGCCACTGCGCGGCTTCGACAAATTCCTGCTTGAGGGCGATATTGATGAGATCGCCGGTCAGCGCCACATGATCGGGAGAGTGGGCCTTGATATCGGCGATCATCGCCATGGCGATCGCCGGATCGTGCAGAAAGCGACGGCGGCGATGCCAGTTGATCTTGCCGAGCGCCCGCTTTCCCCAGTAGTCGCGCCAGGATTCCGCCCGCGGCAGAGGCCCGATATGGACGTCAGAGAGATGAGCCAGGGTGAACATGCGATCCAGACAGTTTCGTTGACTTTCGGCGAATCGGGTGCGAATTGAAGTCCGCCGTTCATAGAGCGTTTCCCGCCCTGGTCGAACCTTTTTGATTTGATCCGGGCTCTCCCGCAGGCGCTCGTGGCGGTTGTGAATCAACGGGTTCAAGCATCGTGAAAGTCATCATTCTCGGCGCAGGGCAGGGCAAGCGTCTCCTGCCCCTTACGGCCGAAGTCCCCAAAGCGCTTCTCGACATCGGCGGGCGTTCGCTCATCGGCCGGCAGATCGACGCTTTCACCGCCTGCGGCATCAGCGAATTCGCCGTGGTGACAGGCTATGCCGCGGGGAGCATGGAGGAGGCGCTCGCCGCGATCGCGCGCGAGAAACGGATCAGCATCAAGACCATCTTCAATCCGTTCTTCGGTGTTGCCGACAATCTGGCCAGTTGCTGGATGGCACGCCAGGAGATGAAGGGCGAATTCATCCAGGTCAATGGCGATAACCTGTTCAAGGCCGATCTGGTCAAGGTCCTGCTGTCGGCTCCCGAAGCGCCGGTCACGGTCGCCATCAACCATAAACCCGCCTATGACGGTGACGACATGAAGGTCATGATGGACGGCGAGCGGCTGACCGAGATCGGCAAGACGCTGCCAATCGACACCGTCAATGCCGAAGCCATCGGCTTCTACGTCTTCCGCAGCGACGGCGCCAAGGCCTATGTCGAGACGCTCGACCGGGCGATGCGTGAGCCGTCGGGCCTCAAGCAGTGGTTCCCAGCAGCCATCGGCATGCTGGCGAAGCGCATCCCCATCCGGACGGTGGCGCTCGACGGCGTGCAATGGTGCGAGGTGGATTTCCCGGTCGACCTGCAGCAGGCCCGCCAGCTCGTTTCAACCTGGTAGCGCAGCGCGCCCGACGAGTATCCGCTCCGCGAGCTCCTTGTCTTCCGGCTTGTCGACATCGACAGCAGCCTCGGCAAAGGGCATGAGCACCGGCCGTGCCACGAGGCCGAGGCGGCGCGAGGCGAGCGCAAAGGCGCTATCGAGCGTCAAGCTGCCGGTCGCGAAGCGCAGAAGCGCCAGCGCGCCGAAGGCGCCAATCAGCCGCCATGGCTTCTTGCGCACATCCTCCAGGTGATGCCAGAACGAAAGCGCCGCGAGTGCCCTCCCGGACGTCAGGGCAAAGAGATTGCAGCCCGACACGCGGTCACGTCCGAAGGTCAGGAAAGTCCGCCTGGCTTCCGGAAAGCGGGTCAATATCGTCTCGGCCGTGGCGAGGCCGACGCTGAGGTCGGCACCGGACTTCGCCGCCTGATCCAGGAAATACCGAAGCATCTCGGGCGTGAGCAACGGATGATCACCGGTGGTGACGAGCCAGGGAAACTGCGGCTTCGCCTGCACGGCGGCAAGCGCCGAGCGTGCCGCGCTCTCTTGCGGCGTCAGGAAATCGACACTGTCGGCCAACGAACCTAAAGCGTTCGCGAGCAGCGCACGCGTCTCGATGACGACGCTGATCCTTCCGATATCCGAATGGGAGAGCAAGGTGCGGATCACGCGCCTGAGCATCGGTTCGCCGCCGACCTCGACCAGGCATTTATGCGAGACCTGATAGGCCTTCGCCATCGGGTCATCCGGCCCGCGTCCGGCGGCAAGAACGAGAGCGTTCCAGATCGGAGTCGTCACAGACTCTTCTCGTAGATACGATAGGTCTTGTAGTGCACGCCGCCGAGCGTCTCGATGATGCGGCGCATCGGCATGTTGTCTTCCAGGATCCAGGACAGTTCGGAGCGTTTGGTGCCGTTGCCGAGATGATAGGATCGGATGGCATCAATGACGGCAAGGGCAAGCGCCGAGCCGACGGCCGTTCCGTGGTAGCGCCGTCGAACTCCCATCAGGGGCATTCGTACCGAGGGCGGCGGCCTCATCATGAGCCGCCAGAGAAGCTTTGCCCAGCCCAACGGCAGCAGCTTGCCGTCGAGATCGTTGATCCAATCATTGAGGTTGGGAAGGGAAACGGCCATCGCCGCCGGCTCTCCCTTGTAACTGGCAATGGAGATATAGTTTTCACCGACCAGCAACTTCAGGTTCTTTCCAAGTACCGTGATTTCTTCATGTGTCATCGGGACGAAGCCCCAATTCCGCGACCATGCGTCATTGAAAATATCGATGATGATGGCGAGATCGCGATCGAGGTTCTTCTTGCTCAAGGGCCTGATTGTGAGATTGCCGGTTGCCTTGATCTTCTCCATCATCGCCTGCATGGCGCGGGGTAGGGGTTTGAGCCCGTCATAGTCGTAGGCGAGGACGTCCTTCGCCTTGACATAACCTTGGGCCTCCAGATGATCGGCATAATAGGGCAATGCGTGCCCCATCATCATCGAGGGCGGCGTGTCGAAGCCATCGACAAGCAGGCCCGTTTCGTCATTGATCGAGAAGGTGAAGGGGCCATGCGTGGCTTTCATGCCGCGTTGGCGGAGCCAGTCTTCGGCGGCGCCGAGAAGCATTGCAAAGACCCGCGGATCATCGACGGCGTCGAGGAAGCCGAACTGTCCCTTGGCATCCGGATGATGCTCGAGACGAAGCCGATCCAACTGCGCCGAAATCCGGCCTACCGGCCTGTCCTTGTCGTAGGCGACGAAGAGTTGGACGTCCGCATGTCGGAAATAGGGGTTCTTCCCGGGATCGATATGCTCCGTGCGCTCGAAATTCAGCGGCGCCACCCAGTTTTGGTCGTTTGCGAAAACCAGATGCGGAACTCGTAGAAAGGCGCGCCTGTTCGCCTTGCTGACGACTGCCGTGACTCCGAGAGTCATGCCGGGACTTTCTTCTTGGAGTTGCGCGATGCCTTGGTGACGCTACCCTTGTCGACCTTGTAGAGATGGGTCGCGATCTCGGTCCAGGCCGGACGATGGGTGATGGCAACGGTCGTATACTGGCCACGCAGGGCTTTGATATTCTGGCAGATGGACTGCTCGGTCTCGGGGTCGAGTGCGCTCGTCACTTCATCGAGAATGAGCAGCTTGGGTCTCTTCACCAGGGCACGCGCCAGAGCGATGCGCTGACGCTGGCCACCCGACAATTTCGATCCCATGGCGCCGACCTCGCTATCGAGACCATTCGGCATCGCCATGATGAAGTCGCGTGCGCCGGCCTGATCGAGAGCCATTTCAAGATCCTTGTCGCTGATCTGCGGATCGCCCAGGGTAAGATTGTCTCTTATGCTCGTGTGAAGGAGGCTGAGCTCCTGCGGCACATAGCCAATCATTCTCCGCCATTGCTTGATGTCGATCTCGGTGAGTGGAACGCCGTCCAGCGTGATGCTGCCCTTGTCCGGATTATGGAGCCCGATCAAGAGGTCGATCAAGGTTGTCTTGCCTGCGCCTGACTGGCCCTGCAGGACGGTTATCGAACCTGCCTCGATGGCGAGATTGGCGTTCCTGACGACCGGAGTCTTGCCGTGGGCGAAGCTCACATTCTCGAACCGGCATTCCTTGCTCAGCGTCGGTGCGCGGGTTCCGGTGTGGGTCTCGCGCTCGGTTGTCGCGCGGTCGATGAGCTGCTCGGTGCGCAAATAGGCGCTTTCAAGCTCCACGGCCTGCTGCAGGAACTTCTGCAGCTTGTTGACGATCGAAACGACCTGGAAGAACACGATGCCGAGCACGACGAGCTCGGCCAGCGATACTTTGGCCACAGTGACGGCCAGATAAACGCCAATGCCGAGTGCGATGGTGATGAGGAGCTCGCCGCCCTGGAGGAGGCCCTGCCGCGCTATCTCGCGCGTGGAGAGCGCCTTGCGCAAGCGCTTGAGGATGGCGCCCATCTGACCGACCAGGTCGGTGTAGCGGTCCATCGTCTTCAACGGCTTGATGTTGCTGATGAGGTCGGTGATGAAGGTGGTGAGATCGGAGGTCCGGTCGGTCTGCTTGTAGCCAGCGCGCTTGGAGATCGTCACCAACCAGTTGAGGGCACCGGCGATGGCGAGACCGACGCCGATGCCGAGCAACGCCAGCTTCCAATCCACCAGAAAGGCGACAGCGCAATAGACGGTCCCCTGAACCGAGAAGGCCACGACCTGGGCGGCGAGAAAATAGGCCTGGCCAGCCCGCGTGGCGTCAGCACTCATCACATTGGCGATTCGACCGGCATGCTGCTGGGTGTAGAAACTCCAGCGGGCATTGAACAGGGCGGTGATGAGCTTGCGCCTGATAGACGTCGAGACCCGGGCGATCGCCACGCCGGCATAGGACAGCGCCGTGAAGGAAAGGATTGCCTTCAGCGAAAAGAACATCACGACGATGACGATCAGGTTGGGCAGGCTCGCTTCGATGCCGAAGCGTCCCAGCGCCTGATGGATAAGGCTCATTGCACGCGATGAGGCTGTTGCTTGCTGACCCTCGCCGGCTATAGCCTGGATGGTCGGCAAAAGGGCCGTAATGCTCACCGCTTCGGCGAAACCGGCAAGCAAGAGGCAGAGCAGCACCGCCCAGGGCCGTGTATCGTCGGCGGAAAGAAAGATGCGGAAGACGTGTCTCATTTGTGCTTGGCTTTACTGTGATTGCCCGCCCGACTCAAGGACGGCTGAATGAGCCGATTTCTCCTGCTTTTGATGCAGCCCTGGTTCAGGTTCCGCCGGGGCATGACGCTGGGTGTCCGGGCTGTCGTTCTCGATGCGCAGGGCCATGTCTTCCTGGTGCGGCACAGCTATGCGCCGGGATGGTTGCTGCCGGGTGGCGGGGTGGAGCGCGGCGAGACGATCTTTGACGCGGTCAAGCGCGAGCTTGAGGAGGAGGGTGGACTTATCGTAGAGGGGCGTCCCGAGCTGCACGGCCTGTTCTCGAATGAGGCGAAATTCCGCGGCGATCACGTCGCCTGCTTCGTCATCCGCCAGTTCACGCGGCGGGAATGGACGCCGACACTGGAAATCAAGGAAGCCCGCTTCTTTCCGGTGACAGACCTGCCGGACGGCATGACCGGCGGCACCAGGCGGCGGATCGAGGAGATCGTCGGCGGCAAGACACCGTCCGCCCACTGGTAGGCATGGGCACACAGTTACCTGTTTACGCAGCGCCGTTCGCGTGTTATGGGCGCGGCCATGAAGCGGATGCCGCACCAGCCCTGCCACTTGCGACGACGAGACCGATCGGCGCCCTCGCGCGTTTGAATCGCCCCGATCCACGGATGATTCCGTCTCTGGGGCCAGTACAGTCTCAGACCATCGGAATCCACGCATGTCCACCATCACCGTCGAACCGGCGCTCGCCGCCGATCACCTCGCCACAGAGACTCTGCTCGATCTGACCTTCGGCCTGAGCCGCTGGGCCAAGACGTCCTATCGGCTGCGCGAAGGCAACACCGCCATTGACGGGCTTTCCCTTGTCACCCGGGAATCTGGGTTCGGGCTGACCGGCGCCATCAGCTTCTGGCCGCTCAAGATCGGCGAGGCGGGTGCCGATGCGCTGCTGCTGGGGCCGCTCGCCGTCCATCCCGAACGGCAGAATATCGGCATCGGGCGCGCCCTGATGCATGCCGGCCTCGACAAGGCGAAGGCGCTCGGCCACCGGCTTGTCGTCCTGGTCGGCGATGAACCCTATTATGCGCGGGTCGGCTTCAAGAAGGTGCCTTACAGCCTGATCGAACTCCCCGGCCCGGTCGACCCCGAGCGCCTGCTCTATCTCGAGCTCTCCGAGGGGGCGCTCCGGCTGGCAAAGGGGCTCGTCCTGCCGCCCCATCGCTTTGCTGAACTCTCAGGAAAGGCTCTAACGACCTTCGCGATACCACATGGCGGCAAAGCCCATCAGCAGCAGGCCGAGGCTGCCCAGCGTTGAGAACAGCGGCAGCTCATGCACGGCGCGAATACGGTGCGCGTTGTTGGCCTTGAAGGCGAGCCAGCCCGAGCCCGCCATTTGCCGGCCGGCGTCAGCCTTGCCGATACGCGGCAGGTTCGCATAATCCTCGAGCCAGTAGAGCCCGCCGCCTGACGCCTTCGCCGCCGGCGCGAGCTTTTCTTCCGTCGCCACCGGATCGGCGGTTTCCTTGGGATCGGCGCTGCCGATCGCCACCGCGGCCGTGAGCTTGCCGTCGGCGAGGCGATGGATGCCGGGCTCGGTCACCGGGACGCTGGCGCGCCAGACGCCGGGCGTCACCTGCTTGAGCTCGACCTGGCTGGTGGCGCCGGACGGCAAGGTCACCGTCACCGGTTCGGTGGTGTCGGCCATGGTGCGGCGTTCGATCAGGATATTGTCGTTGTCCTGCTTGCCGCTCAGATATTCTTCCTCGAGATCGGGCTCCTTCATCAGCCAGTGGGCTAGGCGGCGCAGCAATTCCGTCTGCGGGCCGCCACCCTCATAGCCTCTCGCCCACAGCCAGCCGTGGTCGGACAGGAGCAGCGCCAGGCGGCCCTGCTCCTCGCGCGACAGGACGAGCAGGGGCTTGTTGTCGAGGCCCGACATCACGACTTCACCGGCCTCGGCCTCGGCCTCGACGAGCCGGAACCAGCGCCCCCAATTGGGCGTGGCACCCTGCGCCCCCGGAAGATCGCGGGTCACCGGATGGCGCTGGCCGCGATCGGTGACCTGCGGCTTGAAACCGCCCTCGAGGACCTGGCCTGAGGGGACCACCTGCAGTACGGCGTTGAGCGGCGTGTTGTACAGCCCGTCCTCGGCGGCGAAATCGGGACCGGCGGCGATCAGCACGGCGCCGCCGCGCTTAACATACTCGGCGATATTGGCCAGATACATCATCGGCAGGATGCCGCGGCGCTGATAGCGGTCGAAGATGATGAGGTCGAACTCGTCGAGCTTCTCGACGAACAACTCGCGGGTCGGGAAGGCGATCAGCGACAGTTCCTTGATCGGCGTGCCGTCCTGCTTCTCGGGCGGACGCAGGATCGTGAAATGGACGAGGTCGACGGAGGCGTCGGCCTTCAGGAGATTGCGCCATGTGCGCTCGCCCGGATGCGGCTCGCCCGACACCAGCAGCACCCGCAGGCGGTCGCGGATGCCCTCGATGATCGAGATGGCCCGGTTGTTCTGCTCGGTGATCTCGCCGGGCAGGGGATCGGCGATGATCTCGGTGATGTTCTGTCCGCCGTGATCGACCAGCACCGGCAGCGACACGCTCTGGCCGGACTGGACCTCGATGTTGCGTTCCTCGCCATTGTTGAGCCGGACGGTGACGCCGATCGGGCCGGGCCGGTTGCCGGTCTCCTCGACCCGGAAGCGCACGGTCTGCTCCTTGCCGACAATTCCGAAGCGCGGCGACTGCTCGATGATGATGCGCCGGTCGATCTCCTTGCGGCTGCCGGTGATGAGGCCGTGCAGCGGCGCGTTGAGGCCAAGCCTGCCCGTGTCGCCCGGCACGTCATGGATCTGACCGTCGGTGATGAAGACAGCACCAGCGAAGCGTTCCGGAGGCACCTCCGACAGGGCGTCGTTCAAGGCGGTGAACAGGCGCGTCCCGTCATTCTCGGCCGAGACATTCGAGGTCACGGTCACGACGCGCAGTTCCGTGTTGCCGAGGCGCGACACGGCCTGCTTGAGGTCGGCGAGGGCGCGTTCGCTGCGGGCCATGCGGTCGCCAAAACCCTGGCTGCGGCTCTGGTCGACGACGGCAATGGCGATATCGGAGAGGTTCTCGCGATCCTCGTTGCGCAGGCTCGGATTGACGAGCGCGCCGAGCAGCAAGGCGAGAGCGAGGCCGCGCAGGGCCCAGCCGCGCCCGCGCGTCAGCACCGAGATGGCGATGAAGACAAGGCCGGCCGCGGCAAGGACGGCGATGACCGGCCAGGGCAGCAGCGGAGCGATGGTGAAGTCCCAGTTCATGCTACTGCCCCAATCTTTCGAGCAGGGCCGGGACATGCACCTGGTCGGCCTTGTAGTTGCCGGTCAGGGCATACATCACGATATTGACGCCGGTCCGATAGGCGAATTCGCGCTGGCGATCGCCGCCCGGCATCGTCGCATAGAGCGGCTGGCCGCGACTGTCCTGCGCCCAGGCGGCGGCATAGTCGTTGGCGCCGATGATGACCGAGGTCACGCCGTCGGCATTGCCGGAGCCGGCGGTCGCGCCTTCGCCGGATTCGACCCAGAGCTGGCCCTGCTCATAGCGTCCGGGGAAGGACTGCAGGAGATAGAACGCCTTGGTCAGGACGTGATCGGGTGGAACCGGCTCGATCGGCGGAATGTCGAGCTTCTCGACCACGCGACGCAAGGCCAGCGTGGCGCCCGAGACCTCGCCGATGAGGCTGTTCATGTCGGCGCCATCCTCGCGCGTGTCGAAAAAGATCGTGCCGCCATTCTTGATATAGGTGTTGAGCTTGGCGAGGGCGGCAGGTGAGGGCGCCTGTGCATCGGGCAGGATCGGCCAGTAGATCAGGGGAAAGAAGACGATCTCGTCGCGGTCGAGATTGATGCCCACCGGCTCGCCGGGCTCGACCGAGGTGCGCTCGACCAGGACATTGCCAAGTCCGGCCAGGCCCTGGCGGCTGATCTCGTCAATCTGCGCGTCGCCCGTCTCGACATAAGCGAGTTTGGTCTGCAGCGTGTTGTTCAGGGCGAACTGGTCGGCGCCGGCATCCTGGGCCCGCGCCATGTCCGGCGAGACGGCGCCAAGGGTGATGAGGATGACCACGGCCGCGCCGGCCCTCCGGGTCTTCAGCCGCTGCCAGCCGCCGGCGAGCCACAGGGCGGCGATGCAGTCGGCGAGGAAAAGAAGTGCCGCCAGGCCAAAGAGATAAGGCGCCAGCGGCACGGCAGGCGCCCGCTCGAGCCCGCGCGACTGCACGGCCGCCGGCAGTGCCGCCATCGGCTTGAGATCGGCCTCGCCCATGGTGAGATTGATGGCGCGCTCGAGGCTGCCGCGATTGTAGAGGCCGGCCGGATGGTTCGGCGCGGGCTGCGCCTTGTCGATGTCGGCCGCGGCAATGGGCTCCGCGTCGGGTGAGGGATCGGCGAAATCGCCGGTGCCGGTCAGAACGCGGCGCGGCGTGAAGGCCGCCTGGCTGGCGGCCTCTTGTGTGCCGGCGGTGCCGCCACTGCCGGCGCTGGGGGCCAGATCGAGTATGCGGCGCAACATTTCCACGAACATGCCAGAGAGAGGAAGATTCGACCAATCCGCATTTGCGGTGACATGAAACAGGACGATCATGCCCTTTCCGCGGCGCTCGGCCGTCACCAGAGGTGTCCCGTCAGCGAGGCTCGCCCAGACCTTCGGGGTCAGATCGGCGGCAGGCTCGGCCAGAACCTGGCGATTG
Source organism: uncultured Aestuariivirga sp. (assembly GCA_964537655.1). GTDB lineage: Bacteria > Pseudomonadota > Alphaproteobacteria > Rhizobiales > Aestuariivirgaceae > Taklimakanibacter. The sequence continues at coordinate 10,902 of CAZICN010000035.1, forward strand.
ACGAGGACGGATGGATCAAGCGTCAGGCCGGCAAACGGGCTGGTTTCGGCGAAAGGCTGAAGCGGCTGCGGCGTTTCCCAGGACAGCGCACTGCCAAGGGCGCGCCCGCCTTCGCGCAAGGTGACCGGAATGAGCGGATCCTGGGCCGCGGCCATGCGGGGGCCGGCGAAGCGCAGAAGCAGGCCGCCGCGCTCGACCCAGCCGGAAATCATGTCCTGCTCGTCCTGCGGCAGCACGCCGATATCGGCGAGGGTCAGGATCGACAGGCCGGCATCGAGCCGGTTCTTGAGGTCGGAGGCCTGCCGGGGTTCGGAAATCTCCGTATAGGGCTCGAGGGCGCGCGATACATAATAGAGCGGCGACAGCAGCGGCTGGGCCGATTCAAGGGTGCTGCCGGCCATCAGGCTGACGGTCTTGCGGCGCCAGCGGTCGTCGAGGAGATAGATGGCGGCGGCGTTGCGCTCCTGGGCGAGCTCGACACGCTCGACCTCGTTGCGCAGTTCGAGCGGCAGGTCGACGAAGCCCTCGGCGCGCAGGGCATCGGGCGCGAAGCTCAGGGTCGTTTCCGCGAGAGTGCGGCCATTGCCGGCGAGTGCGCGGGCGACGACCTTGCCGTCCCGCGACGCAAGCGAGCGCAGGGCGGCGATCTTCATGCGGCCGCTCTCGATCTCGGGCGCCGCGAGCGCCAGAGGCAAGCCATCCGCGGGGCCCGAGATCACCTCGAGGCTCGCCTGATTGCCGTTGAGAGCCAGCAGTCCCTGCGCGAAGGCATTCGCCGAGCCGTGATCGAGGCCGTCGGAGAGCCAGACGACGGACAGGCCGCCAGTATCGTCGAAAACCTGCTTCAGCCTTTCGAGCAGCGCCAGCCGGTCGGGCTGCAGGGCCTTGGGCACAAGGGCGGTGATGCGGCTCAAGGCTTCCTGGGCCGCCTGAGGGGCGAGATCGGTCGGGCGCGCGGCCGGCGTGGTCGCCGCGACCGCCACGGGAATGCCCGCCTGCTGCGCCGAGGCGGCAATGTCCTGCAGGACCGCAAGCCGCGTGTCCCAGTCCTTGGCCGCCGCCCAACTGTCGTCGACGACGACGAGCAGCGGCTTTCCGGCAAGACGGGTGGCATCTGAAGGCGACAGCAGCGGATGGGCGACCGCGAGAATCAGCAAGGTGGCGAGCGCCAGACGCAGCAGCATCAGCCACCAGGGCGTCTTGTCAGGCTGTTCCTCGCGCGGCACCAGATCCAGAAGCAGGCGCAAGGGCGGAAAGCGCACATGCTGCGGTGTCGGCGGCGTGAAGCGCAGGAGCCACCAGATGACCGGCAGGGCCGCGAGAGCGGCAAGCGCCCAGGGCGTGAGGAATGTGAGACCACCCAGCATCAGAAGGCTCTCGCCTGATTGGCGCGGCTCTTCTCGCCGCCGACAAGGCCATGCAGGGCATGCAGGATGCGCAGCGGCGGCTCGTCGGTGCGGTGCACCGCGAAGCTCCAACCGATGCGGCGCGCGATGTCGCGCACCTGATCGCGCTGCTCCGCGAACTTCGCCTGATAGGCCTCGCGCAGGCTTTCGGTCTTGCCGGCCACGTAGCTCAGGGGACCGGCCATTTCCTCGAACTGGACACGGCCCTGATAGGGCAGTGTCTCCTCCGCCGGATCGCAGACCTGGACGACATGGCCGGCGACGCCATTGGCGGCGATCGACCCCAATGACTGGGCGATGCGGTCCGGACGCTCCAGGAAATCGCCGAACATCAGGACGGTCGAGAATTTCGGCAGCCGGATGGCGCGCGGCAGCGTGTCCGAAGCCGGTGCGGTGATCAGCATCTGCGCCAGCCGCAGCAGGGCCGGGCGCGAATGCGCGGGCGCGAGGTCGCTGCCGAGGAGCGAGACCCGCTCATTGGCGCGGATGGCGAGACTCGCTATGGCGAGCGCCAGGAGCTTTGCCCGTTCGGCCTTGGTGACGGTCGCGAGATGCGACTGGAAATTCATCGCGATGGAGGGCGACACCCACAGCCACAAGGTATTGGCCGCCTCCCATTCATTCTCGCGAATGAAGACGCGATCGGAGCGCGCCGAGCGATGCCAGTCGATCTGCTGGACATTGTCGCCGAAGGAATAGGGGCGATACTGCCAGAAGGTCTCGCCGGGGCCGGAACGCTTGCGCCCATGCACGCCGATGATGACGGTCGCGGCGATGCGATGCGCCTCGACGAGCAACGCCGGCAGCGCGCTCGACAGGGTTTCGGCGCGGTCATTGAGGGCGAGGGCAGCCCGTTCCTGCATTCCAGGTCTTTCAGCTCAGCCGTGTCTTCAAACGGTCGATGACGCTGTCGATCGTCGCGCCGTCGGCGCGTGCGCTGAAGGTGAGCGCCATGCGATGCCGGAACACCGGACCGACGAGGGCGAGAACGTCATCGATCGACGGCGACAATCTTCCACCGAGCAAGGCGCGGGCGCGGGCGCCGAGCATCAGCGCCTGGCTGGCGCGCGGCGAAGGACCCCAGCCGATCGTCTTGTTGACGAACTCATCGGCGTCCGGTCCCGGGCGCGCGCTGCGCACGATGGACAGGATCGCGTCGGCAACCTGCTCGCCGACCGGCATCAGGCGCACGAGGTGCTGGATCTTCATCAACTCGCCGGAGGTGAGGACAACCGGCGCCTCATCTTCTTCCGTGCCAGTGGTGGCGAAGAGCATGCGCCGCTCGGCGTCGAGGGCGGGATAGGGAATGTCGATCTCGACCAGGAAGCGGTCGAGCTGCGCCTCCGGCAGGGGATAGGTGCCTTCCTGCTCGATCGGGTTCTGGGTGGCGAGCACATGGAACGGCCGCGGCAGATCGTGGCGCATGCCGGCGATGGTGATGTGATGTTCCTGCATCGCCTGCAGCAGCGCCGACTGGGTGCGCGGGCTGGCGCGGTTGATCTCGTCGGCCATCAGGAGCTGGCAGAAGACCGGTCCCGGAACGAAGCGGAACTGCCGCCGCCCGCTGTCGCTCTCGTCGAGCACCTCGGAGCCCAGAATGTCGGCCGGCATGAGGTCGGGGGTAAACTGGATACGCTTCTCCTCGAGGCCCAGAACCCGCCCCAGCGTCGTCGCGAGTTTGGTCTTGGCGAGACCGGGTGCGCCGACCAGCAGCCCATGGCCGCCCGACAGGATGGCGGTGAGGGAGAGATCGATGACCTCGGACTGGCCGAAGATCACCTTGCCGATGGCTTCGCGCACCTTCTCCAGGCGCCCCGCCATCTGGTCGAGTTCGGACACGATATGCTTGTCAGCTTCATTGATGCTTGCCATGGGGCTCACTATAGTTTGGGCCTAGCCAGTTGCGAAACCAAATCTGGTGGGCCAAATGCCGATTCCGTTAATGAAATCCTTGTGAACAAGCATGGCCTTATCATGACCAAGCCGGAGCGCGACGCGGGCAATCCCCTGGCCGGCCTCAAGGAGGCGGAGCGCGCCTCGGGCAAAAGGGGCATGCCGCCGGTCCATTTGTGGAATCCGCCCTTCTGCGGCGACATCGACATGCGCATCGCGCAGGACGGCCTGTGGTACTATCTGAATTCGCCGATCGGCCGCAAACCCTTGACGAAGCTGTTCGCTTCGGTGCTGCGCCATGACGAGGACGGCAAATACTATCTCGTCACGCCGGTCGAGAAATGCGGCATTAGGGTCGATGACGCGCCTTTCGTCGCCATCCGGATGAGCGTCGAAGGCAGGGGCCGTGACCAGATCATCACTTTCGAGACCAATACCGACGACATTGTCACAATTGACGCGGCGCATCCGATGCGCGTGGCGGTCGAAGCGGGAACCCAGGGCCTCAAGCCCTATGTGCTGGTGCGCGGCAGGCTCGAGGCGCTGGTCGCGCGCGCGCTCTTCTATGATCTGGTGGCGCTGGGCGTCGTCGAGGGCGAATGGTTCGGCGTCTGGTCGGGGGCGCGTTTCTGGCCGATGCAGCGCGCCGCCGAGATCGGCGCCATCGCATCATGAATGGCTTCAAGTTCGACGAGGCGGAGTTTCGCCAGCGCGCCGCGACGCGGCTCCTGAGGAACGTGCCCGAGACGATCGGGCGCAGCGACGATGATCTCAATCCCGACATGAAGGCGATCGACCCGCTGCTGCCGCGCCGCGCCGCCGCCGTGCTCGTCCCCATCGTGCTGCACGAGCCCGAGCTCACGGTGCTCCTCACCCAGCGCACCGAGCATCTGGCGAGCCATGCCGGGCAGGTCGCGTTTCCGGGTGGCAAGATCGACCAGGGCGACCGGGATGCCCTGGCCGCGGCCCTGCGCGAGACGCGCGAGGAAACCGGTCTCGATGAGACCTATATCGAACCGGTCGGCTTCCTCGATGCCTATCTGACCCGGACTTCGTACCAGGTCGTGCCAGTGGTGGCCCTGGTGCGCCCGGGCTTCGTGCTCTCGCCGCATGAAGGGGAGGTCGCGGCCATATTCGAGGTGCCGCTGCGATTCCTGATGAGCGGCGAGAACCACCTCCGGCACAGTCGCGCATGGCAGGGCAAGCAGCGATATTTTTATGCCATGCCCTATGGCGACAGGTATATCTGGGGCGCCACCGCCGGCATGATCATGAATCTCTATGACCGTCTCTATCGCGCGCCATGACGATACTGCCATCACTCGCCCGTGAGGCCTGGCTGAACGAACCCGCCTTGCGCCGCGTCCTTGCCGCGCTCGCGGCGGCGGGCGGTGAAGCGCGCGTCGCCGGCGGGGCGGTGCGCAATGCGCTGCTCGGCGAGCCGGTGAGCGATATCGACATCGCAACGACGCTGACGCCGGAGCGGATCATGAAGGCAGGCGAGGCGGCGCGGCTTGGCGTGCACCCGACCGGGATCGATCACGGCACCGTCACGCTCGTCTGTGGCGGCATGCCCTTCGAGGTGACGTCGCTGCGCATCGATGTCGAGACTTTCGGCCGCAAGGCGCGTGTCGCCTTCACCGACGACTGGGAGGCCGATGCCCGGCGGCGCGACTTCACCATGAATGCGCTCTATTGTTCCGAAGATGGAAAAATATTCGATCCGACAAAGGGTTACGCGGATATCTTACGAAAAAGAGTCAGGTTCGTCGGGTCGCCGGCCGAACGCATCAAGGAAGATGCCCTGCGCATATTGCGCTTCTTCCGCTTCCATGCGCGTTATGGCGAAGGTGCCCCCGATGCCAGGGGACTGGCGGCCTGCGTCCAGCACAAGGCCAGGCTCAAGACGCTGTCGAGCGAGCGCATCCGCCAGGAACTGTTCAAGCTTCTCGAGGCGAAGCGGGCTGGCGAGACCATCAGGCTGATGGCGAAACACCAGATCCTGAAAGTCCTGTTTCCGCATGTGGCGGATCTGCGCGCGCTGCAGCGCATGGCGAAGATCGACGCCACACGGGGGTTCAAGGCTGATGCCCTGTTGCGTCTGATGCTTGTGGCCAAGGCGCCCCTGTCGCTGCGCGATCGCCTGCGCCTCACCAATGCGGAAGTGCGTCGCTTGGAGGCGATCGCCCACCATGCGAAGCCATTGCCCAGGCTGCGTGAACGCGAGCGCCGCGTGGTCCTCTATCATCTGGGGGCTGAAACCTGGCGCGACCTGGTCAGGCTGGCCTGGGCGCAATCGAAGGACCCGGTCGCGAGCGAGGCCTGGCGCCAGCTCCTCGCTTTCGCCGATGACTGGCCGATCCCGCGCTTCCCGCTCACCGGCAAGGACCTGATCGCGCAGGGACGCAAGCCCGGGCCGGCTTTGGGGCGCGAGCTCGAACGCCTCGAGGACTGGTGGATCGCGTCGGATTTCACCGAAGGCAAGGAAGCTTTGCTGCGCAAGTCGGAGACCGGCCCATGACGTTTCGCGGACCACGGCATGCGGCCGGATTTCGAAACGGGCCGCTGCAGCGACAGGCGCATATTCATAATCATCAAGCCAAAGAAGAGGAGATCGGAATGGCTGACATCATCGTCATGAAAACCACCGGCAAGACGGCGCCGAAAGTCGAGAAAGGCCAGGGCAGCGGAGATTCGCTGCTCAAGGGCCCGTACAGGACCAAGACCTGGAATCACTACAAGGGCGAGAAGGGCCGGCTCTATTCAGGCATCTGGGAATCGAGCCCGGGCAAGGTGAAGGTCGACTACAAGGAGTGGGAGTTCTGCCACTTCATCGAGGGCAAGGCGGTCCTCACCAACGACAAGGGCAGGAAGTGGACGCTCAAGGCCGGGGACGGGTTCCTGATCCCGCCGGGCTTCAAGGGCACCTGGGAAACGGTCGAGAAAGTGCGCAAGCACTACGTCATTCTCATGCCTGGCACATGATCAGGTAGCAAGCGACATCGGGCGGCAGGCCAAGCCGGTTCATCCTTCGCATCGCGCTCCGTGGAGGTTCCAGTTGAGTAATATTGCCACCCCCGAGACCATCCTTCGACTGCAAGCGGGTGTCTCGCCGGCCCAGGCCCTGCTTGCGGGCATGCAGCTCGATGTCTTCACCGCCTTAGCCGGTGGTCCGTATACATCGGCGGAATTGGCCGCAATTCTCGGACTTCACGAGGAGAGACTCGCACGGCTGCTGTACGCGCTCGTGTCTGCCGGTCTGCTCAAACTTGAAGGCGGGCGTTTCGCAAACTCGGAAGAAGCTGCGATCTTCCTGGTCCGGGGAGAGCCTCGCTACATGGGTGGCAGCCACGAACTTGTGAGCGATATCTGGCTGGCCGACATGAAAACCGCCGAGTCGATTCGCACGGGAATTCCTGCCGCCCTGCACGATTTTTCGGCTATGGACGATGTTGCGCTCGCGGCCTTCCTTCGGGGGCTTTTCCCCTACGCCATCAGCACAGGGCGGGAACTTGCCGCGCGCTTCGACTTTTCGGGTTGCGCCTCGGTGATCGACATCGGCGGTGGTTCCGGCGCCACCTTGATGGGATTGTTGGAAAGCAATCCCCGGTCGCGCGGGATCTTATTCGAGCTTGAGCGGGTGGCGAGCGTAGCCGAACCCATGATCTCGCAAACTGCTTTTGCGGACCGGATCGATATCCAGGCCGGAGACATCCTGGCTGAGCCACCTGCCGGGGTCTATGACGCGGCCATCCTGCGCGCGTTGGTTCAGGTTCTGTCGCCTGGCGATGCAGCCCAGGCGATCAATCATGCCTGCCGATGCCTGCGACCGGGCGGTGTGATCTACATCACCGGCAGCGGCATCATCCACGACGATCGCCTGACACCTGCGACGGGTGTCTATCTCAACCTCACGCTGATGAACTTCTATCGGCAAGGTGCGGCCTATACGATTTCCGAGCATTTTGGATGGCTGTCCGACGCGGGTTGCTTCGATCAGAGGCACACCACTCTGACGAACGGATCGGAACTGGTCTGGGCGACCAAGGGCTGAGCAACCTCAATGAGGCCGGCTCGGTGGTAATAACGAAACTTGTGGTGTGGCACGGGGCTTTACAAGAGCTGGCGCCGCACAAATTTCTGTGTGTGCGGTGCTGGACGACCCAGTGCTTCCCTCCTATATGTGCCCTCGCGACACCTTTCAGCCCAGGAGAGGCCACTTCCATGGCCAACACTCCCAAGCCGAAACTCCAGCAGAAAACCGAATGTTCGCCGCTCGGCGAACAGCCTTGATCGGGCCGGCCGACCTGATAAGGAGGCTGTCGCATGAATGATGCAGTTCGCGAGACGACAGCTTGAGCGGTTCAGCCCTCATCACGGGCGCGGCGCGGCGCATCGGCCGGCGGATCGCGCTCGACCTCGCGCGCGAGGGCTGGGCGGTCGCCATCCATTGCAACACGTCGCGCGCCGACGCCGAGACGCTGGCGCGGGAGATATCGGGCCTCGGCGGACGCAGTGTCATCGTCCAGGGCGACCTGGCGCGCGCCGATGTGCCGGAGCGGCTGATCGCCGAGGCGGCCAGGGCGCTGGGTCCGCTCACCTGCCTCATCAACAACGCCTCGCGCTTCGAGCCGGACGAAGCGGGCTCGGTGACGCTCGACAGCTGGACGCAGCATCACGACACCAACCTTCGCGCCCCGGTGTTCCTGGCCCAGCATTTCGCGGCGCAGCTGCCGGCGGAGCACCGCGGCAACATCATCAACATCATCGACCAGCGGGTGTGGAAGCTGACGCCCAAATTCTTCTCCTACACGGCGAGCAAGTCGGCGCTGTGGACGGTGACCAGGACGCTCGCCCAGGCGCTGGCGCCGCGCATCCGGGTCAATGCCATCGGCCCCGGGCCGGCGCTGCCCAATGTGCGGATGGATGAGGAGGATTTCGCCCGCCAGGCCAGGCTGACGCTTCTGAAGCGCGGCACGTCGCCCGAGGAGATATCCGCCGCGGTGAAATATATACTGTCGGCCGAGGCGATGACGGGGCAGATGATCGTGCTCGATGGCGGCCAGCATCTCCTCTGGCAGACGCGCGACGTCACCGACGTGAAAGAATAGGCGATGAGCAACGAGGCCAAGATCACCCATCATGTGGCGAGCGGCAAGGCGCGATTGCGCCACGTCTTCGTCAAGGATTTGAAGGTCGATGCACTGCTCGGCATCTATCCGGAAGAGAAGACCACGCCGCAACAGATCGTGGTCAATATCGATCTCTCGGTGAAGGAGGGCAAGGATCCCCTGAGCGACGATATCAAGAATGTCGTGAGCTATGAGATCGTGGTGAAGAAGGTCGAGGAGATCGTGGCGGCGGGCCATGTCGGCCTCGCCGAGACGCTGGCGGAACGCATCGCCGCCGCGTGCCTGCGCGACAAGCGCGTAATGGCGGCCAGGGTGCGGATCGAAAAGCCGGACGTCATTCCCAATGCGCGAAGCGTCGGTGTTGAAATCGAAAGATTGCGCGACTAACTTCGCAGCGGTCGTTTGCGTTTCCGCTGGCCCGCATGTCGTTGGACCTTCATTATATCGATGGCTCTCCCTTCGCCCGCATCGTCCGCGTGCTGGCGCGCGAACATGCCGTCCGGATGCACGAGATCGAGATAACCGAGTTTCCACCCCCGGACCGTTTTCTCGAACTCAATCCGATGGGGCAGGTGCCTGTGCTGGTGGCGGAAGGCGTGGCCTATTTTCCCACCAGGATCGCCATCGAGGCGCTTCTGGCGCGGCTGCCGAATCCCGGAAAGGGCATTGCGACGGCGATTGCCCGCGACGGCAGCCAGGCGAAGGATGAGCAGGATTTCGCCGTCATCCTCGCGATGGGCGACGCCTTGGCGGCGCATCACTATGCCAGATGGGCGGGCATCGGACCCGTGGGCCGCAACCAGCTCGGATTCGATCCGGCGGAACGGAACATGATCCGCGCACTGCGCACGCTCGACTGGCTGGAGGCGCGGATGCAAGAGGATGGCTTCCAGCCCGGCCATATCAGTGTGCAGGACATTGCCCTGGCGGCGTTCATCCTGTGGACGGAGTCACGCGGAGCGATCGCGTGGCGTGGGCGGCCCAAGATCGAAAGGCTCGTCGGCGCCCTGGGGCGCCGGCCGAGCTTTGTCAAAACGACGCCTCGGCCAAGTCCGATCAAATAGAAAAAGGTTAAAGCCCGCGGATGCGCGGGCGCCAGCGCCTGACAATATCCTCGGCGTCGTTGCCGCCGCTCGAATTGGCGCTGCGATAGATATCGACCGCTATGCCGCGCCGGCAGAGGGTGGCGACCGCTTCCGCCATGACCGCATTGATGATGAAGCTGCCGGAAATGGTCGAGGTCGATCCCATGCGCTTGTCCGACAACGGTATCGCCAGGCAGGCATCGCCATAGGGCGCCTGGTTGTCGATGACGAGATCGGCGACATCGGCGAGCATCCTGCCGCTCTTGTGGCGCGAGATGACGTGGGCCGCATGATCGCCCGAGGTGATGGCGATGACTTTGGCGCCCTTCTCTCGGGCGCACAGCGCGGCCTCGATCGGAAAGGCGTTGCGGCCCGAATTGGAGGCGACGAAGACCACGTCCGCGGGGCCGATCGGGTACTCGTCCAGCACGATCCGGGCATAGCCTTCGAGCCGCTCGAGGACGGTCGAGCGCTGGGCGCCCTGATGCAGCATCAGGGCCGGATCGAGGATCGCCTGAACCGCCGCCGCCCCGCCGGCGCGGTAGAACACTTCCTCGGCGATCATGTGGGAATGGCCGCTGCCGGTGACATAGACCAGGCCGCCACTGGCCAGCGCGTCGGCGACCCAGCCTTGCGCCGTCGTCAGGCTGTCGCGCTGCGTCGCGACCAGCCGCTGCAGCATCCCGGTGATCGTGTTGCAATATTCATCGATCAGCGATCCTGGCCCCGTCATCCCGCTCACCCCGTTATTTCCGCGATATATTCGTAGCGGTCGCCGCGATACCAGCTCATCGCGTCTTCGAGCGCATTGCCCTGCGGACCATAGCCGATGCGGTGGATGAGAAGCACCGCGGCGCCCGGCCTGACGCCCAGATGACGGGCGATATCCTCGGGCGCCTCTGCGGCCTTGAGGCTCTGCAGGATGCGCCGCGGTCGCCCGCCCTGCGCATCCATGCGGGCATAGAGCGATCCCGATCCGTCATAACCGGCGCCGACGGCATGAACGGGGAAGATCGAGCGGTCATAACCCAGCACCTCGTCATCGACCTGGCGCAGCCTGGCCAGCACCATCATCGGCGTGCCGAGCGGCAGGCCGGTGCGAAAGGAGATGTCGGGCGGCACCGGCATCGTCCGGCATTCGAGGATGCGCGAGGTGGGCCTGAGCCCGCGGCTCAGCATGTCGTCAGTGAAGCCGGTGAGCCGCGTGATCGGCTTGAAGATGCGGTTGGCAATGAAGGTGCCGGCGCCGGCGCGCGTCGCCACATAACCATCCCTGGAGAGCTGCTCGAGGCTCTGGCGCAAGGTCGAGCGCGAGACGCCGAGATCGGCGGCGAATTCGCGCTCGGCCGGCAAGGGCTGGCCGGGGCCAAAAGTGCGGTCCTCGATCGCGGAAGTCATCGCCATGACGAGGCGCACGCCGAGCGGGCCCGTCAATCTGTCCATGCGGCGGCGGATTTCCTGCGTCTCTGTCATCGGCACCTGATTTGAGGATTTGCCGGTCACCATAAGGTGATCGGTGGGAGATGGCAATATCGGTATGGTTTTGGTCTACCGCTTAAATATCGCTCGAAAATGCACATTGCGTCAGGATTGATGCTTTTACGTATTGATAAACAATAGATTATGCTGGATCTGCCGTGGCAAAAAATATCCTTGGACATCTCCGGCCGGGGACTGGACGGTCGGTGAGTAGTCCGATACCATGCCAAAAGCATACCAATGGGACTGGCGGCAAATAGTGTCTGGCAGACACGCGAACTCCAAAAGCGCGACAGGAGCGACAAGGGCCGGTACGACGCGGATTTTCTTCGTCGTCCCGGCACTTGTTCTGCCGTCCGGTTGCTGGGCTCGATGACCGACTTGGTCGGCCAGGCGCCTTTCATGGGCTCTGCCCATTTCCGGGCGCGCCGGCGACCGTGATCCCACCTTCACATTCCGGCCTTATCCGGGAGAAAGCCCGCGAGGAGTTTCTGACCATGATCCCCTATCTCGACTGGCGTGCCGCCGGGCATCGCCTGTCATGCGATGCTTCGGGACTTTCATCATGAAGCTCGAATCCTGTCGCCTGAGATCCGTGACAGTGGACGATTTGCCGGCGCTCTACCGCATCTGCCTGAAGACGGGCGACTCGGGGAAGGATGCGACGCATCTCCAGGACGACCCGGATCTGCTGGGTCAGGTCTTTGTCGGCCCTTATGTGGTGCTCGAGCCCGATCTCGCCTTTGTGCTCGACAGCGACAATGGCCCGGTCGGCTATCTCCTCGGCGCGCTGGACACGGCGCGCTTCAACCGGAAGCTCGGCACCGAATGGCTGCCACGGCTGCAAAAGGCGCATCGCGATCCGGGCGATGACCCGGCAGGCTGGACCGGCAGCGACTGGGTCCGCCATGCGCTGCATCACCCCTTTCTCGCCATGCCGCCGGTCCTCAGCCCCTTTCCTGCGCATGCCCATATCGACCTTCTCGCCGAGGCGCGCAGCCAGGGCATCGGCCGCCATCTGATGCTGACCATGATGGAACGGCTCGCCGCTCTCGACGCTCCCGGGATTCATTTGCAGGTCAGCCCCGGGAACCACGAAGCCCAGGCTTTTTATCGCAGCCTCGGCTTTGCCGCCCTGGCATCGCCCGATCTGCCCGACGACACCCTGTTCATGGCGCGCGCGCTCGGAGAGGACTGAGCGCGTCTCGAATTCGGCCATGTCTCAGACATAGGCGATCGAGCGCCCGGCGATGACGGCGAATATCCAGACGCAGGCCGAGAAGGCGGCGTGATGGCGCGCAAGGGCCGGGATGCGCGGCTGCAGCACGGCGTGCCGCTTCGCCCAATGATAGAGGCCGAGATTGGCGAAGCCGGCCAGGATCAGCGCCATCTTGAGGAGGAAGACCGGATTGCGGCCGAAGGCGGTCGCTTCGGCGCTGAACATGATGGGCCCGCTGACGAGAAGCAGGACGAGCCCCGTGGCGGCGATGCCAAGGGCCGTGCGCGAGATGTCGGCCGCAAGCTCATAACGGTGGCGCAGCAGCAGGAGATCGAAGACGAGAATGGCGCCCACCAGGAGGCTCGCGCCAACCACATGGCAGAGATTGGCGACAGGATAGAGCCACGATGAGCCGCGCGCGGCGAAGCCGAGGCTTGAGAATTCGAGACCCTGAAGAAAGACTTCCCACATCGCCGGTCAGCGCATCTCATAGACCTTGCCGCCGACGGTGATCCGCTCGGCCCGCATCTCGTGATCGCGCCGCGTCGAGGGATAGCCTTCCACCTTGATGACGGTGCCGGTCTTCAGCATCTCCTCGGCCAGGCCGCGGTTCTGCATGCGCGTGATCGGCGCCAGGGTGATTTCCCAGGTGGCGTTCTCGTATTTCAGCATCACATGGGCATGCGGGTTCTGCCAGGCTATCATCTCGATCGGCGCCTCGATGATGAGCTTCTTGGCCGCGTCATAGCCGCCCCAGCCATGATGGGCGGAAGCGGCGACGGTTGCGCCGAGCGTGAAGAGGAGGGCGGCTGTCAGTTGGCGATGCATGCGATCCTCTCTGGTGTCCCGAATCCGAAGTTCGCATCATATCGCCGTGCCTTTCGAGCGAACTTCGAATTCGAAAGGACACTAGAAAACCCAAGATTCTAGTGTGGTCTTGGTTCAGAAATTCCCTCAAATCCTGACCGCAATA
>CAZICN010000036.1:0-23618 GCA_964537655.1 uncultured Aestuariivirga sp.
CCGATGCCCCAATAGCCGATCGCCGCATACCACATGGGCGTGCGCGTATCGTGGAGCCCGCGCAGCATGCCGGCGCCCAGCACCTGGGCGCCGTCGACGATCTGGAACAGGGCGGCGACGGCGAGGAAGGATGTGGCGAGCGCCAGCACCGGCAGGTTGGCGGGCGCATGGATGTCGAGAAAGATGCCGATCAGCGTGTGCGGGATCACCAGCATCAAGGTGGCGGTCAGGACCATGAAGCTGGTGCCGAGGATGAAGGCGCTCCAGCCGTCGCGGGCGACGGCCACCGCATCGCCGGCGCCATAGGCGAGGCCGACACGCACCGTCGCCGCCTGGGAAAGGCCGAGAGGCGTCATGAAAGCCAGGCTGGCGACCTGGATGGCGATGGCGTGGCCGGCGAGCTCGGCCTCGCCAAGCCAGCCCATGAGGAAGGCGGCGGCGTTGAAGATCGTCGTTTCGAAGGCGATGATTGCGCCGATCGGCAGGCCGAGACTCCAGATCGCCTTGAACTTGGACCAGTCCGCCTCCCAGAAACGGCCGAAAATGTGATAGCGCCGGAAGCGCCGGTCGAGGCTGATGACCGTGGCGAGCCCGGCGAACATGAGAAAGGTCGCGATCGTGCTGGCAAGCCCCGAGCCCCGGATGCCGAGCGCCGGAAATCCCCAGTTGCCATGAATGAGCAGCCAGTTGCCCAGCGCATTGAGAGCGATCGCCGCGACGGCGATGATGAAGGCCCAGCGCGGACGCTCGAGCGCTGAAATGAAGGAGCGCAGCACGACATAGCCGAGAAACGGCGGCAGCGCCCACATGAGGGCGCGCAGAAAGGCGGTCGCCTCCACCACCAGCGCCGGTTCCTGGCCGATGGCGGCAAGGAACAGTCCGCCATGCCAGATCAGGAAGAGAGCCGGGACCGAGACGGCGAGCGCCGTCCACAGGCCCTGTCGGACGATGCGGCGCACTTCGCGCACTTCGTGACGGCGGGCGCCTTTCTCGCGCGCTACCATGGGGGCGATGGCGCTGACGAGGCCGAAGGCGAAGAAGGCGAGGGTGTGATAGATATTGACCGCGAGCGAGCTGGCCGCGAGCGCCTGCGGCCCCAGCCTGCCGATGAACACGACATCGGTCATGATCATGGCCGCCTGGGCCAGGTTGGTGAGGATCAGAGGCCAGGCGAGTTGCAATGTCGCGACAATGCTCTCCCGCCAGGCGGGCCACGCCCGGCCGTCCGCCGCCTCGGCTTGTGCGAGTATCTTCGATGTTTCGGATTTGTTGTTGCCCGCCGTCATGACGCGGCAACCTACAGGCTTCCACTCGCCATCGCCATCACAACAAACAGAAGGCTGCCCATGGGTCATGGTTGAAGCGGGCGCATGGCTCGCACATTGCGCCGCGCCTCGGGCTCGGGCATCCTCGGCCGCAAACCACCTGCCACCGGACCTGGACATCATGAACGCGCCCGTCACCGATGAGATCGATGCCGCTCTCGCCGAAGCATCGGTCCGCTTCCTCGCGGCGCGGCCCCGCACGCAGGCGTTGCATGAGGAGGCGCGCGCCGTCATGCCGGGCGGCAATACCCGCACCGTGCTCTACACGCCGCCCTTGCCGATCCGCGTCGCCCGGGCCGAGGGCGCCGTCATCACCGATATCGACGGGCATTCCTATGTCGACTTTCTGGGCGAGTATTCGGCCGGCATCTATGGGCACTCGCATCCGCGCATCAAGCAGGCGGTGGCCGACGCGCTGGGGCAGGGAATCAATATGGGCGCCCATCACGAGATGGAGGTGAGATGCGCGCAGATCGTGACCAGGCGCTTCGATCTCGACCTCGTGCGGTTCACCAATTCCGGTACCGAAGCCAATATGATGGCGCTCGGCGCGGCGCGCGCCTTCACCAGGCGGCCGAAGATCCTGGGGGTAAAAGGCGGCTATCATGGCGGCACGCTCTATTTCGGCGGCGCCGGTGCCGCGGTGAACGCGCCCTATGACACGGTGCTGGCGCCGTTCAACGACAGCGCGGCGACGCTGGCGCTCATCGAGCGGCACGGTGGCGAGCTGGCGGCGGTCCTGATCGAGCCGATGCTCGGCAGCGGCGGCTGCCTGCCCGCCGATCGCGACTACCTTGCGATGCTGCGCGCCGAGACCGCGCGACGCGGCATCATCCTGATCTTCGATGAGGTGATGACGTCGCGGCTCGGCCCCAAGGGCCTGTCGGCCTCGCTCGGCATCGCGCCCGATCTCAAGACGCTCGGCAAATATATCGGCGGCGGCATGTCCTTCGGCGCCTTTGGCGGACGGCGCGACATCATGGAGCAGTTCGATCCCGCCCGGCCGCAGGCGCTGCCGCATGCCGGCACCTTCAACAACAACACCCTGACGATGACCGCGGGGGTTGCCGCTCTGTCGGAAATCTTCACGCCAGAGGCCTCCGTCGCCCTCAACCGGCGCGGCGATGGCTTGCGCGACAGTCTCAACACTCTCTTCATGCGCTATCAGGTCGCGCTGAAGGCGACCGGCCTCGGCTCACTGCTGACCGTCCATCCGCTCCCGGGCGAGATCAGGACGCCCGAAGACGTCGCCCGCTCGGACCCGCGCCTGCGCCAGCTCCTCTATCTCGATATCCTTGAGGAAGGTTACTACATGGCCGGTCGCGGCTACATGGCCCTGTCGCTGGCGGTGAGCGATGCGCATTGCGCCGGCTTTGGCGCGGCCTTCGAGCGCGTCGTCACGAAGCGCCGACGCCTCCTGCAGCCCAAGTGACCGGGACTTGCATCATCTGCGCCGGTGAGGCGGGTGATGTTGCGCTCAACCGCGTCGAGGTCTGGCGCGACGACCTGCGACGCCTCCTTGGCGGGGCGTGATCATTTCGCGTCGTGGAAGATGATGCCGAGCGTATGGCGCTGCCCTGAGCGCAGCCGGCTGACGCCGTGGCGAAGGTTGACCTTGTAGACGCCGCGCGTGCCCTGAACCGGGCGGTGATGCACCGGAAAGATCACGCCGTCGCCCTGGCCGAGCGGCGCCACCTCGGCGCGCGACTGCATGCGCGGCCGCTGCTCGGTCAGCACGAATTCGCCGCCGGTGAAGTCGGTACCCGGCGCCGACAGGAGGATGGCGACCTGCAGCGGGAAGACATGCTCGCCATAGATATCCTGATGCAGGCAGTTGTAGTCGCCTTCGCCATATTGCAGCAGGAGCGGCGTCGGGCGGTTCTGTCCGGCCTCGTGGCAGCGGGCGAGAAAGGCCGCATGCGCCTCCGGATAGCGCAGGGGATCGCCAAGGGCTTCGTTCCAGCGATTGGCGATCGCGGCCAAAGGGGCATAGAGCGCCTCGCGCAGCGCGGCGATGAGGCCAGGCAAGGGATAGGCGAAATACTTGTATTCGCCCTGGCCGAAGCCATGCCGGCCCATGACGATGCGGTTCCTGAACAGCGCATCGTCCGGGTATGACCGGGCGAGCGCCACGCATTCGTCAGGGCTGAGCAGATCCTTGATGACGGCGGAGCCGTGCTTGTCGAGGCCTGTCGCCAGTCCGGGCCAGTCACGCGCGGCAACGCGCCGGGCCACCGAAGCGGGCAGGGCGTCGGTCATCGGGCACCCTCGCGCTTGAGCAACTCGCGCTTGCGGTGCACGCCCCAGCGATAGCCCGAGATCGATCCGTCCTTGCGCAGGATGCGGTGGCAGGGAACGGCGACCGCGATCCGGTTCGCGGCACAGGCCTCGCTCACATCGCGTGCGCCGTTCTTCAGGCCGATGCGCTCGGCGAGGGCCGAATAGCTGAGCGTCGTGCCGGCCGGTATGGCGCGCAGGGCCTGCCAGACCTTGATCTCGAGATCCGAGCCGCGCAGGTCGAGCGGCAGGTCGGGCGCCCCGGCAGGCGTCTCGATCAGCGCGACGACATCGCCGACCCAGGCTTCCGGCAACGCGCCGGCACGGGCGGCGGGGAAACTCTGCTTCAGGTCGGCGGTCAGCCTCTCGCGGTCGGAGCCGATGAGAATGGCGCAAATGCCCTTCTCCGTGGCGGCGACCAGGACCTGGCCGAGCGATGTTGCGGCGAAGTCATAGGCGACCGCATCGCCGTAGCTTGCTGGGGCGGTCGGCGGATCGGCAGGGGCGGTGATATTCAGGGTCATGGCGGATACTCCTCGTTGCATGGCCCAATCTGAGAGAGGCGCGGGGCCTTATCCACCCGAAACCGGACATCCGCGCCGCGCACGATCATCTGTATACGGATTATTGTGATGATGGCGTTTGGCAGTCATTATTTCGTTACGTCAGGTCGGTTGTCTCGCACCTGCACAGGCACCGGCTTGGCGGCCCGGCGTGGGCTGGGCTAGACTGTCCGGGACAAGGGAAGGCCCTTTGTCGCACTTAAATATTGAATGAACGTTCAGTCAAAATAAGAGGGAATCATGCTTCGTCAGGCTAGCAACCGCTTCAATCTCGATGATCTGTGGCAGAAGGACCATGATCATTTCCTCCATCCCTATACGCATTTCGACAGTTTCAAGGAGGAAGGCTCGCTCGTCCTGGTCGAGGGCGAGGGCTGTTATGTCAAGGATGCCGAGGGACGGCGTTACTTCGACGGCATCGGCGGCATGTGGTGCGTCAATGCCGGCTATGGCCGCAAGGAGATCGCCCAGGCGATGGCCGAGCAGGCGCTGCAGCTCTGCTATACGACGACCTTTGTCGACGTCACCAACGCGCCCGCCGCCGAACTCGCGGCCAAGCTCGCCTCGCTGGCGCCCAGGGGGCTCAATCACGTTGCCTTCGCGACGTCGGGCTCGTGCGGCATCGACACCGCGATCCGGCTCGCACATTATTACCAGTCGCGGCGCGGCGAGACGCAACGCAAATACATCATCTCGCGCAAGAACTCCTATCACGGTTCGACCTATCTCGGCATGACGGTCGGCCTGCGCGACGGCGACCAGTCGCCGCATTTCCGCTATGTGCAGGATCTCGTGCATCATTTGTCCGCTCCTTATCCCTATCGCCGGCCCGACGGCATGAGCCTCGCCGCGTTCAGCGATTTCCTGGTCGAGGAGTTCCGCCAGAAGATCGAAACCCTGGGCGCGGAGAACATCGCGGCCTTCATCGCCGAACCGGCCCAGGCCTCGGGCGGCGTCACCATGCCGCCCCCCGACTATCTGCCGCGCATGAGCAGGCTCTGCCGTGACAACGGCATCCTGTTCATCGCCGATGAAGTGGTGACGGCCTTCGGACGGGTCGGGCACATGTTCGCCTCGGAAGCGGAGTTCGGTTTTATCCCCGACATCATCGTCACGGCGAAAGGGCTCACTTCCGGCTACATCCCGCTCTCGGCGGTGATCTATTCGGACGGCATCCATGAGGTGATCAGCGCGCCCGATGCCGACGCCTGGTTCACCCATGGCTATACCTATTCGGGCCATCCGGTCGCCTGCGCGGTGGCGCTCAAGAACATCGAGATCATCGAGCGCGAGGACCTCCTCGGCAATGCCGCTAAGGTCGGCGACTATCTCGAGCACAGGCTGGCCGAGCTCAGCCACCTGCCGATCGTCGGCGATGTGCGCGGCCGCCGGCTGATGATGTGCGTCGAGTATGTCGGCGACAAGGAGACGAAGGAGAGGCTTCCCGACGAGGTGAACATCTCGAAGCGCATCTCGAACGAGTGCGAGGCGCATGGGCTCCTGGTGCGGCCGATCGGCCATCTCGACGTGCTGTCGCCGCCTTTGATCATCACGAAGGGAGAAGTCGATTTCATCGTCGACACGCTGGGGGCGGCGATCCGCAAGGTCACCGATCAGCTGGTGCGCGAGAAGATTGCGCCACTCAAGAGCCCGATGCCCTGGCAGGCACCGGGTTAAGACGATGTAAGCTTGGTCAATCGAGCAGGAACACGTCTTCCGGCCCATCCTCTTCATCGATCTGCACGCCGATCTTGCGGGCGCCGAGCTTGC
This sequence comes from uncultured Aestuariivirga sp., assembly GCA_964537655.1. Classification (GTDB taxonomy): domain Bacteria; phylum Pseudomonadota; class Alphaproteobacteria; order Rhizobiales; family Aestuariivirgaceae; genus Taklimakanibacter. The sequence continues at coordinate 5,936 of CAZICN010000036.1, forward strand.
GGGCGAAGCCTTGTGAGGCTTGATTGTCGGGCGCGACCGAGAAGATGAAGTGCCGGGCGCCGCGCTCGCGGGCCCAGGCCATCAGGGCGCGCACCGCTTCCTCGACATAACCCTGACGGCGATGCGCCTCGAAGATCGTGTAGCCGAATTCGGCGCAGGCATCCTTCCGCGCCATCTCATGCGGGCCGGGCATGTCGTGGAAATTGACATAGCCCACGGCCTCGCCTGTCGCGCGCAGGGCGATGGCGCGGATGGACCAAGGGCGGTAGTCGGGGCTTTCAGACAGTTGCGCCAGGCGCCGGCGCGCCAGTGGTACGACCTCGTCCCAGTCGGGCGAGAGCTCGAGATCGAGCAGCCGCGCCGCCGCCTCGACGCGGCCTGCCTCCGTCGCCTGCAAGGCTTCCTGCGACAAAAGCCGCAGCGCCAGCCGCCGGGTGATGATGTCGTCGTGCGTCATGCGCGTTTCAAAGCCTGGCGGAGCGGTTTCGCCAATGATCCATGCGCCGCCGCCTTGACATCGGCAAGTCCCAGCCAGGTCGCCATGCGGCGCAATTCGGGAGCGGCGGCCTCTGCCGTGCGCACCGCATCGGTCCCATACTCGCTATGGGAGGCATTCACGCGCAACAGGCCCGACTGGCGGTCGGCCTTGAGGCAAAAGCGGGCGGTGAGCCGGTCGCCTTCGAGAAAGGGCAGCACATAATAGCCGAAGACGCGTTTGGGCTGCGGCGTGTAGATCTCGATCCGGTAGTGGAAATTGAACAGGCGCTCGGCGCGCGAGCGCTCCCAGACCAGGGGATCGAAGGGTGAGAGCAGGGCGTTGGCGCCGGCCTTGCGCGGCGCCCCGCTATCGCGATGCCGATAGGCCTTGATCGTCCAGCCTTCCACCTTCACCGGCACCAGCACACCCGCCTCGATGACTTGCGGCAAGGCCTTCCGGAACGCATCGACCGGCAGGCGGAAATAGTCACGCAGGTCCGCTTCGCTCGCGACGCCCAGCGCCTGGCCCGACAGATCGATCAGCCGGCGGACCGCTTCATCTTCCCCAGGTGTGGGAGCGTTCAGCACCTCGCCGGGGATCACGCGCTCGGGCAGGTCATAGAGACGCTCGAAGACGCGGCGCGTCGCTGCCGTCACTTCGCCGGTGTGAAACAGATATTCGAGCGCGATCTTGCCCTTGTTCCAGCCCCACCACTTGCCGGTCCGGCCGCCGGGATCGGGCAGGTCGCTGACGGCGGTCAGGCCGTTGCTGCGCACATGCCGGCGCACCTCATCGACATAGGACTTCTGCTCTTTTCCGAATTTCTCGAGATATTTGTGCTCGCCCGACCCCTTCCGTGCCCGCTCCATCTTCCAGCGCATGAGCGGATGGAGCTCGAGCGGCAGGAGGCTCGCCTCATGCGCCCAATACTCGAAGAAGCGGCGCTTGCGTTTGCCGAAGGTACGCTGGTCGAGCGTATCATGGCTGTAATGTCCGGCGCGGGCGAAGACCGGGAGATAATGCGATCGCACCAGCACATTCACGCTGTCGATCTGCAGCAGGTTCATCCGCGCGATGGCGCGCTCGATGCGCGTCCAGTTGGCTTTGCCCTCGCGCTGCGGCCTGGCGAAGCCCTGGGCGGCGAGGGCGAGCCGGCGTGCCTCGGCATTGGAGAGGATGCCGTTCTTCATGCGAGCCGCTTGCGCATGTCGACCAGGAGATCGTCGAAGCCGAAGGACCGGTAAGCCTCGCGCGCCCCGCCATTCAGGGCGAGCACCGTGATGCGCAATTCGTCGCGCCCGGCGGTGCGCGCGCGCCTCTCGCATTCATCGAGCAGCAATTTGCCGATGCCGCGCCGGCGCGCCTTCCTTGCCACCACGAGGTCGCCGACATAGGCGTAGGCATAGGCCACCTCATCGGCGCTGCCGTCCTCGACGACATGGGTCAGGATGGTCGCATAGCCGAGCGCTTCGCCAGTCTCCGCGGCGATGAGGATGACGCCTTCGTCTTCGGCGCACTGCTTCTTGAGCAGGTCGACATACCATTGACCCATTTCCGCGACGGGTTTCATCCGGTCGTAGAGCGCCACCTCATGCGCCTGCAACTCGCGAATCAGCGACAGCATGCTCTGGGCGTCGGCTTCCTGATATTCCCTGATCTCGATCATGTGCCGTTTCGAATCATGCTGGACAATCGCAGGCCGCACTGTCAGTTTACGACAGCATGTTGCGGACCCTCATCGCCATTCTCTGCCTGACGGCCCTTGCCGGCTGCGCCGCCTGCCTGCCCGGGCAGAGCAAGCTCGACAGGGGAATGGTGGAAAGCACGGCCGAGGCCCAGTAGCGCCGGGCCCACGTCATCTCAGATCAGACGGTCACGCCGCTTCGTCGGTCCACAAGGCGTCGGACGGCCTCGATTCCGTCGCGGCAAGCTTGTCATTGTATTTGTAGAGCGTCGAGCAATAGGGGCAGACGGTCTCCTTGTCGGCGCCCATGTCGATGAAGATATGCGGATGGTCGAAGGGCGGCCTGGCGCCAATGCACATGAATTCCTTTGTGCCGATCTCGATCGAAGGCACGCCGTCGCTGTTCTGGAAATGTGGAGTGGAGCCCGACGCCATGTCGCATCCCTGGTTTAAGCCTGTTAGAGAAAGGCGCGATTAGCATATCTTGCTCGCCATCGCAAAGCATGAGGACAGATGCCGACATTCCGTTCCGATATCGTCGATATCGCCTATGAGGTGACGGGCTCGGGGCCGCCCGTGCTCTTGATCCACGGCTTCGCGTCCAATGCCCGCGTCAACTGGTTCGACACCGGCTGGGTCAGGACGCTGACCGAGGCGGGCTACCAGACCATCACCTTCGACAATCGCGGCCATGGCGACAGCGGCAAGCTCTATGATCCGGCAGCCTATCCCGCACCCGAAATGGCGGAAGACGCGCGCCGCCTGCTCGATCATCTCGGGCTCGGACAGGTGCTGGTCATGGGTTATTCGATGGGGGCCCGGATCGCCGCCTTCCTGACCATCACTCATCCAGAGCGCGTCAGGGCAGCCGTCTTTGCCGGCCTCGCCGAAAACATGATCAGGGGTGTCGGCGGTGCCGAGCCGATCGCGCAGGCGCTCGAAGCTCCCTCGGCGGACGACGTCGCCGATCCGGGGGCGCGGACCTTCCGCCTGTTCGCCGACCAGACAAAGGGCGACCTCAAGGCGCTCGCCGCCTGCATGCGCGCGAGCCGCCAGAAGATCACGCCCGCGGAACTGGGCCGGATCGGCGTGCCGGTCCTCGTCGTCGCCGGCGAGAAGGACGATATTGCCGGGCGAGTGGAACCCCTTGTCGATGCCATTCCGGGGGCCAGGGGCGTGGTCCTCCCGCGCCGCAACCATATGAACGCGGTAGGCGACCGGGAGCACAAAGAGGCCGTGATTAAGTTTTTCAGTTCAATCGGTTAGGGGCGTTTTCTGCGGTATCGATTCAACTGCCGGTGAACTGTGGCCGGCGCTTTTCGAGGAAGGCCCGTTGGCCTTCGGCATAGTCGGCGCTGGCGAAGCACCGGGCCTCCAGGTCGGCGAGATCGTCCGCGACGGCGCGCCCGGCCAGCGCGTCGATCGCTCGCTTGGAGGCCTTCAGGGTGAGGGGCGCGTTGTCGGCGATCTCGCGGCCGAGTTCCGCCGTTTCCGCCACGAGCCGGTCGGCCGGTACGACGCGGTGGACAAGCCCGGCCTTGAGCGCTTCCTCGGCGCCATAGCGCCTGGCGGTGAACAACATCTCCTTGGCAAAGGCCGGCGAAACGGCGGTCAGCAGGTCACGCAGGCCCTCGAGCGGATAGGCCAGGCCGAGCCGTGCGGGGGGCAGGGCGAAGACGGCCCCTTCGGCCGCGATGCGCAGGTCACAGGCGAGCGCCAGAGCGAGGCCGCCGCCGATGCAGAAACCCTGGATCATGGCGATGGCGGGCTTGGCGGTGGCCCGCAAGGCGGCGAAAGCGGCGCCGTTCAGCGCCTCATAGTCCCTGACCCGGTCGGGAGAGGAGCGTGCCGCGGCGAATTCGGCGATATCGGCGCCGGCGGCAAAGGCCTCGGTGCCAGCGCCCCTCACAATGAGGAGGCGCGTCTCGGGATCGCCGTCCAGGGCCTCGACCAGGGCCGGCAAGGCTGCCCACATGTCCCGGTTCAGCGCGTTGCGCCGTTCCGGCCGGTTCAGCATCAGGAAGCCGACGGGACCTTCGCGCCAGGCCTCGAGGAAAGGGGTGGGAGAGGGGATTGTCGTCATCAAATGGCGCTATCAGAGCCCCTCCATTAACGCAATGCTGTTGCTTTTCCGGGAATGTTCCCTATTTGCCGGGAAGTGGCGTAGGATAGAGAACAATTCGGGACACTAGGAGAAACCGATGGTCCGCCAGTCGACACATCCGCAAGCCGTCGCCAGCCTCGATCCGGTCTGGGAGCGAATCCGCGACGAAGCCCAGGCGGCTGCGAAAAAGGACCCGAGCCTCGGCGGCTTCATTTTCGGCGCCGTGCTCAACCAGCCGCGCTTCGAGGACGCCGTGATGCACCGCCTGGCGCAGCGCATGGCCAATGCGCTCACTGCCGAACTGATCCAGCAGGCCTTCCAGGACGCGCTCGATGCCGATCCCACCATTGGCGATGCCATGCGCGCCGATATCGTGGCGGTGCATGACCGCGACCCCGCCTGCAACCGCTATCTCGAGCCGCTGCTCTATTTCAAGGGCTTCCAGGCGATCCAGACGCATCGCTTCGCGCATCAGCTGTGGAAGATGGACCGCAAGGACTTTGCCTATTACTTGCAGAGCCGCTCGTCGGTCGTCTACACCGTCGACATTCACCCGGCGGCGCGCATTGGGCGCGGCATCTTCATCGATCACGGGCACAGCATCGTCATCGGCGAGACCGCCGTCGTCGAGGATAATGTCTCGCTGATGCAGGACGTGACGCTCGGCGGCACCGGCAAGGAAACGGGCGACCGGCATCCGAAGATCCGCCATGGCGTCCTCATCGGCTCCGGCGCCAAGATCCTCGGCAATATCGAGATCGGCCATTGCTCGCGCGTTGCCGCAGGCTCGGTGGTGCTGCATGACGTGCCGCCCAACCGCACGGTCGCCGGCGTGCCGGCCAAGATCGTCGGCTATGCCGGCTGCGCCGAGCCGGCCCTGGTCATGGACCATCAGCTGAAATCGGATACTCCACAGGTCGGAGAATAGCACTTGTCTAGGCTTCGACCGGCGGAGTAGAGCATGGGCTTCCCCGTTCAACAAGGAATGCCATCGTGCAACCCGATGAGATAAAGAAGCTTACCCGTTTCTTCAGGGCCAAGTTCCAGCTTGGCAATATCGAAGTCCGCAAGCGCCCGCAAAAGAGCGACTCGGCCGAGGTCTATATCGGCGATGAGTTCATCGGCGTGATCTTCCGCGACGATGAGGATGGCGAGCTCTCTTACAATTTCAACATGGCCATTCTCGATTTCGATCTCGAGTAAGCACAAGGGTTGACGGCGGCGGAAGATGACGGACTGGTCGGGAAAGCCACATCTGCCGGCGCCGGGTCCGAGTTTCATCGACCTCTACACGCCCAAGATCGTCACCGTCCTGCGCGAGCGCTATGGCTTCGCCGGCCTGCGCGCCGATATCCTCGCCGGCCTCACCGTCGCCATCGTGGCGTTGCCCTTGTCGATGGCGATCGCCATCGGGTCGGGCGTCACGCCGGATCGCGGCCTCTATACCGCCATCGTCGGGGGCTTCCTCGTCTCGCTCCTCGGCGGCAGCCGGTTCCAGATCGGCGGCCCTGCCGGCGCCTTCATCGTGCTCGTCGCCGCCACCGTCGAACGTCAGGGCGTCGATGGGATGCTGCTTGCCGTCATCATGGCGGGCATTTTCCTGGTGGCGGCCGGCTATCTCAGGCTCGGCACCTATATCAAGTTCATTCCCTATCCGGTGACGGTCGGCTTCACTGCCGGCATCGCGGTCATCATCTTCGCCAGTCAGATCCATGATCTCCTGGGCCTGACGCTGGCGCGCGAGCCGGGCGCGCTCATCCCCAAGATCGAAGCCCTGTCGGGGGCACTGGGCACGCTCAATCCGTCGGCCTTGGCCATCGCGGCGCTGGGCATCGCGGTGATGGTCGGTCTCAGGAAATGGCGGCCGCACTGGCCGAACATACTCATCGCCGTGATGCTTGCATCGTTTGCGGCCTATTTCCTCGCTCTGCCGGTCGAGACCATCGGCACGCGCTTCGGCGGCATTCCCTCGACGCTCCCGGCGCCGCATCTGCCGCCATTCTCCCTCGACAAGCTGCAGGCGGTGCTGCCCGATGCGATCGCCTTCGCGCTGCTGGGCGCCATCGAATCCCTTCTCTCCGCCGTCGTCGCCGACGGCATGACCGGCAGGCGGCATCGCTCCAATTGCGAATTGGTGGCGCAGGGTTTCGCCAATATCGGATCGGGTCTGTTCGGCGGCATCGTCGTCACCGGCACGATCGCGCGCACCGCGACCAATGTGCGCGCCGGCGCCCGCGGGCCGATATCGGGCATGCTGCATTCGGTTTTCCTGCTGGCCTTCATGCTGGTGGCAGCGCCCTTGGCAAGCTTCATTCCGCTGGCGGCGCTCGCGGCGGTGCTGGCGGTCGTGGCCTGGAACATGGCGGAGAAACATGCCTTCGCCACGCTCATCCGCTCATCCTGGGGAGACGCCGCCATCCTGCTCGCGACCTTTCTCCTCACCATCTTCCGCGACCTGACCGAAGGCATCGTCGTCGGCTCGGCGATCGGCGCGCTGATCTTCATCAACCGCATGGCGCATATGACACAGGTCGAGCGCCATGGGCCGATCGCGGTCGATGACCGGGCCGATGACGCCAATGGCGGCCGCAAGCCCTATGACGCCGGGCTCGCCAGCGACCCCGATGTCGTCGTCTATCGCATCACCGGCGCCTTCTTTTTCGGCGCGGCCGCGACGGTTGGCGCGGTGCTCGAGCGCATCGCCGATCAGCACAAGGGCTTCGTGATCGATTTCTCGCAGGTGCCGTTCCTCGATTCGACCGCCGCCAATGTGATCGCCGGGGTGGTGCGCAAGGCGACGCGCCATGGCGTGAAGGTCTATGCGACCGGCGCCTCTTTCGACGTGCGCCGCGAACTGGCGAAGCATGATGTGGGCGCGCCGGACGTAACCTTCCTGGGGCGCATCGAGGATGCGGTCGGCGCGGTACACCGTCTGGCGTGAAGCGTCTTTCCGGTCCGACGCACTGGCGCCCGCCCGTCGGCTCTGTATAGTCACCTAGTGGTCCGCTCCTAACATTCGCATCCCACCTGCGGCTGGCGCCTTTGCGAATGCTGGAAGCAATAGACCACTAGAGAGGTCCTGGCGCATGACAGTCTATTCGCTTGACGGCGTTCTGCCCGAGCTTCCGCCCGAGAATGAATACTGGATCGCGCCCAGCGCGGTCGTCATCGGCAAGGTGAAGCTTGAACGTAATGCCGGCATCTGGTTCGGCGCGGTCCTGCGCGGCGACAATGAGCTGATCCTGATCGGCGAAGGCAGCAATATCCAGGATGGCTGCGTGCTGCACACGGACATGGGCGCGCCGCTTACCGTCGGACGCCATTGCACCATCGGCCATCAGGCGATCCTGCATGGCTGCACCATCGGCGACAACTCGCTGATCGGCATGGGGGCGACGATCCTCAATCACGCGAAGATCGGACGCAACTGCCTGATCGGTGCCAATACGCTGATCGCCGAAGGCAAGATCATCCCCGACAATTCACTGGTGATGGGATCGCCCGGGAAGGTGGTGCGCGAGGTGTCGGCCGAGATGGCCGAGCAGCTCAAGCGTTCGGCCAAGAACTATGTGAAGAACTGGCGGCGTTTCGCCGGCGGGTTGCGGGAACGCTCCCCGGAATAGTCGGAGCCGGCTCAGGGTGGGACTGAGCCGGCTCCTCGGACCCGGTCTGGTGGGGGATGGGGAGGGGGACGCCGACCGGGCCGTAGCTCCCTCAATTCGTCCGCTACTGCTTCTTGCCGCCTGCCGACACGGCGCCGCTCTCGACCGATCCCTTGTTGGTCAGCGAAACCCACTGGCGGGGATCTTCCGCCGACTGGCGCTTGAGATAGGTGTAGCCGGTGTCGCTCCAGCGCAGGACGTCGTTGCGGCGGTTGTCGAGCACGAAGTCGCCCTTGTCGGTGGTGACCATCAGCACGGCATGGCCCTGCGCCTTCTCGTCGAGCACGACGGTGATGAGCAGCGACTCGGGTGCGAAGCCCAGGCCTTCGAGATAGCGCTTCTTGAGCAGGAGATAGTCTTCGCAGTCGCCAGCATCGGTCGGGAAGGTCCAGTATTCGGGCTTCCCATAGAGGTCTTCGTCGCTCACCGGCGCGATCTTGCCGTTCACGAAGTTGTTGACCTGATAGATCAGGTTCCAGCGCTCCGGCGACAGCGACAGATGCGTAGGCTTGCCGCCAGAAGGCCGGCATTCCTTCGGCTCGCGGGCGCACATCTCCACATAGCCGATGGGCGGCAGCGCCTTTCCGTAAACGGTCGCGAACTGCTGATTGTTGGGTTCTGCCCGGTTGAGGTCTGCTTCGAGGGCTTGCGCCGCGCCGATCATGCAGACCAATCCGAGCGCAACTCCCCCGAGCCTTGCCAAGATAGTCATTGTTTGACGTCCATTCCCCTTATCGTTGGACGTCAAGCTAGCGCCAAGGCTTTGAGATCGCGTTCAGTTTATCAGTGCAAGTCTCTGAAAACTAATAACAAAATAGAAAGGGTACAGGGCGGGACTATTAACCATCAAAATTCGTTACCGCGCCCTGGGTCAGGCCAAACGAAAAAGGCCCGGCGCCGGCGCCAGGCCCTTCGGACGATCAAATGGGGTGATCAGCGGACTTGCGCTGAAAGCTGGCCGCTGTTGAGCGGCTTCAGGAATTCGATGGCGATGCCTTGCTCGACATAGCGCACGATGCGGCCACGCATCTTGCCGAGCATCAGGTGAGTGCCGAGACTGGGCATGACATCGACCTTGACGGCCGCCCCTGACAGCGAAATGTCAATGATCTCGCAGGCATAGACCCGGCCATCGGGAAGCGTGATGTGCGACTGGTTTTCATTGGGCAAGAACCGGGCATGACGGCGAAGGTCGGTGCCGGCGGTGGTGTTCTTGGTCGCGCGGCCGGCGAGGCGAGAGGCAAAACGTTCCTTGCGCTGGCCCTGATGGGTGAAGGCGACGCGGAAGCCGCCCGCAACGGGCTCGCCCGAGATACCCTCGACCCGGCCGATCTCATCGATATAAGCAACGATCTGGCTGTCCTTTTCGGGCACCATATTGGCCGTGAAAGTCGCGCCGTCCACCGTCAACTCGCTGACCTGGCAGGGATATTCGCTCATATCGGGCAGCATGAACCGGCCGAACACAACGCCCGGCGCCGCCGGCGCGTCAGCCAGCGGAAATCTTGCGCCAGTCGCGATTGTTGAATTCACGGCTCGGTATTGCCTCTCGATTGTGTCAGCCCGACGCTCTCGGACGAGGATCGTAGCATCAGCAACATATCGAAGGGCTAAAAATGTGAGGTTAACGCGAACGAAAAAATCTCGCCCTTCCGGCTACCCGGCGCGACCGCCATTAATGATCTGGAAGGCCTGTTGCGAATTTGCCGGCCGTAGCAGCGAAAGCACATCGGCGCCCGGGACCGGTTCGGTCCAGATGGTTCGGGCGGTGGAGAGCTCGAATGTGGTCACCTGGTCGTTGCGCGGCCAGTTCACCTCTCGGAATGGCATGACGACGCCGAAGACATAAGTCGATGCGCCGTGACGCGCCCTGAGCGGCACGCCGACGAACTCCGCCGCGATGTTCAATCCGGAAATGGAGTTCAGACGGAAGCGCAGGACAAAGGGCTGATGTGTATCGACGACGCCGTCCAAAAGACGGGTGACGGTCTCGCGCTCGAAGCGATCGCCTTGCGCCAGAGCAGGCTTCCCGGTCAGCTCCATGTTCCACAATTCGCACACCCTTGTCCCGGCGAGGCGCCAGACATAGCCGTGGCCCGGCTTGCGCTCGATCATGAACAGGTAGGGGACGAGCATGCGGATCTTCTGCAGATCGAGCCAGTCGCGCGGCGGCGCCGACATCTCCCCGCGCACGGTCTCCCAATAGCGGAACAGGGCGCGGCTGCCGGGGTGGAGGATTTCCTCTGGGGTTGCCGTGGCCTTGATGGTATCTGTTTTCTGCATTGAATTTACCGCACTTGTGAGCAGTTGTGTCATGGGTGGACGCCTGGTGGGGAGACTGCAGTTACCGTGCCACAAATGACGCAAGGGACCGGCGAGGCGGAGGAGGCCGGCGGCCCGCGGGGATTACCTAGCGGAACAGGTCCCATAGTTAACGCGCCGCCCGTCGTGCTCGTCGTCATCGCCATTTTGATCGGCGTCCAGGCGGCGATCTCGATCGGCGGGCAGGACTGGCAGATCTGGTCGCTCTATGCCTTCGCGCTCATCCCGGCGCGCTTCGGCGGCGCCATCGCGATGATCGAGGGCTCGCAATACTGGAGCCTCGTCACCTATGCTTTCCTGCATGACGGATGGATCCATCTGCTGCTCAATTCGCTGTGGCTGCTCATCTTCGGCACGCCGGTGGCGCGTCAGTTCGGAACGCTGCGCTTTCTCTTCATTGCCCTGGTTTCGACGCTCGGCGGCGCCTTGGCCATGCTGGCTGTCTACTGGGGAACGGTCATCGTCGCCGTCGGTGCATCCGCCGCCGTTTCAGGACTGCTGGCGGCGGCCATTCCGGTGATGTTCGCACGGCGCGGCGTGCCCCTGCGCCTCGGCGAATTCCTGCGCGACCGGCGCGCCATCATCTTCATGCTGGTGTTCCTCGCCATGACACTGCTGAGCGGCGTGCAATGGCTGCCCGGCTTCGCCGATGGCGCGCGTATTGCCTGGGAAGCGCATCTCGGCGGCTTCGCCGCGGGGCTCCTCGCCTATTTCACCATGAATCGAGAAGGGGTGCGCAGCCTCTGAGATCGTGTTAGTGTTTGCTAAGCGAAGAAGGAGGAGTGCATGACCGTTGCGCAAATTCTCAACGCCAAGGGCCGTGCGGTGATCACCGCGCAACCCGGCGACACGGTGCTCACCGTCGCGCAAACCCTCGCCGCCAAGAAAATCGGTGCCGTCGTCATCGTCGATGCCCAAGGCCGCATCGGCGGAATCGTATCTGAGCGCGATATCGTGCGCGCGGTGTCGCTCGGCGGCGCCAAGGCGCTCGACAAGCCGATCAAGGACTTCATGACCGCTTCGGTCAGGACGTGTACGCCGCGCGACACCGAGTCCGAACTCATGTCCCTGATGACCGAGCACCGGGTACGCCACCTGCCGGTGGTCGAGAGCGGCAAGCTCGGCGGCATGATCTCGATCGGCGATGTGGTCAAGCACCGCATCGAAGAGATCGAACGCGAAGCCGAGGACATGAAGAGCTACATCGCTTCGTCGGGCTGACCGTACGGCTTTCGTCCCCTTGGGCTGAGGGTATTACAGCACCGAGATCGCGCGCTCGATCTCCGGCATGGCGCGATCGACCGCATCGCGGCCGGCCGCGATCGCCTTGTCCGCCTTGTCGAATTCGAACAGGCCAAGTCCGTTGGAGCGCGGGTTGATCGAAATGTCGGGCGGGTCGCCGGCGAGCCGTGAGCGCGCCAGGCGGTCCTGGGTGATGTTGAAGGCGGCGACGAGGACCGACGTCAGGCTCGGCGCGGTCCGGCCCTTGTCGCTTGCGGCGATGTCGGGCGGATTCTGGATGGCGATGCCGGTCGCCGTTTCCGGCCCGAGATTGACGGCGATGACCATGCGAGCGCCGAGTGCGCGGCAGGCGGCGACCGGCACCGGATTGACGACGCCGCCGTCGATGAGCCAGTGGCCATTGACGCGCACCGGGCGGAACACGCCCGGCAAGGCATAGGAGGCGCGGATCGCGGGCGCCAGCTCACCGCTGCGCAACCACAGTTCATGGCCGGTGCCGAGTTCGGTCGCGATGCAGATGAAGGGAACCTTCGTGTCGGCGAAGGCGATGCCGCCGACGGCGTCATCGAGCAGGCCGCCGAGCCTCTCGCCGGCGATGAGACCGGAGCCGCGCCAGGATATGTCGAGCAGCGACAGCACGCGCCGGCGCGTCAACCTGAGGGCGAAGTCCTTGAGCGTCGAAAGCCGGCCGGCCGCATGCAGCCCGCCGGCGAGCGCGCCGATCGAGGAACCGGCAATGGCGCAGGCATGAATGCCATGCTCCTCCAGCCTTTCGATGACGCCGATATGCGCCCAGCCGCGCGCTGCCCCGGCACCGAGCGCAAGCCCGATGGAATGCCTGACCTTTCCGTTCATGACGCGACTTTACACCGTGTACGGAAGACCGGGAAATCTCAGATTATTTCAAGCCTGTAACCTTGTGGTGAGCGGGCGACCCGGCGATAGAAGCAGGAATGGCGGCCGGTGTGGCAGGCAACGCCGCGGCCGGCCATGGCGACGGTGAGGAGCAGGGTGTCCTGATCGCAGTCCATCCGGATGTCGACGACCTTCTGGGTGTCGCCCGAGGTGGCGCCCTTGCGCCAGAGCTCCTGGCGCGAGCGGCTCCAGTAATGCGCCTCGCCGGTTTCGAGGGTGAGGGCCAGGGCCTGGGCATTCATGTAGGCCAGCATCACGACGGCGCCGTCCTTCGCATCGGTGACGACGGCCGGTATCAATCCGTGTTCGTCATAGCGCGGGGCGAAGACGGTCGATTCTTCCGCGCCCTTGGGCATCAGAGCGAGAAGCCGCCCGTAGGGGCGCGAACCAGCTCCATGAAGCGGGCCTGGAGAACCGGATTGGACTTGAACTCGCCGGTGAACTGCGTGGTGATGGTCGCGACATTGCGCTTGTTCACGCCGCGCAGCGACATGCACTGATGCACCGCCTCGATGAGAATGCCCGTACCCTTCGGCTCGAGCGCCTGGTCGATGGCCTTGACGATCTGCGCCGTCATCGTCTCCTGCGTCTGCAGGCGCCGCGCATAGATCTCGACGACGCGCGCCAGCTTGGAAATACCGACCACCGCGTGCGAGGGCAGGTAGGCGACATGGGCGCGGCCGATGAAGGGGACGATATGGTGCTCGCAATGCGAGTTGAACTCGATGTCGCGCAGCATGACGATGTCGTCATAGCCCTCGACCTCGTCGAAAGTGCGCGACAGGGCCTGCAGCGGGTCCTCGCTATAGCCCTTGAAGAACTCCTTGTAGGCCTTGACCACGCGCTTGGGCGTGTCGATAAGGCCCTGGCGGGTCGGGTCGTCGCCGGCCCAGGCGATCAGGGTGCGGACAGCCTCCTCGGCCTCCTCCTGAGAGGGGCGCTTGAGGGCCGATTCTCGCGCGAGTTTCTTGACGACGGCATCCATATTGGGGCTCACTTTGACATCCGATTTTGCCGTTCCCATATCATGGGCAGGTTCCAGGGGCAAACGCCGAAAGACGCTTTGCGGCGCGTTTCCGGCGCAATAGAATGTGTGCATGATCAACGAAATCTACAATCGAAAGATCCTCGAATACGCCGCCGATATTCCCCGGCTGCAACGCCTCAATGCGCCCGACGCAACGGCAACGGCCATATCGCGCCTGTGCGGCTCCAAGGTGACGGTCGACATCAAGATGGCCGACGGCGTGGTCAGCGATTTCGGCCATGAGGTCAAGGCCTGCGCGCTGGGTCAGGCCTCTTCCTCGATCATGGCCCGGAACGTGGTCGGCGCCACGCCGGACGAGTTGCGCCAGCTGCGCGGCCGGATGTATGCCATGCTGAAGGAGGCGGGCGAGCCGCCCAACGGCAAGTGGCACGAGCTCGAGGCGCTGCTCCCGGTGCGCGACTTCAAGGCGCGGCACGCCTCGACGCTGCTGACCTTCGATGCGGTGGTCGATGCGCTCGATCAGATCGAGGCCAAGGCCAGGGCGGCCGTGCCGGCCTGATCGCCCGGCGCATCAGCGCCGCTTGTCCCCGAGATCGGACGCCGGCGGGAAACGGCTCTTAAGGTCGCGGTCGGTCACCGACATGTGGTTGCGCGTATATTGCTCGGACGCCTCGCGCAGCGGCTGAAAGTCCCACGGAAAATGCGCGCCGCGCCGCAGCGCCTCGAACAGCATGAGACGGGACTGCTGGCTGGTCAGAACGTCTTGCATGACGCGTGGTATGTCGAAAGCCTGCTCGACCTCGCGGCGGAAGGACTGCGCCTGGTCGCGATGGCCTGGGTCGCTGGCGAGATTGACGCGCTCCTCGGGATCGGCGCCGAGCTCGAAGAGCTGATCGGGGTCGGCGGGCGTGTGGATGAACTTCCACGGGCCACGCCTCAGCATGTACATGGGCGCGATGGCGCCTTCCGCCAGATATTCGCCCCAGGCCGTGGCGCCCGGATTTTCAGCCGCGCCGCACAGCAGCGGATAGAGGCTGCGGCCATCGACCTGGCGCGCGAGTGTCGCTTTTCCGTCCGTGCACAGATCGGCAAAGGTCGGAAGGATATCGCAGAGCGTCACCGGTTCGCCGACGCGGCGCGCGGCGAAGCGCTTCGGCGCCCAGATGATCAGCGGAATGCGGGCGGAGGGCTCGAGGAAGGACATCTTGTACCAGAGGCCGCGCTCGCCCAGGAAATCGCCATGGTCGGAGGTGAAGACGACGATGGTGTCGCCGAGCTTATCTGTCGCTTCGAGCGCCGAGAGGAGCTGGCCGATGAGATCATCGACATAGGAGATATTGGCGTAATAGCCGTGGCGCGCGGCGCGCAGATCCTTCTCCGTCACCACATAGTCGTCCATCGCCGACATCTCATAGAGACGGCGGCTATGCGGATCGAGACTGCCCTTGGGCGTGGCCCCGGTCTTCGGCAGATCGATCTCGTCGTCGCGGTAGAGGTTCCAGAATTTTCCGCGCGCCGCGTAGGGATCGTGCGGATGAGTGAAGGACGCCATGAGGCAAAAGGGTGTTTCGCTTTCGTAGCGCGCATAGTCATAGATCTTGCGGATGCCGAGGAACGCCACCTCGTCGTCGAATTCGAGCTGGTTGGTGATCTCGGCGATGCCCGGCTGCAGCACCGAGGTCATGTTGTGGTACCACCAGTCGATGCGCTCCTGGCGCAGGCGCCAGTCCGGCGTCCAGCCGAAGTCGGCCGGATAGATGTCGGTGGTCAGGCGCTCTTCGAGTCCGTGCAACTGGTCGGGGCCGACGAAATGCATTTTGCCGGACAGGCATGTGCGATAGCCGGCTGTCCTCAAATAGTGAGCGAAGGTCGGGATGGAGGAGGGGAACTCGGCGGCATTGTCAAAGACGCCGGTCCGCGACGGCAGGAGGCCGTTCATCACCGCGGCCCGCGCCGGCGCGCAGAGCGGGCTCGGCGTATAGGCGTTCTCGAACACGATGCCTTCGCGCGCCAGCCGGTCGAGATGCGGCGTCTTCACCAAAGGGTGGCCGTAGGCCTTGAGTTACCGCGCCGCCAATTGATCGGCCATGATGAAAAGAATATTGGGCTTGGATGCCGGCATGACTATCTCCGGGAAGGGTTCGTCAGTCTAACCGGCTCATGGAAGGGACAGAATGTGCGAACGTCGTGATGAGACGGAAAAGCGACAGCCCGCCTCGCTCCTGGCGTCGGGGTTTCTCGGGCTGATCCGGCTTTATCAGCTGACCGTCTCGGCGGTGCTGGGGCGGCGCTGCCGCTATCTGCCGACCTGCTCGGATTATGCCATGGACGCGATCCGGCGGCACGGCGCCTGGGCCGGATTCTGGCTCGGCCTCGCACGCGTGGCGCGCTGTCATCCCTGGGGCGGCGAGGGGTTCGATCCGGTTCCGGACGAGTTTCCACGCCAGGACTGGCGCGCTTGGCGGCATGTAATCTGGCGGCAGAAATAGAGAAGGCGCCGGACGGAGGGACCGGCGCCTTCGGACTGCAGGCAATAAGCAACTTACCAGAGATTGCCGAAATTATAGACGAGAGCGGCGCGGACGATATGGACATTGTCCATGGTGAGCGTCAGATCACCGCCCAGACCGCCGCCACCGAGAAGCGAATAATCCTCGTCGCCGAAATCGCCATAGAGATATTCGAGGCGGCCGCTGAGCCCGTCGATGAAGCGGTATTCCATGCCGCCGCCGACCACCCAGCCTTCATGCGTGCCCTCATCTTCATCCGGGATGGCCGGGTTGCCGACCAGGCCGCCGAAAGTGGTTTCCATCCAGCCATAGCCGGCGGTGCCGTAGATCAACGTGTCGTCGAAAGCCCAGCCCAGCCTGCCGCGAATGGTGGCGAGCGTGTCGATCGAGAGTTCGGTGTCTTCACCCGCGGTGCGGTTCTGCGCCGTCGTGCTGAAGCCCCAGCCATAGTCGCCTTCAATGCCGACCACCAGGCCGCCAAAATCATAGAGGAAGCCGCCGAGCACCCCGGCATAGCCGCCGGTGCCGCTCATTTCCGGATCGAAGCTGGTGACATAATGCCCTTCGATGAAGGTGCCGCCGACAAACCCGCCAACATAGGGGCCCGTCCAGGTGCCGCGCATCTCTTCGGGCGGCGGCGGGGGCTCATAGTCGGCGGCATTGGCCACCGTGGTCGTGACGGCGGCAAGGGCGGCCGTGCAAAGCGAAAGGCGAAGAAGGAATTTGGTCATAGCTGTCCCCAACTGGATTTGCGCTGCAGTTCAGTCAGGGATGATGACTTGTTAAGGTTAACGGCCAGTTATTGACCTGTATTCCTTCCGGGCGCGGATGATCCGTCCGCGGTTGACCGTGAGGGACGGCGCTGCCATAAGCGGCGCCGTCACCCCCAGGAGCTTACCTGCTGCGTGTGCAGGAGTGAGCAGGAGAAGAGCATGATAAATCTTACCTTTCCCGATGGCGCCGTGCGCCAGGTGCAAGCGGGACTTTCCGGCGCCGAGCTCGCCGCCTCCATTTCAAAATCGCTGGAGAAGAAAGCCGTCGCCCTGATGAAGGACGGCGTCCTGAGTGATCTCGCCGATCCGATCCAGGCGGATGCCAAGGTTCGGATCATCACCCGCGACGATGCCGAGGCGCTGGAGCTCATCCGGCATGACTGCGCCCATGTTCTCGCCGAAGCGGTCCAGGAGCTTTATCCCGGCACCCAGGTGACAATCGGGCCGGTGATCGAGAACGGCTTCTTCTATGACTTTTTCCGGAACGAACCGTTCACGCCGGAAGATTTTCCCGCGATCGAGAAGAAAATGCGGGAGATCATTGGCCGGGACAAGCCATTTTCTAAACGAATCGTTTCACGTGAAGCGGCCAAGGAATTCTTCAAGTCAAGGGGCGAGTCGTTCAAGGTCGAGCTGGTCGACGCGATCCCGGAAGGTCAGGAAATCAAATTCTACGATCAGGGCGGCTGGATAGATCTGTGCCGCGGCCCGCACATGACCTCGACCGGCAAGATCGGCTCGGCCTTCAAGCTGATGAAGGTGGCGGGCGCCTATTGGCGGGGCGATGCCAAGAACCCGATGCTGACCCGCATCTACGGCACCGCCTGGGCGAACGACAAGGACCTTCAGACCTATCTGACGGCGCTCGAGGAAGCCGAGAAGCGCGACCACCGGCGTCTCGGGCGCGAAATGGACCTGTTCCATTTCCAGGAGGAAGGCCCGGGCGTCGTGTTCTGGCACCCCAAGGGCTGGACCCTGTTCCAGGCGCTGATCGCCTATATGCGC
>CAZICN010000037.1:0-23510 GCA_964537655.1 uncultured Aestuariivirga sp.
CCCTCACCCGGCCTTCGGCCACCCTCTCCCATTGCTTCGCAACGGGCGAGGGGGAGCATTTTTAGTGGGCGCTTGCTCAACTCTCCGGCGGTTGCTCTGGCGGGCTTGCTTCCCTGAAGGTTTGCTCTTCAATCTTGATGCGCCAATAGAGCAGCGCCGCATTGGCGATCGAGAAGGCGACCGCGTACCAGAACATGCCGAACACCATCGGCAGCACGAAAATTTCGAGCGCCACGACGAGATAGTTCGGGTGGCGAAGGTAGCGGTACGGTCCTCGCTCCACCAGGGGCTCGCCCGGCATGACGATGATGCGCGTCGTCCAGCGGTCGCCCAGCGCCGCCACCACCCAGCCGCGCAGAGCCTCGATGGCGAGATAGGCGAACAGCCAGTTCCAGTTGACTGGGTTATCCCGCGCGTAGACCCACAGGCCGATGATCCAGACGGCATGGAACACGACGATCAGCCAGTAATGATTGCCGCCCGCCTCATGGCCGCCGCGTGCCAGGAGCCGCTTCGTGTTGCGCCGCGCGATGTAGAGCTCGACCAGGCGCTGCAGCGTGACGAGCGACAGGATAGCGATATTGAGCCACATCTCTTAACGCCCCTCATGCTGAGGTGGCCGCGAAGCGGCCCTCGAAGCGTCCATCAGGATAGAGCGAGTGCGTTGAAGCAGACCCTTCGAGGCTCGCTGCGCTCGCACCTCGGGGTGAGGGTAGCGGGATACACGTGAACTCATCATGCCTCAGCTCACCATTGTCGCAAAGCTCGAGGTGAAGCCGGGGCCGAGCGCGCTGAGGAAACGGCGGCCGGTGAACGGCTTCTGCAGCGCCCGATCCAGGACGAAAAGCACCGTCGGTGCCGACATGTTGCCGTGTTCGGCGAGCACGTCGCGCTCGATGGCGAGTGTTCCCTGATCGAGATGGAAGACCTGTTCCAAGGCGGCGATCACCTTGGCGCCGCCCGGATGGAACACGAACTGGCCGATGTCATCGGCGCTGAGGCCGTTGCGCTCGAGGAAGCCGTCGGCCGCTGCGCGCAGCTCCTGGGTCACGAAATCGGGGATGCGCTGCGAGAAGATGGCGCCGAACCCCTGCGGGTCCATGCGCCAGCCCATGATGTCGAGCGTGTCCGGCCAGCTGTGCTCGCCGGTGAACTCGATGGCGCCGAGCCCGTTCTTGGACTTGCCGGAGATGACGCAGGCGGCCGCCCCGTCGCCGAACAGCGCCGTCGCGATGATGTTGGATTTGGTCATCTCGTCGGGCCGGAACGCCAGGGTGCAGAGCTCGATCACCACGAGGAGGACATTCGACGCCGGCGACTGAGCGAGGCGCGCCGCGAGCGACAGCCCGGTGGCGCCGCCGGCACAGCCGAGGCCGAAGACCGGGATGCGGCTCACATTCTTGTGGAAACCCAGCTCATGCATGACGCGCGCTTCGATCGAGGGAGTCGCCACTCCGGTCGAACTGACGGTGATGATCGTGTCGATCTCACCCGCCTCGAGGCCGGATCGCTCCAGTGCCCCAGTGGCCGCCTTGCGGAAGAGGTCGGTTGCGCCGTCGATATAGGCTTCGGTACGCTCGGGCCAGCCCTGGTCCTGGCGGAACCAGCCATAGGGCCGTACCGACTGCCGCCGTCTGATCCCGGTATTGGCGAAGACCGGCATCATGCGCTCGAAATCCCGGTGCCGGCCGGCGAATATTCGCGTCGCCTCTTCGATCACGTCTTCGGTGCGCAGTTCAAAGGGGGGACTTGCGGTTGCTACGGCCAGCAGCTGACTGCGCATGAGGTGCCTCTTCCTGGTGCGGCTTTCCGCCAGCGATTCCCTGCCACTCTAGCGGAAAGTTTTGCCAAAGCCACATTCCTAATACGCCTGAAGCGCATAGCTTGTTCGTTCCGGTCCCAACTTTATCTTTGACAGGAACGTCCTGAAAAATCAGGGTAAAGCCGATGGGCTGGCAGGAAATGGTACTGTTGTTCGCGGGCGGCGTTCTGGCCGGCTGCATCAATGTCCTGGCCGGCGGGGCAGGCTTCATGACCTTCCCGCTGCTGGTCGCCGCCGGCATGTCGGAAATCGAGGCCAATGCCTCGAATTTCGTGGCGCTGCTGCCCGCCAATATTGCGAGCCTCTATGGCTACCGCCACGAATTGCGACGCCCGATGCTGCGCCTGCGTCCGAGGCTGGTGCTCGCGGGTTTTGGCGGCGCTATGGGCTCGCTTGGCCTGCTCTGGCTCGGCGAGGCCTCGTTCAAGACGGCGATCCCCTGGCTCCTCGCTTTCTCGACGGTCGCCTTCGCGCTGGCGCCGGCCATCAAGCGCTGGCTCGAGCGCCGCCATGATTTCGACGGCCGGCGCTGGATCTGGCTGTCTTTCCTCCTGGAGTTCATCGTTTATGTCTATGGCGGCTATTTCGGCCTCGGCATGGGCGTCGTGCTGCTTGCCCTCTATGCGATGTTCGGCCACGACGATCTTCATGAGGCGAATGCCATTCGCAACGCCACCATCTCGCTCATCACCCTGGTCGGGATCGCGCTCTTCGCCCATGCCGGCATCATCCGCTGGCTGCCGTCGCTGATCATGATGGGGGGCGCCTTCCTCGGCGGCTATCTGATGATCAAGGTGGCGCGCAGCGTGCCGCAGGTCTGGGTGAGATGGGGCATCCTCGCCTGGAGCGTTGCCCTGACCGGGGTCGCCTTCTGGCGCTACAGCTAGATTAATGTGGCGGGAACGTTTCGCGCGCCGCTTTCATCTCGCGCATGAGCGCATAGATTCCGGATGCCACGATGAGGCCGATGCCGATGAGCGCCCAGCGGTCCGGGAATTCGTGGAAGGCGAAGGCGCCCGAGATCAGGGCGAAGAGCACCACCGAATAGCGATAGATGGCGGTCGAGGCGATATCGCCAAGCCTGATGGTGAGCACCATGCAGATATAGCCGATGCTGAGGAAAATGCCGCCGCTGACGAGGAGGATGAAATGCCGGGGCTCGAGCGTGACCCAGTCCTCGAAGGGATAGAGCGCGAGCCCGCTCGCCGTCACGATGACGGAATTGCCGAGTGCTACGATCATCGTCGGCACGTCGATGGTGAGCCTGCGGGTGATGATGTCGCGTAGCGCCACGGCGACGATGAGGCAAAGAGCGAGGCCATCATAGAAGGTGAAGCTCGCCGGCGCCGGCTTGACGATAAGGAGAACGCCGAACAGGCCGACGAGAATGGCGAGCGTGCGCCGCCATCCGACTTTCTCGCCAAGGAAGAGGGCGGCGAAGGCGATCACCAGCAGCGGCACCGCTTGCATGACGGCGGTGAGATTGGCGATCGGCATGTGCATGAGGGCGGTGATGAAGAACAGGGTGCCCGCCATGTCGCTGAGGCTGCGCGCCAGGACGGTAGGTCTGAACATCAAGGGAGCGTGCGCGATGACGCCCTGCCTCACGCAGATGGCGATCATGATCAGGGTCGCCACGATGCCGCGGATGAGGATGATCTGGCCGACGGGCACCTCACCGGCCATGAGCTTGGTCATGGTGTCGCCGGCGGTGAAACTGGCCATGGCCAGGATCATGTAGAAGCCGGCCTGAAGCGCGTGGGGATGGTTGGTGAGGGGCATGGAGGGCGGGATTCTGCCTAGACCAGAATCACCTGCCGGAAAAGCCGCCCTGGGCCATGGGTGCTATGCAGGGAAGGGGCTCGGCGGTCTTGCGCCGGGCCCGAGGGCCCAGCACCGAGGCCCAGGCCGGCGCTGGACCGGCCTGAGCCTGGGTGCCGGAACTGTCCACCGGCGATCTTTGATCAGTTCGAAGACCCGAGCTTGGCATTCATCTGATCGATCTCGGCCCGCTGGCCCGCCGTGATCGTGTTGCACAATTCCTTTATCTCGCCATCCGTCAGCGCCGCCTCGCGGCACATGAGAATTGCGCCTGAGTGATGCGGAATCATGGACCGCAGGAACTGCCGGTCGGAGATGCCCCATTGGTTGCGGATCGCGAACCAGGCCAGCAACAGCGACGCCACGCTCACTAGGGTGATCACCAGGTTGAGCCTGCGCCGCTTGTACATTGCGCTCATGAGGAAAAGCTCGAACACCACCATCGGAGCCGTCATCAGCGCGGCCATGTAGACCTGGTTCCAGTTCGAAAACACGTCTGCGAACTTGTCCACCATGGCATACATCAGGAAATACATCGCAACGAAAGAGAGAACCGTCATTGCAAGCAGGCGGATATAGGGTTGGCCGTGATCCCCGGCTTGGGAATGATCATGGGACATAGGGAACTCCTGTCAAAGACGATGCTTCGCCGGTCCCGCACTATGCGGGACCGGCCGACGGTCCGGGCAAGCTGCCGGGTTCAGTGATGCTGGCCGCCCCATGCCTTGAAGGCGTCAATTTCTCTCTTCTGGGCGTCGATGATGTCCTGGGCCATTTTTTTCAGAGCGGGATCCTTGCCGTATTTGAGCTGGATCTCTGCCATGTCGATGGCGCCCTGGTGATGCGGGATCATCATCATGGCGAAGTCCTTGTCGGGATCGCCGGTCGATTTCATGGACATCATGCCGTCCATCATCTTCTTGTGAACCGCTTCCATTTCTTTCTGATAGCCGGGTTCCTGTGCTTGAAGCGAGCCGGCTGTGCCGACGATGAAACAGACGGCGAGCAACTTTGCGAGTTTGTGTGTCATGGTGAGAATCCTTGGCATTGCGCGTCTAAGCGGCAATGCTGGTTGAAGAGAATTGTTCCGGGGGTCGTGCTGGCGGCTAGCCGCGATAACGCGGCGGTCGTCTCAGAGGCTCGGGATCGGTGCCTTGCGCCAGATCCGGCCTGGGCAGCGCGAGTGCAGAGGCGGCACAATCAAGCTCGTCGTCGCTCCCCGCGAAGATGGATAGGAAGACGGGGCAGACGAAGCAGCAATTCTCGCTTGCGGGCACTTCTTCCTGCCCCGAGCAGGGCTCGAAACCGCCGCTTGCGGCGAGACCCGGCCCGGGCGCGCCGATGCTCGATGCCCAAGAAGGCGCCGGCCAGTTCGACGATACCGCCAGAAGATGGCAGCCAGAGCCAGAATTCGCCAGATCATTCGATCCTGTTCGTTACGGCGCGATGCCTGTTGTCTCAGTTTGAATCTGATGGGGTTCGGTCGTCAAGCCGGTCATGAGGTTCGGCCAGCCGGAACCAGTTCAATCACTGCGTCGAGCGCCTGTTCGATGGCGGTGCCGCCATAGAGCAACGGCAAGTATTCCCCCTTGGCCCAGACCGGCGCCAGATCGGCATAGTGCGGTGAGGCCGGATCGCCCGATTGGCCGGGCGTGTTGATGAAGAGGCTGTTGTCCCAGTGGCCCACATCCATGACGAGACGCACCGAGGCGCCGCTGATGACCCGCCAGTCCGCCACCCGCGTGCTCGCCTGCATCGGCGTCGAGGCATCGCCGCCGAGCGGGAAGGGGCCAACAGTGTAGCCGTCCGTCGCCGGGAAGACCGGGTGCGCGAACAGGGCCTGATGGATATCGCCCCAACGCCACTGCGACGGCTCGGGCCCCAGCAGCGCCTTGGCCTCGCCGAAGGCGGCGGCAAGGCTCGTGTCGATGACCGGCAGCATTTCCTGCGGCGCGTGTTCGATGGCGTCGAGCACCGCATCGCTGTGCCCGATGCCGACCAGCTCGGCATGCGCGCCAAGGGCCGGGCTCAGGGCCGCGATGACGGCCGGGCGCAAATGCTTGAGCCACCACAGGCTGAAGAGGGCCGCCGCGGCGCTGTCGGGGCTCATCATTGCGTCCCAGGCCACGATCATGTCGCGCGCCTTGGCCGCTTTGGCGTCGGCAGGGCGATGACCGGCCATGATGTGCTGGAGGCGAAGGGCCGGAACGGAGCGGATATCGGTTTGCAGATGCCGCGAATGCCAGAGCTCATGCGACGGCCCATGGCTCAGAACGTGCCGGATTCGTGTGGCGCGCGAACTGTCGGTCCATTCGAAGCCGACGGGTGCTGCGCTGTGATCCCAGCTGTCCGGCAGGTTGAACTCATTGGCGGTCGCGACGAAGCCTTCGGAAGGATCGATGATCTTCGGCATTTCGGCGCGGGTGAGGCCGCCTTGCCATTCGAAACCGCCGGAGCCTGGGACCGGCAGCATGCCGCTCCATCCCTTGCGACGCGGCACGTGGCCGGCTGGCGTCCAGGCGATATGCCCGTCGACATCGGCATAAGTCTTGTTGACGGCGGGCGTCTTCCACCGCGCCAAGGCCGAATCGAACTCCTGGAAGTTCCGCGCCCGCATGGTCGAGAGGCTGGCGAGATAGGGGGCGGCTCCCGGCTCGCCCCAGACCGAGCACACCGCGATGGCGAGATGCTTGCGGGGATCGCGGAACACCACGGGCCCGTGCCGCGTGAAGAACAGTGATTTCTCTTGCGCCGGCGCTCCCTTGACGTCGAAACGCTCGACGACTTCCGTCATCACCTCCCAGCCGTCGCCGTGGCGATAGGCCAGGGGATCGGAGGGATCGGTCGCGTAGACATAGACATCCTCCTGATCGGCATCGAAGATGGTGAGGCCGAAGGCGATGCGGTCATTGTGGCCGATCGAGATGCCGGGAACGCAGGGCTCACCCGCCCCGATCACATCGATGCCGGGTGCCGAGAGATGGGCGAGATAGCGGATCGACGGCAGGCCGAGCGACCGGTGCGGGTCGCTGGCGAGGATGGGACGCCCGCTTACCGTTTTGCGGCCATGCACGGCCCAGCTGTTGGAGCCTTGCGGCGCCTCATCGCGCGTGACGCCGAACTCGCCGGGTTTCGACCAGCGCCAGGCGTCTTCGAGGCGCGCAGCGAGCCGCTCAGGCGAAAAGGATACCGGCGCGCTGGCGAGCTGCAGCAGATCGACGAGGTGCGCGGGGATGGAGGCGAGATCGATGCTGCCGGGATTGTCGATGGGAAGATCGGGCCGGCGATCCTGGCGCAGACGGTCCGCCATATCCTGGCCCGCGGCGAGGAGGACGGCACGAGCGATCTCCGATTGAGCGTTGGCGGTGAGGCCGTGGCTGCGGATGCGAACGACATCCGCGGGCGCCCAGCGACCTGGTCTCGTGCCCATTTCGGAGAATTCGGGCGGAAGCGGCGCCTCGCCCGTCTCGATGGCATCGATGAAGGTATTGATCCCGGCGACGAAGGCCGTGCAGATCTCTTGCGCATCCTCCGCATAGGAGCGCCATTCGGCGGCCATGTCGCCGCGATAGAGGAACAGACGGGCGGCGTGATCCTGCGCCAGATAGCCCGGACCGAAATCGGCGGCGAGCAGGCCGAGGCCGCGTTTGCGCCATAGATCGATCTGCCACAGCCGGTCGCGTGCGGCGTTGAAGCCCTGGGCGAGGAAGAGGTCGGCGCTGCTTTCGGCCCTGATATGGGGAATGCCCCAGCGATCGACGAGAATGCGCGCCGGATGCTGCAGTCCCGCAAGACGAAACTGCTTTCTGCTAGCTGTCATTCCGGTCACCAACGCATCGTCGATCTGTGCGCAGACACTCTTAACGGATGGATACAGGGAAAATACAGGGAAAAATCGGGGAAGGCCGTGTTCGGACCGTCCCAGGCCCGACTTGGCGGACCGTGAGCTTGTTTGTCGTGAGAATGCAATATGATATTCTCCCCAATCCCGACATCGGCATCTTCGTCAAAGAGGATGGCGAGGTGGTGTTGCCGCACGGAAGCTGATCAGGCAGGGCGCGGAATGAGGCGCAGTACGATCAGAGAGAGGACGGCCAGTCCGCCCGAAATGGCAAAGGCGATGGTTGGTCCGGCATTCCCCATCAGCAGCGCGAAGGCAAATGGCGCGCATGATTTGACCGCCACACTGATGGCCGAGATCCGGCCGAGCCGTGCGCCATAGCCAGCGCGGCCGAACAGCGCGAGCGGTATCGTGCCTCTGACGATCGAGGAGAGGCCCTGGCTGAGGCCGAACAGGACGGCGAAGACGACAGCTGCCATCACGCCCGCTCCCGCCAGCATAAGCGCTGCGAGGGCGACGACAAGGAAGAGGGAGGAGATGGCCCCGGTCACGAGGGGATGCAGTGTCCTGCCGAACAGCATGTCGAGGAAACGGATCGCGACCTGCGACGGTCCCATCAGCACGCCGACACCGACCGCCACAGCCGATGTGAAGCCGGCATTCTGCAAGGCGGAGACCCATTGGATATTGAAGGAGGAGTAGACGAAGCCGGTGAGGCAGAAATAGGCGATGAGCCACAGCATGGCGCGCATCCCGTCCTCAGGCTTGAGGGTCGGCAAGTCATCGGCTGTCTCGCCAATTGGGGCGGCGCCGTTCGCGGCTGGCGCCGCCGCGCGTTTGAGGATCAGGAGATGAAGGGGAAGGCACAAAGCGAGATGTATCGCGGCGAAGACGAGATACACCGAGCGCCAATCCATGGTCTCAACAAGGAAATGGGTCAGCGGCCAGAAGAAGGTCGAGGCCAGGCCGCCGAGCAGGGTCATCTGCGTGATGGCGCGCCGTGCCGTTTTGCTGCCGGTGATCTGCGATATCGCCGCGAAGGCCGCGTCATAGAGAACGAGGACGGACGTCACTTCGACAAGGATGAGGGCAAGGGCAAAGGTGATCAGGTCTTGCGCTGCGGCGAGGGCAACGAGGGCGATGGCCGAGGCAACGGATCCTGCCGACATCACGAGCCTCGCACCCTTCTCGTCGATGAGGCGGCCGGCGAATGGAGCGGCCAGAGCGCCGATCAGCAGGGCGAGCGACAGGCATCCGAAGGACCACGATGACGGCCAGCCGAATTCTCGCGAGATAAAGGGCTCCAGAACGGCAAAGGCGTAATAGAGCGTGCCATAGCCCAATATCTGCGTAATGCCGAGGCCGATGATCGGGATTGCGATGGATCGGGTATCGTCCGGCGCCCTGTCGGCCGCAGTGATCGAGTCTTCGGTCATGACCGGCGAGGCTTCAACAGCACCCCGCTTTCTCGAGGACGGGTTGCGGCGGGGCGGTCTTTGCGGGGCCGCAGCAGGTCTTGGCCATCTCCGCGGCCGGCCGCTCGCAGCACGGGGCTTGCGCATGGGGTTCCGCGCCCGCGCAGCAGGCGCCGCCCGGCGCCACTTCATCGAGTGTCGCGTTGCACACTCCCGTCTCCGGCAGAACAAGCCGGACATCATCGGCGGCGGCGTGATCGCCCGAGAGATGCGCGGCGATGGAGCGGACCTGCTCATAGCCAGTGAGCAGAAGAAAGGTTGGCGCGCGTCCATAGCTCTTGATGCCGGCGACGAAATAATTGGGTTCGGCATGTGCGAGCTCACGCCAGCCATGCGGGGGAACCGTTCCGCAGGAATGCTCATTGGGATCGATCAACGGCCCGAGTGCGCGTGTGCTTTCGACGATGGGATGAAGATCGAGCTGCAACTCACGCGCGAAGGTGAAGTCCGGGCGCTGGCCCGTCGCGGCGATGATGCGATCGAAGGGGCCGATCAGGCGCGGGCCGTCGGGCGTCATTCCTTCGACGAGAATTCCATTGCCGTTCATCTTGAGCCGTTGCGTGGCGAAGGACAATTCGACGGTGAGCCGCCCTCGGTCGACCAGCCCGCGCAGCCTTTCGCCGAGGCGGCCGCGCGCCGGCAACTGGTCGGCCGTGCCGCCGCCGAATATCCTGGCGAGCGAGTTGCCGCGGACCGCCCAGGCGAGGGTGGTCTCGGGTTCGTCTTCGGCGACGAGCGCAAGGTCGAGCAGGGCATTGGCGGCCGAATGTCCGCCCCCCATGACGAGCGTGCGCATGCCGCCATAGAGCGGACGTTCCGCTCCGGAAATATCAGGAATGCCGTAGGAGATGCGATCGGCGAACTCATCCTCGCCCTCCGCCGGCCAGCCATTGGCGCCCAGCGGATTGGGGTTCTGCCAGGTTCCCGACGTATCGATGATGGCGCGCGCCAGCACCTCGCGTGTATCGCCGTCGCGGTCACGGATGGCGACGATGAAGGGGGCAGCGTCGCGGCCCCTTGTCTTCAGGCGATCGAAGCCCAGCCTGGAAACCCCCACCACCTCGGCGCCGGTCTCGATGACAGGAGCAAGCTCGGGCGTTGCCGCCAGGGGCTCGAGATAGCGCGCGACAAGGTCTTGGCCGACCGGCAGTTCGCCGCCCGGCGGGCTTGTCCAACCGTTCTTCTTCAGCAGCGCCACGGATGCCGCATCGACGCATTGATCCCAGACGGAGAACAGGCGGACATGACCCCAGTTGCGCAGATTGGGCGCGATCTGATGCGCGGCTTCGAACAGACGGATACGCTGGGCGCGCAGGGTGAGATGCGCCGCGGCGGCAAGTCCGATCGGACCGGCGCCGATGATGACAATGGGGAGGCTCTCATTCATGCCATTATCTCCAAATTTCTAGAATCTTCGAACCATTGGCGCAAAAAAATCACGCCGCACTGGGCCGGCAGGATTTCTCCTTTTCCTCGACGCAGCACTCTTCGGTGAGAAAGCCGACCAGCGCCGTCATGACGGGATAGTTTGCCCGGCAGATCAGGGTGGTCGATTGCCGTTCCTGGGTCACGAGATCGACCTGGATGAGCTTCTGCAGATGATGGGAGAGCGTCGAGGCGGCCACGCCCAGGCGCGACTGGAGCTGGCCTACCGGCAGGCCGCTCTCGCCGACCCTGACGAGGGTGCGGTAGATGGTGAGACGGGTGGGATTGCCCAGGGCCTCGAGTTGCACGGCGGCGTCGACGAGTTTCATGGCCGGCTTCTTAGGCGCGGTTTCGGAGATTGTCAATCGTTATTTCTAGAATAACCGAAATAATAGATCGTGCTCAAAGCATCTCCCAGAGTTTTTGCCAGAAGCCTGGAGGAGAGTGGCCGTCGGGCACGTTCCGATTGATCAGCGCATTGAGGAATTTGACCAAACTCAGGTTCTGGAAGCGAAGACTGTGAAACCGCGCCGCGATGCGTCCGCCCTGGTCGATGACCGTGGTCACGACACCATGCATCTGGTCACCGTCCTGCCCAATCTTGAACTCGACACCATAGGACTTGGCCAATTCACGCGTCATTTCTTCGGGCTGTTCCGGCGCGGCGGTGAGAAAAATCCAGTTTGCCGGATCGAGCCCGTGGGCGTCACCATAGTCCCGCAAGACCTGCCCACTGTCTCGCTTCGGATCCGTCGTCACCGAAACGAACCGGACGAGCGATTTCATCGGGGTGACGTTCACCATCGTCTGGACCGCCGCGATCTTCTCCGATTGCAGCGGGCATACATCGGGGCAATTGATATAGATGAAGTTGAGCACGACCACCTTGCCGCGAAAATCAGCGAGGCGAACGGTACGCCCGTCCGCATCGTGAAGCATGAAATCGGGAGCTTCACGGTCACCTGGCTGGAAATAGGGTTCTGTCTTCAACAGCTCCTGGGCAACCATCTCGAGAGAATGGGCGGAGGCGGGCGGGGAGATACCCGCCCCCGCCGCAAGAGCTGCACCGAGCAGGATCCTGCGCGAGACTGGCATGCGATGATGCTCAGTTTTTCTTTTCGGGAGCGTTCTGACCGTCCATGGGCATCTGGGATTTGGGACCATCCATATCCTTCATGGCGGCCTCCATCATCTTGCTGCACTGGCCCATCATCTTGCTCATCTGCTCCATCATGTTCATCATGCCCATCATGTCGCGGCTGCCCATTTCGCCGCCCTTCATCATCATCTCCTGGCCTGTGGCGGAGTTCGGCCTTTGATGCGCCTGGAGCGGCGAGGCGGCGGCGACAGCGCCGAGCATGAGGGCGGCGGCAAGGATTCCGTGGCGTTTGGTATTCATGGTCTTCTCCTGTTTACATGGGCAGTCAGCAGCAGCCCTTGCGGCTGTGCTTGACATCTTCTTTGGTGGTCGGATTGGTGCTGCTGGAAGCATTGTGGAGCGACTGTGCGTCAGTAGCCTCGGCATTGGGGTCCGTTGGTGATGTTTCGCTCCCGCCGGAAGCACGCGAGCGTCCGTTCATGCACAGTCCGAATGCGCCCATGACCGCACAAGGCAAAGCGGCGAAAATGATCGGCGCCAGCCCCAAGGCGACGAGCCAGCTCCAGTTGAAATAGGCGCCGGCGCCGAGGACGGCGGCGGCCGTGAGGGCGATGCCTGTCCTTCCGCCGAGATAGTAACGCGCCGCGTTCCACAGTTCCTGGCGGAACGGGCGCTCATCCGGTCTTTCGGTAGTCGTCATGGACTGATCTCCTTTTGTGTGACGATGACATTCTCGAGGAACGCAACGATATCGAGCGAATCCCATTCGGCGGGTCCGATCAATCGGCCAAGCTCATATCCCTGGCGACCGATCAGCAGGGTGGTGGGGATGCCGAATATCCCGAGGCTTTGGGAGAGCTGATTGGTGGGATCGACATAGCGCGCCAGATGCGTGAGGCCGGCCTCGCTGTAGAATTTGTTGACGGCGTCCATGCCTTTGCGGTCGATCGACACCGGCACGACCTCGAAATCCGCACTGCCGATAGCCGCCTGCAGCCGATCGAGAGCCGGCATTTCCGTGCGGCATGGCACGCACCACGTGGCCCAGAGATTGAGAAGCACCGTCTTGCCACTGAAGTTCGCCAGGGTGCGGAGACTTCCGGTGGCATCGGTGAATTGTAGCGCCGGCACTTGTTTGGGCGCGTCGCTCATGACGAAATTCCTCGGAGCGGCAGCGGATGCCGCGTGGACCGAGAGGCCCGAGGCCAAAAGGATGACCTGGCGCCGGTTCATGATCGGCCACCTCTCCGCAACCGATCGACGAGTGGAAGGATCGTCTCCGCCAGGGTCTGCTCGGTGATGGCGCCGATATGCTTGTAGGCAATGCTGCCGTCGGCCGCGACCAGGAAGGTCTCTGGGACGCCATAGATGCCCCAGTCGATCCCCACGCGGCCGTTGAGATCGGCGCCGGTTCTGAGATAGGGATCGCCCATAGTATTGAGCCATTGCGCCGCATCGTCCGGCGCATCCTTGTAGTTGAGCCCATGCAAAGGCACGAGTTTCTTGCGCGTCAGTTCCATGAACACTGGATGCTCTTCACGGCAGGCGACGCACCAGGAGGCGAAGGCATTAACCAGGGACACTTCGCCCAGTAGGTTTGCGCTGGAAAGACCGAGCGAGCGGCCCTTGACGGGTGGAAGGTCGAATCGGGGGATTTGCTTGCCGATGAGCGCCGATGGCAGCCTGCTCGGATCGCGGCCCAGTCCCGAGGCAAAGACGCCGGCCAGCAGCAGGAATCCTCCAACCGGCACGGCAGCGAGCAGCCGCCGCCGCGACGCGGCAGTCCCGGGAAGATCAGGAGGGTGTGTCGATGTTTGATCCGTCATGGCTCGATACTTGTTCGAACGACGAAGGCTCGGCGCGGGTCTCTCCGCGCCGGCGCTGCCATCGTCAGTTCGATGGATAGGTCGCGTAGACCATCGGGTCCTTTCCATCCCTGGTGAACGAATAGGTCGTGTAGGTGTTCTTCGCCGCGCCCGGCATGGAGTCGAAACCCATGCCCGGAATGTCCATAGGCATGCCCGGCATTGCCAGGCCGGCGATCTCAGGCGACATGAGCAGCATCTTCCTGACGTGCTCGACCGGCACGAAGCCCTCGACCACAAAATTGCCGATCTTGACGGTGTGGCAGCCTTGCAATTGCTCAGGCACGCCTTCCGCGGCGGCGATCTGGGCCAGATCGTTGGTCGGCTTGATCTCGACCTTGAACCCGTTCTTCTCGAGATAGGCCGCATAGGTCTCGCAGCAGCTGCAGGTCGGATTCTTGTACATGAGGGCCGGGATGGGCGCCGCCATCGCGGGCAACGGCAGGGCCGCAAGCACGGTGGCGGTTGCAAGTTTGCAGGCAAGTTTCATTCGATTTCTCCTTGTTGCGTTTCGATCCGGTCACGTCACCCGGAAGACGGTCATGAGGCCCGCCATCTGATGATCGGTGATATGGCAGTGGAGCATCCAGTCGCCGGGATTGTCGGCGACGAAGGCGCATTCGATGACGTCGGTCGGCGCCATCAGCATGGTGTCCTGCCACTGGCGGTGCAGGACGGGTTTGCCATTGCGGCTCAGCACCAGCACGCTGAAACCATGGATGTGCATGGTATGCCACCAGGCGGTTTCATTGCGCATCGTGAAGTGACAGCTTTCACCCCGCCTGAGCGTGAACAGCGGCGGCATGCCCATCTGACCATCGCCGGTCATCGACATGTCGTTGATCGCCCAGATCGGGCCGCCATCCATGCCGGGCATTGCCATGCCCTTCATGCCGCCTACGCCCTTCAGCGCTCCGCCTCCCATCATCCCGCCTTGCAGCACGATGTCCTGCTTGTGCGCCTTGGCGATGTCGGGCTTGGGAAGCGGATTGGGCGGCAGGGCTGGCGTTGCCTCAGGCGCGCGCGGGCGCAGAGCTTCAGCCTCATAGACGAGATCGGTCAGCGTGTAGCTCAAGCCGTCATAGAAGTCATCGACGATAGCAAATCGCTGGCCGGATTTGCCCACGGCGTCGAGGATAATATCTACGCGCATGGCGGGACCCAGGACGACACGCCCATCATCGGGCATGTGGGGTTCGCAAGGCTGGCCGTCGACGGCGATGATGACGGGAGTGTGGCCTTGGAAACGCAGCCCGAAAATGCGGGCGAGCGCGGCATTGGCAAGCCTGAGCCGCAGGCGTTCCCCGGCGCGGACAGCGAGTTCGCGTGGCGGAGCGCCATTGATGGTCACCACATTGCCGACACGGCCCGACATGGCGGCCTCCATCATGCTGCCGAAGCCGGAGGCGATCGCCGCATCGTCAGTGAGGCGCCAGTCCTGCAGCAGCCAGGCAATATCGCGGTCGACCGGAACGGGCTCCTTCTCCTCGACGATCAGGAGGCCGGCGAGGCCGCGTCCCATCTGCTGCAGGCTGTTGGCATGCGGGTGATACCAGAATGTGCCGGCATCGGGCGGCGTGAACTCATAGATGAAGCTGCCGCCCGGCTGGATCGGCGGCTGAGTCAGACCGGGCACGCCGTCCATGGAGTTTGGCAGTCGGATGCCATGCCAGTGAATGGTCGTGTCCTGATTCAGTCTGTTGGTCACGACGGCGCGGAACGGAACGCCCTGCTTCAACCTCAGAACAGGCGAGGGCACCGCGCCATTGTAGCTGAGGATGTCCGTTTGCAGGTTGCCGCCCTTGAGCAGCGTGGCGCGCGCCGGCTGAGGCGTCACCTCGACGCTCTGCGGCGCCGCGTTTGCGAAACGCGGGGCGACGGTGCCCGCCGCCACGCCGAGCAGCAAGGTTCTGCGGGATAGTTCAAATTTGGAATTTGATGACACGCATGGATCCTTCACGGTCGTGTTGACGCGAGGGCGAGGCGCAAGCGCGCGGATCACCCGTTGGCAGCCGGCGCGAGGACGCTACGACTGCATCAAACGATGGAGAAGGGTCTCGGAGGGTAGGGGTCGGGCGGCTGCGAGCGGCCGGCAAGCCACTGTTCCCAAGCCGCAAATCTCAACACTTGCGGGACGAAAGACCGCTCTGCCGGCTTCAGGCTGGCAGAGAGCGGCCCTGTGCAGATCGGGCCACACACCATGGCTTTGCCGGTGCTGGCGCCGCTGCCGCACATCTTGCAACCATGATCGCCGGGTTTGTCCATTCCGGCCATCATCGACATATCATTCATGCTGGCTGACTGCGGCATGGTTGCCGCCTGAATGCCGGACAGGCTCAACCCCGCCGTCACCAGGACGGCGAGCACGAGCATGAGAAATTGGCTGACGAACCGGCGCACCATGGCCGCAGAGGATAGCAGGTCGAGTATGGCAAACAAGTGACCTGCGACCATCAGACCCTGATCGAGAACGATCACTAAGCCGTGACCAACGCCGTGCGCTTGATTGAATCGATCCGGTGCTCTCGCTTCTCTG
Organism: uncultured Aestuariivirga sp.; assembly: GCA_964537655.1. Classification (GTDB taxonomy): domain Bacteria; phylum Pseudomonadota; class Alphaproteobacteria; order Rhizobiales; family Aestuariivirgaceae; genus Taklimakanibacter. The sequence goes on from CAZICN010000037.1 coordinate 15,885, forward strand.
TACGCCTCGACATTGTTCTGCGCAGGAGCAGGCTAAGGGCGCCGTCGGGCTGGTTCTTCAGATGCCCCTGCCACCCGATCTGCTATAGTGAGCCGTCGATCCGGAGCGGACGAGGGCCTGCCCGAGAGCTGGAGTCTCAAGATAAATCGAAAAGGAGCCGCCCTCATGAGTTTCTATCAGGACCGTGTCCTGCCACATCTCATCAATATGGCAATGCGCAATGCGCACCTGACACCCTATCGCGAGCGTATCATTTCGGCAGCGGTGGGTCGTGTGGTGGAAATCGGCATCGGCTCCGGCCTCAATCTGCCATTCTACGGCCCACAGGTGAAGGAATTGATCGGACTCGACCCGTCGCCTCAACTTGTCGAAATGGCGAAGCGCGCGGCACAGAGCTTCGCCACGCCGGTGACGTTCGTCGAGGGCAGCGCCGAAGCGATCCCCCTCGATGATCGCAGCATCGACACCGTGGTGACGACTTGGACGCTTTGTTCCATTCCCGAGGCTGTGCAGGCGCTGGCCGAGATGCATAGGGTGCTCAGACCTGGTGGACAGTTGCTATTCATCGAGCATGGCCTGGCACCCGAAGAGAGTGTGCGCGTTTGGCAGAACCGGGTGACCCCGCTATGGAAATGCATTGGCGGCGGTTGCCACCTCAATCGGCCGATCCAGGCTATGATCGAGCAGGCCGGCTTCACCATCGCGGCGCTTGAGAACAGCTATGTAGCGAAGGCGCCGCGAATGATGAGTTATATTTATGAGGGTCGCGCCCGCCCGTGATCGGGCGGTTTCGCGTTGTTGACGGAGGCACCGACTGTGATGGACATGACAAGCTCAATGGCGATGATAGTGATCTATCTCTCAGGTGATCTTCGTCTTGCGCGGGATGGCCGCTTCGATCAAATCTGCGCTCATGATCGAGCTTGCCATCATTCCGACCGCCAGTCACTACGGTGCCGGCCAGTGGCCGGCATCTAGAGCTATTGCAGGTAACGGTTCTCGATGAATCCGCATAGTTGAGGAATGCCGCCCAAGCGAAACGAGTTCGTCTTCGTTTAACACCATCAGGAGACTGTCAGCATGGTTGACTTTGCCCTCGCGATCATGACGCGCCGCGGGACGATGTGTCTTGGTGTTGCCGCAGTGCTCGATCTTATTTTGTCCAGCACCGCGCAGGCGGCGGAAGACGAGATTGTGAAGCGTTTCGAGTTTCTTTCGCAGAATGGCAATTCGAGCTGCTCCGCAGAGTTTCTCAATTCCATTGCGTCGATACCGGATACGGCGCGGCTCCAGGGCTCATGCTGTGGGCCAATGGACCTGCATCGTTATCGCGAGCAGATCACGGGGTTGAAAGCTCACGCGGCTATTGCCGAGATTCCCCCTGACCCCTATGACATCGAGGCGGGGCTCGCGAAGCGCCTGCTGCCGGCCTATAATATCGAGCTCGAGCCGGAGCAGCAGAAGGCCTATGACCAGGCAATGTCCCTCTCCTCGGAGAAAGGGCCCTGTTGCTGCGAGTGCTGGCGCTGGCATGTCTATGGTGGCCTGGGAAAACTGCTCATCCGCGACAGGGCTTTCGATGGTGTGAAGCTCGCCAGACTGTGGGACCTGTCCGGCGGCTGCGGCGGCGGAGATCATATTCACTGAAAGGAGATCGTCCTCGTGAGACAGTTAATTTGTGCAACGATCATGAGCATGCTGCTCATGCAGCCGCTGCCGGCACTTGCCGGAAATATTCAGGCGACCCTCTATAAAAGCCCGCAATGCAGTTGCTGTGAAGGGTATGTCGCTTATTTGCGCAAGAGCGGTTTTGAAGTCGACGTCAAGCCGACGAACGATCTGGCGCAGATCAGCCGGAAGGCGGGTGTGCCCGAACAGATGCAGGGGTGCCACACCATGTTCGTCGATGGTTATGTCGTCGACGGTCACGTGCCGATCGACATCGTGCGCAAGCTCCTGTCGGAGAAACCGGCGATCGCCGGCATCACCTTGCCCGGCATGCCGCTCGGCTCGCCCGGAATGGGCGGCGAGAAGGAAGGCCCGTTCATGGTCTATGCGATCACCAAGGACGGCACGCCGCCGAGCATCTACGCGACCGAGTGACCCGAACCAGTACGGAGGCGTTGCCTTGCTGATCATTGTCCCTTACTGGGCCTGGGCGAGTTCGCTCAGTTTCGAAGTGGCGACGGTGTCAGCCGTATCGCTCGACAGAATGCTGGAGAACTGGCCGGAAACATCGAAGAGATAGACACCTGCCGAATGGTTCATGGTGTAGCCGCCCGATGCATCCGGGACTTTCTCGTAGAAAGCGCGATATGCCCTGGCGAAGCGCGAAAGCTGCTGTGGCGTGCCGGTCAGGCCGATAAACCGCGCATCGAAAGCGCTGAGATAGGCTTTCAGCGCCTCAGGCGTGTCGCGCTCCGGATCGACGCTGACGAGGATGACCTGGATCCTGTTCGCATCTTCCGGCGGCAGCTTGTCGAGCAAGGCCGATAGCCGCGAAAGGGTAGTGGGGCATATGTCAGGGCAATAGGTGAAGCCGAAGAAGATCGCCATGGGCCTGCCGAGATAGGTTTTCTCGGAAACTGTCCGGCCATTGTGATCGACCATGTCGAACGGACCGCCGATCGCGGCTTGTTGAGGTGAGCCGAGCGGCATCTGCATCTGGGAAACAAGATAGCCAAGCCCTGCAAAAGCGACCACGACAACGCCCCACAGGAGCAGTCTAAGTCTTCGCAAGCTGTCGGGCGTCATGGTTCAGTTGGCGAGGATCGGGTCGATGATGCGCTTGATATTGTCGATGTCGGGTCTTCCGGTCACCAGTTCGCCATTGATGAACAAGGTGGGTACCCCCTTCACACCAAATTCCTTGGCTCCCTTGTCCCGGACCGCCAGTATGTCCTTTGCCACCGCTTCGTTCTTGAGACAGGCGTCGAAGGACGTCTTGGTGAAGCCGGCGAACTGAGCGATCTTGAACAGCCCGCTGGCTGGCTCCTTCAGCCAGGAATCCTGCGTTTCGAAAATCGCGTCCAGTATCGGGAAGTACTTCTCCTTCGGTGCGCAGCGGGCAATCATGAAACCGGCGAGTCCCGCCTGATTGTGCGGGAACTCGCGTAGAATGAATCTCACCTTGCCCGGATCGATATAGTCCGTCTTGAGGGCCGGGAGGACTTCCTTGGCGAACTTCGCACAATGCGGACAAGAGGCGCTGGCATACTCGATGATCGTGACCTTGGCGCCCGCAGGACCTAGCACCATCTCGCCGGATGCGGGTGGCTCATAAAGGCTCTTGAGATCGACCGCCAGGCCTGCGCTGCTGAACGGGGTCATCATCATCGATGCTGCCGCGACCACAAAAAGACGCCGGTTTAAATCGTTCATGCTTTTGTTCACCTGCTTGGGCTGAGTTTCGCGTTCGGCATAGAACCTCTAGCCGGTAGAGGTTCAAGTCCCGTCGGCTTCCAGAATGAGTGCGGAGTTCACGAAGGCGTGAACATCATCCGACCGCGCTCACGGCCCGTGCGCCGTATGGGTCTCGACCGGATCGGGAGCGGCTTCAGTAAGAACGGGTATATTCAGCTCCAGCATGCCGGCTTCCCGGAAAAACATGCGAATGGGCAGCATTTCACCGGGCGTCACCGATTCGGACAGGCCAGTCAGCATGACATGAAAGCCGCCAGGCCGCATCACGATTTCGCCATGACTTGGCATATCCAGGCCGCCCGGAACGGGCTGGCTGTTTGGTGAACCTCCCAACGATACGGTCTCATGGATCTCGGACCGTGCTGCCTTTTCGGTCTCGACGGCGAGGAGATAATCGTCGATCGCCGATTGGTTGTGGATGATCATGTAGACCGACGCAGGTTCCTCATTGCTCCTTGCAAGGCGTACCCAGGCCTGCTCGACCGTGATGGGGCCGATCTTCCACGAACTGCCTGATTGCTTTGCCGAGGCTGCATCTTGTGAAGTCTGCTGGCCCGACATCGCCGACAAAGAACCGATGACCAGCGTCCGCCTTGAGAGCCTTGTCACCCTCCTGAGCATCTCGCGGACCTAGTCGCCCAGATCCAGATTGAAATTCCGGCGAATGACACGCTTTTCTTCGGCCTTGCGTTCGATCGAGCCTTCCGCCTGCGCAGGCCTTTCCGCTCGCGCGGTTTGCGGATTGCGGAGGCCCGACTGCATGACGATGACCTGAGCCCCGGGTCTTACCCGCTCATACAGATCGGCGACGTCGACATTGAGCAGGCGTATGCAGCCTGATGATACGGCCTTGCCGATCGACCGGGGATCGGACGTACCGTGGATTCGATAGAGCGTGTCGACCTTGCCCTGGAACAGATAGAGCGCACGCGCGCCGAGCGGATTGCTTGGGCCGCCGGGCATTCCATCCGCCCATTTGGCGGCCAGCGGATCGCGGGCGACCATTTCGGCGGGCGGTGTCCAGCGCGGCCATTTTGCCTTCCATCTCACATCGGCGCGGCCCGACCACGAGAGGCCTTGCCTTCCGACGCCAATGCCATAGCGCAGGGCTTTGCCGCCGGGCTGAACCAGGTAGAGGAATTTGTTGGCGGTATCGACAATGATCGTGCCGGCCTTCTCACCGCCGCCATAGGCGACGCCCTGGCGCCGGTACTTGGTTGGCACGAGATCCGAATCGGTAGCATCGATCGGAAATTCCTCGCCACTCGGCGTGGCCTTTGCTTGAGAGAGCGCAACAGAAGTCACGCTTGTGAATGACAAGAGAGCCAGAAATGTTCGACGGTTCATGATGCGATCGCTTAGAACCTCTAGTAGCTGGAAGTTCAAGGCCCTTTTATCGCTCGCTGACGATCTCCGCGTTCAATAAAGTGTGATCGGTCGATCGGCTGTGACGTTTGAATGTGCTGAGACATCGAAGCCCTGTTGCTTCCGTGATGGCCGATATATTCTCCGTCATGCGAGGCCATCGGAGACTCCGAAGTGAAACATGCGCAGCCCAATCCACTCTTCCCGGGCGTTCCGCTGGCGCTTGGATCGGCTGTGCTGTTCGGGGTGACGCCGCTGCTGTCCAAGCTGCTCTTGCAGGAAGTCCATCCCCTGGTTCTCGCGGGCCTGCTCTATCTGGGCGCTGGCTTAGGCCTTGCAATCTATCGCGGGTTGCGCCGGGCAACTGACAAGGAGGCTTCCCTCGGCGTGCCGGACCTCCCTTGGCTTGCGCTGGCGATCGGTGCCGGCGGCATCGTCGCGCCGACATTGCTGATGCTCGGGCTCATGACCACGAACGCGTCGAGCGCAGCCCTTCTCCTCAATCTCGAAAGCGTGGCCACCATGGCGATCGCCTGGCTGGTCTACAAGGAAAATGTCGATCGCCGTCTGCTTATCGGGGCCTTGGCCATACTGGGCGGTGCTTTCCTGCTGTCCTGGACAGGGAGCGGAATCGCGATCGATCGCGGGGCGCTGCTCATCGTCGGGGCCTGCCTTGCCTGGGGCCTCGACAACAATTTCACTCGCCGGATATCAGGCGGAGACCCCGTGGCCATTGCGATGTCCAAGGGGTTGGTCGCGGGGACAGTGAATCTGGCCCTGGGCCTCTTTGTCGGCGCCGCCTTGCCGGGGGCGCTTGTCGCGCTGACCGCCGCCCTGACGGGCTTCTTCGTGATCGGCGTAAGCCTTGTCGCCTTCATTCTGGCGCTTCGTCATCTCGGCACGGCGCGGACCGGCGCCTACTACTCGCTCGCCCCGTTCCTGGGAGCAGTGCTGTCCGTCGCCATTCTGTCCGATCCGCTCACGATCAAGCTCCTCGTGGCCGGCGTCCTGATGGCCATTGGCCTCTGGTTGCATCTGACGGAAAGGCACGATCATGAGCACCATCATGATGCGACCGAGCATGAGCACAGCCATGTGCACGACCATCATCACGGGCACGCGCATGAAGGCGCGGTGTCAGAGCCGCATTCGCATTGGCACAGGCATGCGCCGATAGTTCACAAGCATCCGCACTATCCGGACCTGCACCATCGCCACGGACACTGATCGGTCGAGGATGAGGAGGCCGGCCTAAAGCACCAGCAAGGTGGCCAGAACCAGCATCAGCCCCATGCCGGCGATATCTGTGCCGGTGGTGAGGAAGATGCTGGACGCGGTAGCGGGATCCGCGCCGAACCGCTTCAGGGTCAAGGGCACCAGCACGCCGAAGAGCCCCGAGGCCATGCAGGCGCCGGTCATGGCGAGGAGGATGACCAGCCCGAGGAGGAACGCCTGGCCCGGGCTGTCGCCGCCGGAGGTCCAATACATCGCGAGTCCTGCAACCACGCCGGTGAGCAAGCCATTCATCGCCCCCAGGATCAATTCCTTGCTGATCAGCTTGCGCACGGGATAGCCGTCCATGTCGCCGAGTGTCATGCCGCGCAACGTGATGGCCAGCGCCTGGCAGCCGGTATTGCCGCTTTGGCCGGCGAGGACGGGCAGGAAGGCCGCCAGCGCCACGATCTGGGTGATGGTCCCTTCGAACAGGCTGACCACGAAACCCGCGAGGAATGCGGTCAACAGGTTCACCTGCAGCCAGTGGTGACGCATCTTGAAGGCCTGCCAGATGCCCGTATAGAGGCGCTCCTCCTTGTCCACACCGACCATCTGGCCCGACTGCGCGCTGATCTCGACCGCCTGGCGCTCGAACAGGCGCCAGCCGCGCACCACGCCGATCACATGCCGGTCGGCGTCCACGACCGGATAGACGGGATAGTGCCGGTGGATGGCCGCCTTGACGGCGCTGGCGAGGTCCATGTCGGTCGTCAGCGCAAAGGGCTCCGGCAGCATCACGTCCTTGAGTGTCTGGTCCGGTTCCGCCAGGATCAGGTCGCGGATGACGGTCAGGCCGATGAGCTTGTCCTCCACATCCGTCACATAGATGTAGGTGATCTGCTGCGGCGTTTCGTGACTGCGCAGGAATGCGATCGCTTCCGCGACCGTCGTGGTCTGCGGCAGCACCGCCAGGGCCGGGTCGATCATCTCGCCGACCGTATTCTCGACGGCCTCCGCCAGCGACTCCGAGGCCTGCGACCGCAGCTCCGCCGGCAGATAGGCCTTGACGCGATCGGCCATCATTGGCGGCAGCTCGGCCAGAACCGCGCCGATGCGCTCGGGCGTCTCCCGGGCCAGCATCTGCGCCGCGTCCATGGGCACGCGCGCCCGCACCGCTCGAACCAGGTCTGCAATATCTTCGCGTTCGCTCATGGAACTTCTCCGAACTTCGGGTCCCCTGCGCCCGGCAAGGGGCAGTAGTCAATCGAACACAATAATCGCTGTTTTGGAAGCCTCGTCCGGGATGCACCCGCACAATTCCTTCCCGACATACAAGCTTTGATGATGGGCGATCAGCCGCCGGTGACGCTCATATGGCGGGAAAGTACGGGCTTGTTGTGCCGCCGGTCGATGATGAAGTCATGGCCCTTGGGCTTGCGCGAGATCGCTTCATCGATGGCGGCGCCGAGAAGCTCATCGCCTTCCGATGCGCGCAACGGCGCCCTGAGGTCCGCCGCATCTTCCTGGCCCAGGCACATGAAGAGCGTGCCGGTACATGTGAGGCGCACCCGGTTGCAGCTTTCGCAGAAATTGTGGGTGAGCGGCGTGATGAAGCCGAGCCTC
>CAZICN010000038.1:0-6626 GCA_964537655.1 uncultured Aestuariivirga sp.
CTGCCTTGTCGCCCCTTGCGGCTCTGATCCAGCTCGCCGGCATGCTGATCGAGCGCTGGCTCTTCTTCGCCGAAGCCAGCCATACGGTCGCTCTCTACTACCGTCCCTAGCAGGGGCTTTCGTTTCGATCGTATCGAACAGAAACGGGCCAAAAAGCTCGATTACGGATATTCTGGAGTGCTACATGCAGGCCTGATTCGGGGAACCGGAGTCCACGCCGTGACGCAGCGGAGGATGCTCACGCCGCGACGATCACCTCGACACTGTTGGCGCGGCAGGCGGTGGCGAGCGCCGATGGCGGTGCGCTGTCGCTGACCAGCCGGTCGATCGCCGCGAGATCGCACACATCGATCAACGCCCGGCGCTCGAACTTGGAGCTGTCGGCGAGAATGGTGAGGCGGTCCGCACCCTCGATCATGGCGCGCGCCACCTCGGCTTCGGCGATGTCGAAGTCCATCGCCCCGCTTTGCGAATGAAGGCCGGCGATGGTGAGCACGCAATGCTGCACATGCAGGCGGCGGATCTGGTCGATCGCCAGGGGGCCCAGGCATTCGCGTGCTTCCGGACGATAGGCGCCACCGATCAGGACGACGCCGCTGCCGGAGGCGCGGCTCGCCGCCTGGGCGATACGCTCGCAGTTGGTGATGACAGTGAGGCCCGGAATGCGCGCCAGCTCGTCGGCGAAAGCCAGCGTCGTCGAGCCCGTGTCGATGAACAGGCTGTCGCCCGGCTGGAACAGTTTCGCCGCTCGCCTGGCGATCCGGCGCTTCTCGGCGACATGGTCGCTCATCCTGAGTGAGAACGGCCCCTCCTGGTCGGCCGAGAGGGCGGCGGCCCCGCCATGGAAGCGCCGCAGTAGCCGGGCGCGGTCCAGGGCGACGAGGTCGCGCCTGATCGTCTCGGGAGAGACCCCGTGAAGCTGCGCCAGCTCGTCGACCGAAACCCGCCCCCGCTGGGCCACGGTATCGACGATTCCCATATGCCGGTCTGTGGATTCGGGCATCTTTGAACACATTTGTTGACTGTTCGGAACCGGATTCCTACCATTCCATCTCGTCCGATGGAACAAGCGATACAACGGGGAGGGCCGGACTCCGGCCGGGAATTCGATGCCGCCGTCATCGGCGGGGGTGTCGTCGGCTGCGCCATGGCCCGGCGCTTCACCCTGGAAGGAGCGCGCGTCGTGCTCATCGAGCGGGCGCCCGACATCCTGGCCGGGGCATCCAAGGGCAACAGCGCCATCCTCCACACCGGCTATGACGCCGAGCCCGGCAGCCTCGAGCTCGACTGCGTGCGTCAGGGTTATGCCGAATATCTGGAAATCCGCGAAAGGCTGGGCCTGCCGGTGCTCGAGACCGGGGCCATGGTGGTCGCCTGGTCGCCCGAGGAGGAAGCACAGCTCGCCCGGATCCTGGCGATCGCCAGGACCAATGGTATCGAGGATGCGCAACGCCTGGACGGTGAGCGCATCTATGCGCGTGAGCCGCAACTCGCACCGGGAGCCCTGGGCGCCGTGCTCCTGCCGGGCGAGCACATCATGGATCCGTGGTCGGCCCCGCTCGCTTATCTGCAGCAGGCGATGGCGAATGGCGCCGTAGTTCAGCGCGACACCGAGCTCACCGGCGCCCACTATCGCGACGGCGCCTGGCGGCTCGACACCACATCGGGTCCGCTGGCCGCCCGCTGGCTCGTCAACTGCGCCGGCCTCTGGGGTGATCGGGTGGAGACGCTGGCGCTCGGCGCTTCGACCTTCACCATCAAGCCGCGCAAGGGCCAGTTCGTCGTTTTCGACAAGGCGGCGGCAGGGCTCCTGCGCACCACCTTGCTGCCGGTGCCGACCGAGCGCACCAAGGGCATCGTGCTCTGCCGCACCATCTTCGGCAATGTGATCATCGGGCCGACCGCCGAGGAGACGGATGAACGCGATGTCGCGACCGTCACCCACGATGTGTTGGCGCATCTGAGAAGCCATGCGGCGAAGTTGGTGCCGGCGCTGGCACAGATGCCGGTCACGGCCGTCTATGCGGGCCTGCGGCCCGCGACCGAGCTCAAGCCCTATCGCATCCATGCCCGCTCCGACCGTCATTATATAGCGGCGGGCGGCATCCGCTCGACCGGCCTGACCGGGGCGCTCGGCATCGCCCGCCACGTCTTCGATCTCTATGCCGCGGCCGGCAATCCGCATGATCCGATCGCCGAGCCCCTGTGGCCCGCCGTTCCCAATCTCGCCGAGCATGTGCCGCGCGATGTCGCGGGCCCGGGCTATGGCGAGATCGTCTGCCATTGCGAGAGCGTGACGCGCCGCGAGATCGAGCGCGCATTGGAGGGCCCCCTCGGCGCCGCCGACCTGGGCGGTCTCAGGCGGCGCACCCGCGCCATGATGGGCCGCTGTCAGGGCTTCTATTGCCAGGCCGCGGTCGCGGCGATCGCCGATCCTTATCTCGCCGTCCCGCTTTCGGCCGGGAGCATCAAGGATGAGTGACGTCGATGTCGCCATCATTGGCGGAGGTCCCGCCGGCCTCGCCGCAGCACTGACCTTGCGCAGGCGTGGCGTCGAGCGTGTCACCATCCTCGAGCGCGAGGCGGAAGCGGGCGGCATACCGCGCCATTGCGGCCACGCGACTTTCGGTCTCGCCGAATTCGGCTGGCTGATGTCGGGACCTTCTTATGCGCGCCGCCTGGTGGCGAAGGCGAAAGCCGCTGGCGTGACAATCCGCACGAGCACCACCGTCCTCGAGCTCAAAGGTGGCGGTGAACTGGTGATCAGCAATCCCGATGGCGGATCATCGCTGCTGCATGCGCGTCGCGTGCTGCTCGCGTCCGGCGTGCGCGAGACGTCGCGCGCCGCGCGTCTCGTCGGCGGGGCGCGGCCGGTCGGCGTCACCACCACGGGCGCCCTGCAGAACTTCATCTACCTGCAGAAGAGCGTGCCCTTCATGCGGCCGGTGATCATCGGCACCGAGCTCGTCTCCTTCTCGGCTCTCCTCACCTGCCGCCATGCCGGCATCCGTCCGCAAGCGATGATAGAGGAGAATGACCGGCCTACCGCCTATGCCCTGTTCGCTGCCTATCCGCGGTTGCGCGGCATCCCGGTGCGGTTCAACACGCGTCTCGTCGCCATCGAGGGGCGCGAACGGGTCACGGGTGTCGTCATCGACGGCCCGCGCGGCCAGGAGACCATTGCCTGCGACGGCGTGCTGTTCACGGGCGAGTTCGTGCCGGCCTCGGAACTGGTGCGCGCGACGGCGCTGGCGCTCGACCAGGCGACGCAGGGGCCGACGGTCGATCAATGTGGCAGGCTCTCCGATCCGACCCTTTATGCCGCCGGCAATGTGCTGCGCCCGGTCGAGACCTCGGCCTGGTGTCATGCCGAAGGGCGCAAGGTGGGCGAAGTCATGGCCGACGATCTCGAAGGGAAGCTTTCCCTCGCGGGCGATGCGGCCGCTCTCGCGGCAGGCGCTGGCGTCAAATATGTCATGCCGCAGCGCATCGCGCCCGGCCCGCAGGCGGTGGCGCATGAGGCGCTGCAACTGCGCGTCGAGCGCCCGGTGCGCGGCCGCCTCGCGCTGCAAAGCGAGGGCCGGGTCCTGTGGAGCCGGCCGATCGCGCTCCGGCCCGAGCGCCGTTATCTCGTGCCGCTTGCGGTGATCGCCCCGCATCTGGCAAAGCCCGGTCTGACGCTCACCATCCTGGACCCTTAGGAATGCGCATCGCCGCCATCGACCAGGGCACCACCTCGACGCGCATCCTCGTCGCCGGTGCGGATGGCAAGAGCGCCGTCCTTCATTCGGCCCGCCATGCCCAGCATCATCCCCAGCCCGGCCTTGTCGAGCATGACGCGGAAGAGCTCATCGCCCATATCCGCGAATGCATCGCCGCGGCAGGCCGTCTCGATGCGATCGGGATCGACAATCAGGGCGAGAGCTGCCTCGCCTGGGATTCTGAGACCGGCGAGGCGCTGTCGCCGGTCATTGTCTGGCAGGATGCCCGCACGCAAGAGATGGTCGAGCGCCTGAAGGCGGAGGGTGCCGAGGAACTGACCCTGGGCCGCGCCGGCCTGCCGCTCGATCCTTATTTCTCGGCCAGCAAGCTGCGCTGGCTCATCGACAACAACGCCAAGGTCGGCGCGGCGCTGAAAGCGCGCCGCCTGAGGCTCGGCACCACCGATGCCTTCTTCCTCCAGCGCCTCACCGGAACCTGCGCCACCGATGTCACGACCGCGAGCCGCACCTCGCTCATGGATCTGGGCCGGGGAACCTGGGATGAGGACCTCTGCCGCCTGTTCGGCGTGCCGGTCGAGGCATTGCCCGAGATACGCCCCACCGTCTCGCCCTTCGGCGCCATCGATGGCGTGCCGGTGACGGCCTCGGTCGTCGACCAGCAGGCGGCGCTCTATGGCCATGGCTGCCGCAAGCCGGGCGACATCAAGATCACTTTCGGCACCGGCGCCTTCGTGCTGGCCGTTACTGGGTCCGAGATCGTTCGCGCACCCGAACGCGGACTTCTGCCGACGGTCGCCTGGCAGACGCAGGCCGGGCGCCACTATGCCGTCGATGGTGGCGTCTATAATGCGGGCTCCGCCATCGAATGGGCCGAGCGCCTGGGCTTGCTGCATGATCTAGGCGAGCTTGCGGGCTTTGCCGGTGACGCGGCCATTGCCCGCGGTCTCGCTTTCGTGCCGGCTTTGTCGGGATTGGCAGCGCCGCATTGGGACAGGACCGCGGCGGGACTCTTCATCGGCATGGGACTCGATACGGAGCGCACCGACCTCTTGCAGGCGATGCTCGAGGGCATCGCGCTGCGCACCGCCGAGGTGGTGGAGGCGATGGCGGCGAGCCTTCCGATCGCGCCTGCCATCTCGATCGATGGCGGCCTGACGCGCAGCGCCTATTTCCGCCAGTTCCTCGCCGATGTCCTGGGCAAGGTGCTGCGCCTGCCCGACAATGATGAGCTGACCGCCTATGGCACGGCCTCGCTGGCGGCGCTGGGTTTCGGCAAGACGCTGCCCCTGCCACCCGTCTCGCGCGAGATCGCCCCGCGGGGCGATGCCGCGCCATGGCGCCAACGCTTCTCGGATGCGGTGTCGCGCGCGAAGGGCTGGCGGTAGGGAAGCAAAGGAAGCGAGCGGCCGAGACGCGGCCCTACTTCCATTGCTTCTCTTCATTGATCCATCGCGATCCCGGCAAGGCGCCCTTCCTGATGAAGGCGTTGACCACATTGGCGAGCATGCGCGAGACATTGTTGTCGAAGTTGTTGACCGGCAGGGCCTGGCCGAAGGCGATCGATCCGCCGCAGAACACCGCGCCGTCATTCGGCGCATTGAAGAAGATGATGTCGCCGCGAATGCGATAATCCTGCGTCCCGGCGAGGCCCGGATAGGGATAGAGAATTTCCTCGATCGACAGGAGATAGTTGTCGCTATGGCCGCCCGAGGAGGCGAGGATCCTGGTATGGGGCGGAGTTCCCAGTTGCAGGTCGTAGCGGTCGAGCTCGATGCCGGCGGCGCCACCATAGGCGAGGCCTGTATCGCCGATGATCTCTCCCTCGATCCCGTTCATGATCCATGACACCTGGCGGTGATAGCTGTCAGGCATCCGGCGATAGGGCCGGCTCGTCTCGAAGCCTTCGGCAATGAAACCGATGCCGACGAGTTTCTGCGGCGGGCGGCCGAGGTTTTTCCACAGACCGCTCTTCTGTCCCGTCGTCGCGAGATAGTGCTCGCCCGGCCTGGCGTTCCAGGCCCGCATGCCGGAATCGAGCTTGCGCACCTCCATGGTCCAGGGCTCATCATCGCGGAAGGCCACATTCCAGTAATAGCCATTGCCGCCCATATAGATGTAGCGGCCGCCGCCCGCGACATAGTCCTCGGTCGCATCGAGCATCGCCTCCGAGTAATATTCGGGGTGAGTGCCGGAGATCACGCAGTCATAGGGCTTCAGCGCTTCGGCGCCCTCCTTGTGCAGATCCTCGTCGGTCAGCACCTCGTAGTCGTATTTCATGTGCTCGAGCCAGGCGACGATCGAGAGGTCGGCGGGAAACTGCCAGGTGACGCCCATGCTCGACATGCGGTGCTTCGGGCGCATGTTGAGGATCGGCCGGTGATAGGAGCTGTAGCAGACGCCATTGCCGTCGGCCCAGGAATCATAGGTCGAGAGGCCGAACTCCCAGTTCTTGTACATTTCGATGTCGATCTCCGAGACGATGGGCGGTTGGCCGGTCATCGGCTGGATGATCTGCGCATCGAAGCTCAGATGCTCATTGGCATAGGCGAGGTAGCTCGCCGTCGGGACGAGCAGGGCGACCGGCGCCTTGGGTTTCCTGGCGCGCACGAAGAACACCACATATTCCTCACCCAGCCCCGAGCCGCCATTGGCCCGGAGCCGTACTGCATAGGCGCCGCTCTTCAGTCCCTCGGGAAGGATGATCGTCTTCGTCACGTCCCAGTTGCAGTCGATCATCGCGTCATAATGGAACTCGATCCCGCCATATTCCTCAGGCGCCAGGCGGAAGCAGTCATTGCGGCCGCTCCAGTTCCAACCGGTCTGGGCCCGCACCGGGCGGTTGTAGCCCTTGGCGTGAAGGCCGTGCGGGCCTACATCGATGACATCATCGCCGATGCCCTGATC
>CAZICN010000038.1:6726-22445 GCA_964537655.1 uncultured Aestuariivirga sp.
TGGCGTGAAGGCCGTGCGGGCCTACATCGATGACATCATCGCCGATGCCCTGATCGGTATAGCCTTTCGTGGTGTCCCAATAGGCGACCAGCCCCTGGGCGGGCGGCGTACCGCCGGCCTGGATCGCCGCCAGCTCTTCGCCCGTCAAGGCGCGATCATGGAGGCCTGGCCGATCGATCTTGCCGCAGAAGGTCTGCGACACGAAATTGCCGCGCTTCTTGTGCCAGTCGCGCGAGCCGCCGATGAGGAACGGCGTCTCGGTTAGATGCTTCTGGCGGAACCGGAAGGTTTCCGCCACATGCGAGCGATAGTCGAGCGGCGCCACCTTGCCGAGCAGGCTGTTGTAACGGTTGGCGACGCTTTCCTGGTGGATCGTCGCCTTGCCGCTCTTCGCATCGAGCGTCGCCGCCACGAAATACCACATCTTCTTCTGCAGTGGCAGTTCGGCCTGGAGATAGTCGACTTCCTTGCTGTCGCCGACCCAGAATTCGAGATGGCCGCGCTGGTTGATGCCGAGGCAGTAGCCGATGTTCTTGTCGTTGTCCCAGCGCCCGATGATGCACTGGCGCAGGCCGGCTTTGGGCAGGCCCGGAAAGACATAGGCAAAGAGAGTGATGCTGCCGGTGAGAGCGAGAAGGCCTTTTGGATCGGCAACCTCGAGATAGGAGCCGACCTGCGTATACTGCTTCTTCACCGCCCAGGTGCCGTTGGCGTCGCAGGCGATCTCTTCCTCGATGAAGCCTGGCCCGTCCGGATGCTCGTCGCCATGAATGAGCCGAACCAGCGTCGCCTCCGCCTGATCAGTCCCGTCGGCATTGACATGCACGGAGACCGCCTCACCCGGCCTGACCGAGATCCTATCGGTGTATCCAAATAACTTCACTTGTGCCATGGCCGAAACCGCACCTCACTGCTGATGGAGAAGATCGATTCTTTTAAGTTGGCGCGGGATTCTCGCGAAAAGCCGGTATCCACTTTTCGTATCCCGCGCTAGGATTCGAGCAGGTCCTGGACGCGGCGCATGAAGATCCCATGATAGGCGTCCTCTTGTGAATCGTAGATCTTGTCCTCGACGATCCTCGGCGCCACGCCGCGTTGACCGGAAAGAGCCACGATGCGATAGGCCTTGAACGGCGTAACGACGATGATGGCATATTTGTCGACTTGCGGCTGACGGCGGAAATAGAGCAACAGCCGTTCCAGCGGCTCGCTATGCTGGCCGAGCGGACTCTTCCTGTGCTCGTCGATGACTTCCGGGCTGATCAGCGTCTTCAAGTAATCGCGCTGCATCTTGTCGTAGCGGCGCCAATAGACGAGATCCTTGTCTTCGGTCTCGGTCGATTCCTCGGGGAGCATTTCGCCTCCTTTCTCCGCTCTGGTCGAGCGACGTTCGCTTTTCTTCTTGTCGCGCCAGCCGCGGAACTGTTCCTTGATGCCGAACAGGCCGCCGCGCAGGAACAGCACCACCAGCGCCATGATCAGGCCGATGGCGATGAGCCGCACCGGCCCCCAGCTGATCAGGACTTTGTCGAGGAAGACCACGATGGCGGTGCCGACAACCGCACCTTCGGCCCGGCCGATGCCGCCGATCACCAGCATGGCGAGGCCGAGCAGCACGGTGTCGAAGCTGAATATGGAGAATCCGACGCCGCGGTAATGACTGGCATAGAAGCCGCCGATGAAGCCGAGGGCGATCGAGGAAATGATGAACACCCGGATGCGCGCCTCGCGGTAATTCCCGCCGGTCGCTTCGGCGAAGGCTTCGCGTTTCTCGGGCGCCATGCGCAGGATGCGGCCCAGGCGGCGGCCGTTCACGAAGCGATAGAGCAGCAGCGCCATGAGCATGACGGCAAAGCTCGCATAATAGCCGAGCAGGGACTGGCTGACGGGCGCCCAGCTCGCGGGAATATAGGTATCGGCGCCATAGAGGCCGCCGGTCGAGGCGCCGAACTGCTTGGATTGCAAGGCATAGACGCGGCACAGCTCGTTCAGTCCCAGGGTGAGCAGAGCGTAGTAGAAGCCGTCGAGCCGCGTCGCCGGAATGGCGATGATCGCCCCGCAGACGAGGCCGAGCACGGCGCCGAGCGGCGGCAGCGCCCACCAGGGAAGGCCATAGGTGATCGACAGCCACGTCGTGCCGAAAGCGGCGACGCCGACCACCGCGAAAGTGGCGAGCGAATAAATGCCGGCAGTGCCGATGATCAGCATCCAGCACAGGTTGATCGCCGAATAGATGCCGAAGAAGGCGCCGGCGACCAGCAAGGTGTTGGTCAGGCCGTCCGGCACGAAGAACGGCGCCACCAGAAGCGCGAAGAGGCCGAGCAGCCACCAGATCGGCCGCTTGTCGACGATCGTCTTTTCGGCGCGCATGGTCTTCGGATTGTAGGCGCCGCTGATATGCAGGAGCCTGCGGCGGGTCGGCCAGTAGCGCAGCTTGGTCCATAAGCTGCCGCCATGCGCCGCCCATTTGTGATAGTAGCGCAGACGTCCGACCGGCAGCAGCGGCACGCGCGACTGCCGTGTCTTGTCCCAGACCTCCTGCGGCTTGCGATGGCGGTTCGCCGGGATCTCCGCCTCGGCTCCCTTGACGTCGCCCCAGACATGGAGCGGATTGCGCCAGCTATGGGTCATCGTCAGGCCTCCCGCGCCTTGTCGAGAATGCCGGCGATGCCGCGTGGCCGGATCAGCAGGATGATGATGATCAGCAGGAACTGGGTGATCAGCACATACTGCCCGCCGAGCGTGACGCTGGTCAGCGCCTCATTGAAGCCGAGGAGCAAGGCGGCGATGACTGCACCCCGGACACTGCCGAGCCCGCCGCACAGGGCGATCGAGACGCCCTTGATCATCGGCGTGACGCCGTTGAACGGCGCTATGTAATATGTCTGCGACAGCAGCACGGCGGCGAGCCCGGCGAGGCCGCCGGTGATCGCCATGACATAGAAGCCGGTGCGGCGCACGCCGATGCCGACGATCGAGGCGGCATGCGGGTTCATCATCATGGCGCGGATCTCGAGGCCGCGCCGGCTCGAGCGCATCCATTGCAGCACGATGATGAGCAGCACGATCGAGGTCAGCACATTGCCAACCTTGTCGGCGGTGAGCACGACGCCGGAGAGGTTGATCTTGCCGGTGCCGAAGATTTCCGGAAGGCTCTTCGAGCGGGGGCCGAACCACCACATCAGGGACTGGCTGCCGACCAGGCTGATGGCGAGCGTCGCGATCAGGCCGCGCACGGTGAAGTTTGGCTTGTCGTGGATAGGAATGAAGGCGATGGCGCAGACGAGAAGGCCGCCCAGGACCCCGGTCAGCACACCGCCCAGCAGGACGACGGGGGCGACCGTGAATGACGGCAGCAGCGGTACCAGGTGCTGGGCGGTGAGCCAGGCGCCATATCCCGACAGCGCGAAAATGAAGCCATAGGCAAGATTGATGAGACCGAGACTCGACCAGGTGATGGAAATGCCGATGGCCAGCGTGCCATAGATGCAGGCGAGAACGATGGCGTTGGAGATGACGAAGACCCAGTCCATTCAGGCGACCTCGCGCTTGGCATTGAGCATCAGGGCGGCGGACGCCTCGCCCTTGAGCTTGCCGACATGCATGCCGATGATCCGGTCGACGCGGCCCTCGAGCAGCGCGACGTTCTGCTCGGCGATCACCATGGCGCTGTCGCCGAGATCGACGCTCATCAGCGCGTCGAGCACGCCCTTGCCGATCTTGGGCGCGAGGCCGAGCGAGGGCTCATCGACCAGGAAGAGCGACGCCTCGGCCATCAGGCCGCGGCCGATCGACACCATGCGCCGCTCGCCGCCGGAGAGGCGCCCGACCGGGATGGCCATCAGCTTCACCAGGGGCGGGAAGATTTCGAGGATCCGCTTTTTGCGTGGGGCGCGCTCGCGCCAGGCCCTTGGCGTGAAGGCGCCGCTGTCGAGATGCTCCTCGACGGTCAATCCGTGGAAGATCTCATCGCCTTGCGGGATGAGCGCCAGTCCGTGATGGACGACTTCATGGGTGTAGCGCCCCGGCCCCTGGCTGCGTGTGCGGCCGACCTCGACGCCGTTGAGCTTGATCGAGCCGCGCTGCCAACCGGTCAGGCCGGCAATGGCGTAGAACAGCGTCGTCTTGCCATGGCCGTTGAGGCCGACCAGACCGACGCGCTCGCCCGCATGGACGATCAGGTCGAGGTCGTGGATCACCCGCATCGGCCCATAGCCGGCCGACAGGCCCTTCACATTGAGAACCTCGCGCCTGCCGCTCATTGCAGCGCCCCTTCATCGACATTCTCGAAATAGGCGGCATGCACCTTCGGATCGGCGAGAATGGCCGAGAGCGAGCCCTCGGAGATGACTTCGCCCGCATCCATGACCATGACCCGGTCGGCGATGGTTTCGAGGAGCTCGATGCGATGCTCGACGATGATGATGGCGATGTCCATTTCCTTCGAGAGAAGGCGGATGAGGTGATCGATTTCGTCGACCTCGGAATTGATGAGGCCGGCCGCCGGCTCGTCCATCAGGATCAGCTGCGGCCGTCGCATCAGCAGGCAGGCGAGGAGCAGCTTGCGCCGGTTCAGCGTCTCGAGGCGCGCCGTCGGTTCGTTCGGATCGACGTCGAGCGCGACGAGTTCGGCGCCATATTCAGCATCGAAGCGGGTCAAATACGGCGCATAGGCCTGGCGCGCGGCCTTGAAGGTCTCGCCGACGGTCAGTTCGTCGGGAACGACCGGCGTCTGGTAGGTCCGCCCGATCCCCAGACGGGCGCGGCGATAGAGCGGCAGGCAGGTCACGTCCTGGCCTTGGAAGGTGACCCGGCCGGCTTTCGGCATGATCCGCCCGGACAGCACCTCGAACAGACTCGTCTTGCCCGCGCCGTTGGGGCCGATGACCCCCAGCACCTCGCCGACATCCACGGTGAGGCTGATATCGCGCAGAATCTCGCGCCCGCCGAGATCGAGCGAGATCGCCTCGCATCCGAAGATCTGTTCGGCCGGGCGCGGCACTGCCGCCGCGCCCGTGCCGCGATTGGACGTCATCCCCACCACGGCGCCGGCTGCAGCTTCGATTCGGAGATTTCGTTGGGGAAGATGATCTTGTGCTCGGTGTTCTGCACCTGCACATAGAGCTGGCTCATCCCCTTTTCGAGCTCGGTCGCCGTGATCGCATAGCCGTTGTCGGGGAAATGCGCAGCTTCCTGCAGCTCGTTCTTCATGTCCATGTAGCCGCAGACGCCGCGATAGGGATTGTCGCGGATCCAGTCGCACACGCCCTTGAAGTTGTTGGGATCGCCGACCGCTTCCCAGGCGAGCTTCAGATACTGGACGATGTCATAGCCGTTGCCGGTATAGACGAGGCCCATGATGCCGGGGAAACGCTGCTTGTACTTCTCGCGAAAGGCGCGGCCCTTGTCGTCGGCATAGACGCCGAGCACCGTCGACCAGCAGAAGCCGTTCGCCGTGTCGCCGGCAAGCGTCAGGAATTCCGGCTGCGAGGGGCCGTATTGCATGTAGACGAGCGAATCCTTCACCGGGTCGGCGATGAACTGCTTGCAGAAGGCGGCATATTCGGCGGCGACCCAGTGATCGACCATGATCGCTGCGGCATCCACTTCCTTCATCTTCTGGATGACCGGCGCCCAGTCCTGGACCGGGAACTGGATGTCGGTGACTTCCGCCACCTCGAACTTGCCGCGCTTCTTGATCGCTTCCTGCGCCGCCTTGGAGATGGTCTGGCAATAGGCGACCTGCTCCTGGATGATGTGGACCTTGCGGTTCTTCGGCTTCCACACGCCCTGCGCTTCCTCGTGCTCGAGCCACAGCGGATAGGTATAGCCATAGTGGACTTCCGACGGATCGGTCTGGAAGATATGGCTGTATTTCTCCGGATCGGACTTGAAGGCCTCGGTCGCGGCGCGCTGGGTGTTGCCCTGCACATAGGGACATTTGTATTTCGCCGATTCATCCATGGCCGGAATGGGCACGAACAGGAAAGCGTTGGAGATCGCGTGCACCTTGGCGTCGATGCAGGCGGCGATGGCTTGCTGGCAGCTTTCCGGCGACAGCTTGTCGACATCGGTGACGAAAAGCTTCAGCTCGCGCCCGAGAATGCCGCCCGCCGCGTTGATCTCCTCCATCGCCAGCGTGGTGCCGTTGAGATGATCGAGGTCGTCGGCGACGCCGGCGGCGGCGGTCTGCGATGTCGGCAGTCCGAGGACGATGGGTTCGGCGGCCAGCGCGTGACGTCTGGAAATAAAGGGCAAGGGAAATGCCGTGCCGGCCACGGCGCCCGCGCTGCGAATCAAGGTCCGCCGGTTGATCCTGCTGGTCATGTGTTTCCTCCATTGGTTCATTCGATGCCCCGCGGCTTGCTGCGGCGGTGGATCCCCGCATCCGAACCAGGCGGTTCAGGGCGGGGACAAAATATCTAGACTTTTTAACTAAGAAACGTCAAGGGCAAGAATCGGATGTTTTGTCCGATATTGCAAGTAATCTGCGTGGATAAATGCCTTTAGTGATCAAAAACCTGTTATATTACGGTATATTGCTGGCGATGAAATCGATCTGCATAAATATTCCGACTAGTCAAATCGTCTATCTCCTGCTAATGGTCCAGACGCTGCCACTAGGAAGACGCCATGACGTGCTTCCCGCCCGGACATCAGTCACGCCCGATTATGCACCGCACGCCGCGGCGCACTTTCGAGGAACGTTCCCGCGTGATACCAGCAGGCATTTCGAGCGTTCCGACCAAGAACCCTGAGACCCGCAATCGTCCTCAGCCGCAGCGCCTGGCAACCTCGAATAATCGGCGATGAACCGAAAGATGGGATGTCCAGAATGAAAATACTGATTGCTGATGATCATTGGGTGGTGCGCGAGTCGCTCAAGCAGGTCATGAAGCGCGTGCACCAGGCCTTCAAGCCGCTGGAGGCGGAAAATTTCGAGGATGCCCTGGCGCTTCTGCGCCAGCATTCCGACATCGACCTCATGCTGATCGACCTGATCATGCCGGGCTTCGACCAGTTCGACGGCCTCAAACGCCTGCGCAGCGAATTCCCCGACATTCCGGTCGTCATCATCTCGGTGCACGAGGATCTCGATTACGTGCTGCGCTCCATCAGCCACGGCGTCATCGGCTACATCCCGAAATCCGCGGGCGGCAAGGAGATCGAACGGGCGATCGAGCGCGTGCTGGCGGGCGAAGTCTCGTTCCCGCGCCGCATCCTGGAGCAATCTGCGGCGCAACCGCATGCCGCGGCCGAAACTCCGGCCACATCGGCGCAGGCCGACAAGGGCGTCGATCTCCTGACCAATCGCGAGCGCGACGTTCTCGACCTCCTGGGCCGCGGTTATTCGGTGGCCCGCATCGCCGGCGCGCTCACGCTCAGCAGCCATACGGTGCGCGTGCATATCGGCAATCTCATGAAGAAGCTCGGCTTCAAGGATCGCTCGGCCGCCATTCACTATGCGGTGAGCCTCGCCAATGAGACGAAGAGGCGGCAGAGCAGTTGAGCCAGGGCGCGTCATCAGAGAGTTCCGGAGCTCAAGCCGCCCGCGCCAATCCCGGCAGTGCCGCCGTCTTCGCCGGCCTCGATGCGATCGCCTCCGGTATCGCCGTCTGGGACGGCACGCAGACCTTGCGGTACTGCAACCGTCACTTCCGCGAATCCTTCCACCACGGGTTGGACGGCATCGAGCCGGGCCTCGCTTACGCGCATTACCTGCGGCTGGTCGCCCAGTCGAACGAGTTGGTGGTCGCCGAGACGGGCGAATGGCTGGAGCGCCAGCAGGCGCAGTTCGGAACCGACGGAGCCGAGGAGCAGCCGCTCGCCGATGGCCGCATCTATCAGATCCAGCGCCGCGCCACCGAGGATGGCGGCATGGTCACCACGGTCTATGACATCTCGCTCCTGAAGCGCGGCGAACGGGCGCTGGTGCGCGCCAAGGAACTGGCGGAAGCCGCCGACCAGACCAAATCGCGTTTCCTGCGCGCCGCCAATCACGATCTGCGGCAGCCGCTCGCGACGCTGAAGATCCTCATCTACAACTGCATGTCGGAAACCGACGAGGAGCACCGCAACGACCTGTTCCATGCCATGGACATCGCCGTCAGCATCATGGAGGATCTGCTGGGCGCGCTCCTGCAGATCGGCCAGCTCGACGCCGGCAAGATCGTCCCGCGAGTCACCACCTTCCAGCTTGCCCAGATATTTCAGCGGCTCGATATCCAGTTCCGCCATCAGGCGCAGGAGAAAGGCCTCAAGCTGCGCATCGTCGAGAGCCGCAGCTCGATCACCAGCGACAAGGCGCTGCTCGAACGGATTCTCAGCAACCTGGTGGCCAATGCGGTGCGTTATACCGATGTCGGCAGGATCCTGATCGGCTGCCGGCGCGCGGGAGGGAAGCTCAGGATCGAGGTGCGCGACACCGGCCGCGGAATATCGGGCGAGTTCATCGAGCGCATCTTCGACGAGTTCTACCAGGTCGCCGACGGCAAGCGCGACAAGAAACGCGGCCTCGGCCTCGGCCTCAATATCGTCAAGCGTATCGCCGGGCTGCTCGATCATCCGATCAGCGTCCGCTCCAGGCCGGGGCGCGGATCGGTCTTCGCCATCGAGGTGCCGTCCGGCAATGTCTGGCACAGCGACATCGGCGAGCCGGAGATCAGCGAGAGCATCGGCGGCGAGTTCGCCGGTGTCTGCGTGCTCTTGATCGAGGACGACGAGGCGCTGCGCATTGCCACGACCGAGCTCCTCGAGCGCTGGGGCATCGTGGTCCATGCGATCCAGGACGAGGCGCAGGCGCGCGATCTCATCGGACGCTCGGCCTTCGATCCCAAGCTCATCATCGCCGACTACAGCCTGCGCGACCAGCATGGCACCGAAGTGGTGCAGAGCATCTGCGCGCTGCTGGGCAGGACCGTTCCCAGCATCATCGTCACCGCCGATACCGATCCGCTGCTCATCAAGCGCCTCAAGGTGGAAGGCTTCCCGGTCCTGATCAAGCCGGTGAACCCGCCGAGGCTGCGTGTCCTCATGCACAATCTCCTCTATGAACCGCAGACAGCATCGGGAGCTCAGACCTGACATGACGGCATCCGGGGAACCCATAGCGATCGGCAGTCTGGTTCCCCTGACCGGCCCTTCGGCGGCCGACGGCGCGGAGTTCCGCAATGGCGTCACACTGGCGGCCGAGGAGATCAATCAGCGCGGCGGCATTCTGGGACGGCCGCTGCGGCCGGTCTTCATCGACACATGCCGCCAGACGGCGGAGGAAGTGGTCGCCGGCGCCAGCCGGCTGATCGACGAGCACAAGGTTCACGCCATCATCAACGGCTACAATATCGGGCCGCAGAATTCCGAGTATGAGCCCATTGCCGATGCCGGCATCATCTACATCCACAACAACACGCTGCTGCAGCATCACGACACGATCCGCAGCAATCCGGAACGCTATTTCGGCTGCTTCATGGCCGACCCGGCCGACTACTGGTACGGCCAGGGCTTCATCAAGTTCATCTCCTGGCTGCGCGACAGCGGCCAGTGGAAGCCGGAAAACAACCGCATCGCCATCATCTCGGGCTCGAAGCCCTACAGCATCGTCATCGCCAATGCGATGGCGACGGCGGCGCGGCAATTCGGCTGGGAAGTCGCCTTCGGGCCGAGGATCGTCACCACGCCGACCACGAGCTGGCGTCCGGTTCTGGCGGAGGCGCGCAAGACCGATCCGGCCGTGCTCGCCAATACCCATTTCTATGCCGGCGACCTGGCGCAGTTCCAGCTGCAGTTCATGGAAGACCCGTTCAACTGCATCGTCTATCTGCAATATGGCGCGATGCATCAGTCCTTTGTCGACCAGGCCGGCGAAAAGGCGAGGGGCATCATCGTCAGCACGGTCATCGGGCTGTTGCGCGACGAGATGGGACAGGCTTTCGCGCGGCGCTATGTGCAGCGTTTCGGACCCGGATCGACGCCGCAGGTCGGTTGCCAGTCCTACAGCTCGGTCCATCATTATGCGATCGCGGCGGCCCAGGCGGGCGGCACGGCGGGACCCGGCGAATTCGACCAGAACCGCAGGCTGGCGCGCTATCTGAGGGACAGCGTCTATCGCAGCGTCGCCGGCATCATCCGCTACCACCCGGAATGGCAGTCGGCGGTTCCCTATCCCGATTACATACGCGATCCCTCGCTCGGCATGCCGCATCTGTTCTACCAGATTCAGGATCATGAGAAGGAACAGGCCCTGATCGCGCCGGAGCCCTACAATACCGAGCGTTTCGCGCTGCCGCCGTGGATCGGCTGACCGGCCGGGCGGACACGTCAAACCTGACGTAACGTATTGGCAAGATTTGCGGTTCATGTAGACTGGCCGGGATTCGAGAGGGGTCTCGAAAGGATTCCAGGTCATGTCTTTGACCCGCAGGGGTTTTATAGGTGGAATGGCGTCCGTCGGTGCGGCGGGCTTCACCCATGAGGCCTTTGGCTATTCCAAGACCTACAGCAAGTCGGCGCTGAAATACTTTGCCGGCAGCGAAGTGGACAATGGGCACACATACCGGCTGACCAACTGGAACAAGATCAAGGCCCAGTGGCGTCGGCAGCTCGTCAAATATGAGAGCATCGAGCCCCTGGGCAGCGTGGTCATCGATACCTCCAATCACTTTCTCTATGTCGTGTTCGAGAACCAGACGGCCCTGCGTTATGGTGTCGGCGTCGGCCGCGACGGCTTCCGCTGGTATGGCCGCGCCCGCATCGACCGCAAGGCGCTGTGGCCGCGCTGGGTGCCGCCGCCCGAGATGCGCAAGCGCCAGCCCGAGCTGCCTGAGTCCGTCGAAGGCGGGCCGGGCAATCCCTTGGGCCCGCGCGCCATGTATCTCTACCGCAAGGGCATCGATCTCGGCTATCGCCTGCATGGCACGCTCGAGCCGTGGTCGATCGGCACCAATGTCTCGTCCGGCTGCATCCGCATGTTCCCCGAAGACGTGATCGACCTCTATCAGCGTTGTCCGATCGGCACCCGCGTCCTCGTGCTCAAGCATCTGGGCGCGCCGGTGATCGATGAGAGCGCCGAAGTCGACACGCAACCGCCGGATTGAACCATGATGATCGCGCCGGACCTCAGATACGCCGCAGCTCTCGCCGTGCTCGTGCTGCTTTCCGCATGCACGAGTACCGGCAGCAGCACCATGTCCTCCACCGAGGGAACCAACGCGCCCGTCGGCGGCGGCATCAATGTGGCACCCGGCAGCGAAGAGGACTTCATGGTGAATGTCGGACGCCGCACCTTCTTCACGCAAGGGTCGGCGGCGCTCGACGACACCGCGCGGGTGACGCTCGACAAGCAGGCGCAATGGCTGAACCAGTATCCGCAGTGGAAGGTGAAATTGCAGGGCTCGGCCGACGATCCGGGCGCGCCCGAGGCGCAAAGGGCGCTGTCGCAGAAGCGGGCCGATGCGGTGCGCAACTATCTCGCCTCGCTCGGCATCGCGCCTGAACGCATGCTGGCCAAGGGCTATGGCCGCGAGAAGATCGGCGAGGACTGTCCGGAGATCGAATGCAAATCGCAGAACCGGCGTGTCGTCACCAATCTCCAGGAGAATCCGGAGTTCTGACTTTTTGCCGCGAGGCTTTGTCTCATGCGGAACGGCCTTTCCTCTGCCGGCATTATGCTCCTGCTCCTCGCGGTGCTGGCTTCCGCGCCGGCCTCGGCGCGCGAGCCCTGCGGCGTTCCGCAGGCCGGCGCCGACGCCTGGCCTGTCGAAACACAGGCCAGGTCGGGCATCGACGCCGAGCGCCTGTGCGCGCTCATCGACCGGCTTTCCGCCCTCGACGCCAACATCCACAGTGTCCTGATCGCGCGCCGGGGCGCGCTCGTCTTCGAACATTACCGCGCCGGGCCTGATCAGCGATGGGGAATATCGCTCGGCGACGTGGCGCATGGCCCAGGTGTCAAACACGACGTGCGCTCGATCAGCAAGAGCGTCGTGTCGCTTCTCATCGGCATCGCGCTCGACCGCAAGCTGATCGCCGGCATCGACCAGCCGGTCTTCACCTTCTTCCCCGAATATGCGGCGGCGCGCACGCCGGAAAAGGACCGCATCCTGCTCAGCCATCTGCTCACCATGTCCTCCGGCATCGCCTGGAACGAGGACATTCCCTATAGCGACACACGCAACAGCGAAGTCCTCATGAACATGATGCCCCAGCCCTATCGCTACGTGCTGGACCAGCCGCTGGCGGCAGAGCCCGGCATGAAGTGGAACTACAGCGGCGGCGATGTGGCGTTGCTCGCGGCGATCATCCAGAAGGCGAGCGGCAAGCGGCTCACCGATTTTGCGCGCGAGACGCTGTTCGAGCCGCTCGGCATCACCGACTTCGAATGGGTCGAGATGGCGAATGGCGACGCCGCGGCGGCGTCGGGCCTTCGCCTCAGGCCGCGCGACATGGCGCGGCTCGGCCAGCTGGCGCTCGCCGGCGGCAGCTGGAATGGCGAACGCATCATCTCGGCGCAATGGCTCGCGGAATCGGTGCGCCCGAGGTTTCCGACCGAGACCACGCATTACGGATATTTGTGGTGGGTCGATTCCTCCACCATCGGCGCGGCCAGCATCGACTCCTATGAGGCCTTCGGGCTGGGCGGCCAGCGCATCATCGTCGTGCCCTCGCTCGATCTCGTGGTCGTGTTCACCACGGGACGCTATGACGTCCCCGACGGCTGGAAGGTGACCAGCGAGTTCTTCTATGATTTCATCGTGCCGGCAGCCGGTTCGCGCTGAGGGTCAGGCGGCGACCGGCAGGCGGTTGTGCGTGTCGATGGCCGGGAGTGAAACGATGGCTCTGAGCCCCGCCGCCTGGTTGACCAGGCGGATATCGCCGCCATGGTTGCGCACGATGCTGCGCGCGATGGAAAGCCCCAGGCCTACGCCGCCGGTTTCGCTGTTGCGTGAATCCTCGAGGCGGAAGAACGGCACGAAGACCTGCTCGGCAAGTCCGGGCGGAATGCCCGGCCCGTCATCCTCGATGACGATGTCGATGCTGTCCTCGGCGCGCGCGATGCTGACCCGGGCGCGCTGGCCGTAGCGCACCGCATTCTCGATCACATTGCGGATGGCGCGCTTCAGCGCATCGGCCCGGCAGCGATAGGGAATCTTGAGGCCGTTGGTGAAAGTGACGTCGTGGCCGAGGTCGGCCAGATCGTCGGACAGGCTCTGCACCAGTGCGGAGAGATCGACGGGCCGCGTTTCCTCGACGGCCGCTTCCTCGCGCGCGAAAGTGAGCGTCGCCTCGGTCATCTTCTGCATCTCGTCGATCGTGCTCAGCATCTTCTCGCGCACCTCGCTGTCGGCGACGAATTCGGCGCGCAGCCTGAGCGACGTAATGGGAGTGCGCAAATCATGCCCGATGGCCGCCAGCATGCGGGTGCGGTCGGCGACGAAGCGCTGCAGGCGATCCTGCATGCGGTTGAAGGCCTGAGCGGTGCTGCGGATGTCCTCAGGCCCGGTTTCCGGCAGCGGCGATGTCGCCTCGCCGCGGCCCAGGGCCTCGGCGGCGACGGCCATGCGGCGCATCGGCCGGGTGATGCCGCGCGCGGCGAGCACCGTGATCAGCGACAAGGTGAGCGCGGTCACGGCAAGGGTGAGGACGGATTGCGATGTCCAGAAGCCGCCCATTGCTGGCTTGGCGAAGGCGGTGTTCAACCAGGCGCCGCGATCGAGCTTGACCGCGAGCCCGACACCATAGGAATCATCGAGACGAATGAACTTGGCGGGGCGCGGGAAGTGCCATTCGCTCGCCGGCAGGTCGGTCCACGGCGTCGTGATCGTCTTCGCGCCATTGCTGTTGCGGCGATAATCGGCCTTGAGGGCCTTTGCGACATAAATCGCCGATTCCGATGTGGTGAACGGCTCGGTGAGCTGCGCCCAGGCCGTCCGGCGCCAGGCGGCCGGATCGGCGGCCGGATCCGCCGCCGTTACCCAGTAGCGCGTGTTGAGCGTGTTGTTGGCGCGCGTGATGTCGATCTCGCTCGCCGAGGGTGTCGTTTCCAGGAGCCGCGCCACGGCTTCGGCGCGGCTCAGGAATTCGCCTTTATAGGCTTCGCGCAGCGCATTGCCGCGCTCGTCCCAGGTGATGAGGAAGCTGATCGCCTGTGACAGCAGCAAGGCGAGGAGCATCAGGGCAATGAACTGCGTCGCGACACTACGGTCCCAGATGCGCATCATGACGGCTCCACCCCGGCGGCGAAGCAATAGCCGCCGCCCCAATGGGTCTTGATCAATGTCGGAGATTTCGGATCGACTTCGATCTTCCTGCGCAAGCGCGACACCTGGTTGTCGATGCTGCGGTCGAAGAGTTCGGCGGTGCGCCCGACAGTGAGGTCGAGCAGCTGGTCGCGGCTGAGCACGAGCCCCGCGTGATCGAGGAAGGCGCAGAGGAGCCGGAACTCGGCGGTGCTGAGCGGCACCGCGACGCCGTCCTGGCCCATCAGCTCGCGGCGGCCGACATCGAGGCTCCAGCGGTCGAATTTCAATTGCCCGGATTTGCTGCGCCCGCGCTGCGGCGGCAGGCTGGTGACGCGGCGCAGCACCGCCTTGATGCGGGCGAGAAGCTCGCGCGGGTTGAACGGCTTGCCGAGATAGTCATCGGCGCCGAGCTCGAGGCCGACGATCCTGTCGGTCTCCTCGGTCATGGCGGTCAGCAGGATGACGGGTATGTCGGTGGTGCTGCGCACATGGCGGCACAGCGACAGGCCGTCCTCGCCCGGCATCATGATGTCGAGGACGATGAGATCGAAGGCGCTGCGGTCGAGAAGCCGGCGCAAGGCGGCGGCATTTTCGGCGATGCTGACGCGATAGCCATGCTTAGTGAGGTATTTGCCCACCAGGTCACGGATGTCGCGGTGATCATCGACAACAGCGATATGTGGTGTCGAGTCCATGAGGGTGATCCCTACACCCGGGCGACCGTAAGTAAAGGCATAGGCCCGGGAAAAGTGTATCAAATTATGGCGAGCGGCAGACTTGTGACAGTTGCTGAAAAGAAGGCCCGGTTCCGCCAAACTTCCGCGACCGCCCGCTCCCATATTGCCCGTCACCACCAACATGACCGGGCAATCATCCATGTACCAGCATCGTTTTAGTCACGCCGAGGAAACCCGGTGGCCGGGGGCGGGCGGTAGGCCCTTTCAGCCGATCGTCCTGCCGCAGGTGACATCCGCCGTGACCCTGTTCGCCGATATCGTCGGCTATACGCGGCATTGCGAGACGCTCGATCCGCAAGAGGCCTATCTGCTGCTGACCGACTTCTACCGGCGCAGCAGCCAGGCGACCGCCATGCATGATGCCGCCATCGTCGATCATTTCGGCGACGAGGTCCTGGCGGTGTGGAAGGGCAATGTGCCGCTGGCCGCCCAGGCCTTCCGGGCGCTGCGCTGTGCCTTCACCTTGTTGAGCGAGATCGCCTGCTGGAACGAGTGGCGCCGGCAGAGCGACCTTCCGGCGGTCCGCATCGGCATCGGCATTCATGCCGGCCCGGTGATGCTCGGCCATCCGCTGGCCGGCCATCGCGGTGAGGCCAGCGTGTTCGGCGATACCGTCAATATCGCGAGCCGGCTCGAGCGGCAGACCCGCCATTTCGGCACCGATATCGTGATCTCGGAGGATCTCTTCCGCCTTGTCGCCGATGTCGCCGGCGATACCGCGATCCTCGATCACTTCCCCTCGACC
>CAZICN010000039.1:0-13825 GCA_964537655.1 uncultured Aestuariivirga sp.
GAACCTGGGAATGGCGGAATCAAAATCCGCTGCCTTACCACTTGGCTACGCCCCATCGACCGGAGGCGGACCATATACTGGCTCGACTACGACATCGCAATGAGAGGTTTTCCGCTGCCGCCTGCTGATTGGAGCACCGTTCCGGCGGGCCCCCGACCCCGGGGGGAAGTCCAGGGCCTCCTTTTAGGGTTGACGGCGGGCGCGTGGGGAGGCAAACAGCCTGCGTTTCAAGGTACGGAGTGTAGCGCAGTCTGGTAGCGCACCTGCTTCGGGAGCAGGGGGTCGGAGGTTCGAATCCTCTCACTCCGACCATTGATCGCAACCAGTTGAAATCACTTAATATATTGATGCCAGCGGCAACATGGACTGGCATCCGCCGACAAGACCCGCCAACCGGCGTCGCGTGGCCGGAGGCTGAGAAGCGCAAATTCGCCCCTCGGCCATCCCCGCCAGGGTTCCTCCGATTGTAGATATCGATCCTCACAATGACGATGTCCGTCGCGACCTATCCTGGGCCATCAGCAAGAACGCCTGACCGATCTGAGTTTGCCGTTGCAGGAAGCCTCTAAGCTTGCGTTCGGCCCGGCAGTGAAGAACACTCGGTTGCTGGTGCTTCTCAACGAAATCTGAATATCTCGAGTTATGGCCTTCGCTCCCGGCCAAGTCCTGTTTCACTCTGTTCTATATCCAATCGATTTCGTGTCCGATCTGCAACAACCATCTCAAAAGCACCCAATCACCTGCAATACCGACTGCTTTCGGGCTGGTGCTTGTGATATCTGACCCTCCGGCTCTGAACAAAGGCAATCAGAGTCTGAACTGATGAGATCGCTCTTGGCCGCCTGTGCCCTGCTCCAGACCCTTTCGTCCGCGAAGCCGAAAGAGGCTCTCCGGAAAGACTGGGGAATGGTCGCGGCTACCAGGCAAGCATGAACTTCGGCTTCTAACGCGCCCTCACCGAAGGCCATGCAGCGACGGGCCGGCGTTAGCCGGCCCGTTTCATCATTCAAGAGATGCTCAGACGGCCTCAGGTGTTCCGGCGAACCATGGAAATCGACGAGCATGACGGCCAAGGGCATGTTCGCGAGGAGCTGGCCGCATGAGAAGGCCTTTGCCGACCTCATGCGCCGCTGCTCTGGCCATAGAGCGCCGTGCTCAGATACTTGATCCCTGAATCGCACATCACGGTAACAACCGTGCCCTTGGGGCCCAGGCGTTTGCCGACTTCGATGGCCGCAACAAGATTGGCACCAGTCGAGGTTCCGGCGAACACCGCCTCGCTGAGCGCCAAACGTCGCGCCATGGCCATCGCCGCGTCGGTCGACACCGGTACAATCTCATTCGCCAGTTCCGGTCGCCATAAGGGGACAACGAAGCCGGCTCCCACACCTTCGATCCTGTGAACACCGGTGCTGCCGCCCGAAAGAACGGCCGATTCCCGGGGTTCAACAGCGACGACATGGACTTTGCGCCTGCGGCGGCGAAACCCTTCGGCAATGCCGCGCAGGGAGGCGGCCGTTCCTGTCGCCTGCACGAACGCGTCGATGCGCCCGTCGGCATCAGACAGTATCTCATCGGCCATCGCATGATAGGCAGTGAGCTGATCGTTGTTGTTCAACTGATCCGTCCAGAAGGCGCCGGTCCTTTCGGTGATCGAGCGCGCGGTTTCGATCATGCTGCGGGTCAGAGCGGCATCCATGCCGCCACCCTTGCTTGGAACAAGGGTCAGTTCGGCGCCAAGAGCCGCCATGTGATGACGCTTCTCCGCGCTGAAGGCATCAGAAGTCACAATGCTGAGGGGATATCCCTTTGCCGCGCAGATAAGCGCCAGAGAAACGCCGGTGCTGCCGCCGGTATATTCTACGACGCGGCCGCCAGGCGGCAGACGCCCCGAACGCTCACCCGCTTCGATCATTGCGAGCGCCATGCGGTCTTTCATGCTGGCAGTCGGGTTCTCGCTTTCGAGCTTAATCAGCAGGCGGGCGCAGCCCTCGGGCACAATGCGCCGCAGTTCCATGAGGGTCGTGCCCCCGATACTCGACAGGATGGATGTCGTGGCCAATATACTATTTCCATGTATATGCAATTATTGTATATACATATATCAATGAACGGAACCAAGCAAGCCGTGAGAAAAACACTGGTCGCCGATGCGCGCGACGCGGTCGAGAATTGCGCCGGATTGAACTCCAGACGTATCGCCCGCCAGATCAGCAAGTTCCTCGATGCACGATTGGCGAATGCAGGGCTGAGCCTGGCGCAGTTCGGCCTCCTCGTACATATCGCCGGCGCGCAAGACGATACCATCGCGGCCCTTGCCGAGCGGTCCGGCCTCGACCAGTCGACCCTGTCACGCAACTTGCGGAATCTCGAAACACTCGGATTGATCGAAATCGCCATCGTCGAGACAGATCTGCGCCGCCGCGCCATATGGCTGACGGAACAAGGTGCATCCCGGCTTGAACGGGCCATTCCGGTATGGCGTTCGGCGCATGCGACCCTGGCGGAAATCATCGCCCCGCGGCAAATCCGTACACTTGCGGAAAAGACGAACATCCTTTCTTAGACGGATAGGCGTAGGCGCATTCTGGGTACACAGGCCGTTCTTTGATTTTGGATTCGGCTCAATGCCGTCACATAGCCGGCGCGCCGGCTGCTTTGCATCAAGCACTTGCCAGATCAATCCGGCACGCGCACGACACCCGCCTCAGCAAGATAGTAACCGGACGGCAGAAATTCGCCGAGCCTGGCCGCAAGCTCGGACGAGATAAAGCAGCCGGACTTGGCGCGCTTGTCGAAGAACAGATGACGGTTTCCTATGCGGCCCGCATCAAGAAACACCTTGTCGTCGGAAGAGGTACGCACCCAATAGGTCGTGCCATCCTGACGGGCGCCTTTGCGAAAGCCGCCGAGCTTGGGAACGGTGCAATCTGTCTGTTCGAGGAACTGCATGAAATAATAGCGAAGCCGGACCGCGCCACTGTCGGATTGAACAATGTCCACCGGATAGAAAGCGTGACGGCTGGATTCCTCCAAAGCGGTAATCGCTTTCATTATGCGCTCCGACACCACATTGACCTGAAGGACTTGCGAGTATTCCGGAAGCGCCTCTGGAGTTCCTGACTTCAATGTCAGTCGCTTCAGGACATGTTCGGGATCGACGGCCTGATATGGCCACAGGTGAAACACGTCATGTGGCTGGTATTCGGTGCCGTTGCGTTGCTGATAAGCCTCGATCCGCCGTGCCTTCAGCCGCTTCTCCTCCTCGATATCCCAGGTGACATGGTCGTGCAGGGGACGTGTGCGATGTTGGTAGGTTTCGAGAATCTCGAAGTAGCGCCGATCGGCGCATTCGACGAAGCCAGGAGTAACAAGGGACGTGCTGACGGCTGGCGGCGGCGAGGAGGTGACCACTGCGGTCACCACGGGCTGCGGCGCCGGCATTACCGCTTTCGTGCCGAAGAAACTTCTTAAGAATCCCATAATGTCACTCTCACGCAACCAACCAACCAAGCACGCATAACAAAGTAGCGTTAAGGAACAGTTGCTCAGAAGCCATCGGCCTTGCGCGAGAATCTTCGGAACCAATCACTGGCATGCGCTGTTGTCGAAAGATGACGCGCAGTCTGAGCGAAGCCAGATCGCAAGCTACTCATGAGGCGGCCATGGCCATCATCGCCGCCGAGAAGAAGAAGCGCGACGAGAAGACCGCACGACTGAGGATGGCGCGCGAGGCGGCGGACGCGCAGCTTGGTCTATCTTTCCATGAAGATTCCGGAGATGTCAGGGCCCGGTCGCAGGGGAGGCGCCGGGCCCAGGCCGTTCATGGGAAATAGCGCGTCGGGGAACGCGCTACTGCACCCTAGCCGATAGAGATCACCAATGAATGTCGATATGGACGGCGAATTGATTAGAATGCTTCCTATGGCGCTCGAGTTCCATAAGGGTGACCACCGGCATTGGGCTACCGGGGCTTGCGGGTCAGCGCGGCCTTCGCAAACAGGTGAACTCGGCAAGAATGAGTGCATAATGTCGCGCCGCCTTGATCCGGCGGCGTGGAGGGCTCATCTTTGACATCAGCGATCATTTACAGGGAGCGCGGCTTCCAAGCATCATGACCACAGGAACGACATCCGAGCCTCTCAGCTCGCCCACGCCATCGAACAAGCTGGCAAACCAATCCACGCACGCGCCCAGTCTTGGCCTGCCTGGAATCATTGGCGGCACACTTCTGCTCGCCATACTGACAATCATCGGGACCTATGTGTTCGGTGGCTTCACTGGTCTGAGCGGAGGCGGCGTCATGGCACTCATCCTGGGTGTCACACTGTCTTATGCGCTGGGCGTCGGGTTGATGGTCGCGGTATTCCACAGCAGTCGCTACTATGATGACGGCGCGCATAATGCCGCCCGTGATCAGTTCACGGATCGTCATTAGCAGCACGAGAAGGCGATGTTGCAGGTAGATTTGTCTAAAAATTATCCGATGCAATTTTAGTGAAATTTACCAGCGGGAAGAAGAGCTTGCTCTGACCTCAGGTTAATCTGTTAGACGTCATGTCGATTCATTAGCCCGATGCGGCGAGACGGCATGAGTCCTCAAACTGATCAACGAGGTTCCCGATGAAACCCCTTGCACGCTATGCGATGATGCTTCCGCTGGCAGCTGCGCTTGTCGCTGCCCCTTCCCTGCTCACCAAGGACAATCCGTTCTCGTCTGAGCCGGCCTTCGCCAAGAATGGCAATGGTGGCGGCAATGGCAATGGCGGCGGCAACGGCAATGGTGGCGGCAACGGCAATAATGGTGGCGGCAACGGCAATAATGGTGGCGGCAACGGCAATGGCGCAAGCAATGGCAGCCAGGGCAATGCCAACGGGCAAGGCAAGAGCGCTTCGCTGGAGAACGGTTTAAAGGGCAAGGGGAAGGGCAACATCTCCAGCCAGCTCGGCGCTTTGAATGCCGCGCATGCATCTGCGCAGGCGCTCGCCAAGGCATCTCCGAATTCGCGTGTCGGCAAGATCGCCGCATATAGGGCAGCCGCCGTGGCTTCGACAGCCGCGGACGAGGCAGCTGCAGCGGCGGCCGCGGCTGCAGTGGCAGCAAGTCCCACCGCGCAGGCCGCCATTGCAGCGTCTGCTCAGGCTGATGCCAATCTTGATACAGCTCTGCAGGCCCAACAGGATGTGCTGAACGACCCTGCTTCAACCCCGGAACAGAAAGACGCCGCGCAGCAGGCGGTTGTAGATGCCCAGACCGCGGCAGCCACAGCGCAGGCGGCCGAAGAGCAGGCGGCGGCTGATGCCATAGCGGCTGATCCGGCAGCCCAGGAGGCACAGGCCGCAGCAGATGCCGCAGCGCAAGCTGAGACTGATGCCCTCGACGCGGCGGCCAACAAGAAGCCTGTCAGCCCGGAAGTAAAGGCCGCGCTTGACGCGTTGCTCGCCGGCAAGTAGCCGACACGTCGCAACAGCTTGGAGATTGTGGGCTGACCGTCCACAATCTCCAAACATTTGCGCAATCGACCATTAGGCGAAACCTGTCACAGATATTCGCACTCATTCAATTTTTGATTACTATACTCAGTTTTTACAATTAAAGATTGAATACTCCTTGAGTTCAAGGCGTTGGGTCAGGGCTTCTGTGTAGATGAGGTTTACCTCCCCGCCGTCATTCGATTTGAGTCAGCTATGGATCATTGCGGCGTGACCAACGCGGGACTAGATCACTGACGGGGCCCCGTAGCTCAATTGGATAGAGCATCAGACTTCGAATCTGAGGGTTGCGCGTTCAAATCGTGCCGGGGTCACCAGCAGATCGCTGACCGAGGAAGCGGAGATGACACCCCAGCAGGAGCCGCAGGCTGCACCCGTCCGAAAGGCCGACAAGTCTACTTGGCCACCGGGCGTGCGCGCCATCACCAGCGATGAGCTGGAGGCAATTGGCGTCGATCACAGAGGCGATCTCTACTGGCACGGCAGGCATGTCCAAGTCCGGCATCCGCTGGTGTTGAATTTCTGGCACAGTGTACTTGCGGGCGGTACCGCATTGTCAGCCATTGCAATCGGGCTGATTGAGATCGTTCGCTTCTGCTTCGAGCTGGCCGCACGCTGATCGCTGGTGTCGGTCCAGCGCCGGGGTCAGTCCCGCTTATCGCCGGACCTCAGCTCGACCGTCAAAGTTTTGCCATAGCCAGATGAGACAGCACTCGGGAATTATTGATTATTGTCTAATTCTATAGAATATTCGCCTTATTCCGCCTACTGACGAGACAATATTGTTCCTTTGGCAGAAGGCTTTAGCTTTTGAAGCATGTAACCCGACAGGATTGGAGATTAGCTGCGTTCGCGGCATCCGCGTTCATTTTTCTGGTAACCCATCAGCCAGCTCGCGGCGAGTGCCTGAGCCCTTCGACATCGGGCGGCGCCACCGCGACTACCGTTTACCGCTGCCCGGAAAACGATCCCTCGAGCGCCAAGCAACCGATCCTCGTCAACCCGGAGAAGTCGACGGTGGTCGAACGTGGCTCTTCGGAGGTTCCATGGTTCGAACCCAAACCTGAAGAGAAAAAGATCGAAGCCTCTGCGACACCCGGCCGGGAGGGCGACGTTGCCAAGCCCGTCACGGACGATCTCGAAGCGGTCAAGGGACCTGAAACGATAATCAAGGCCGCGAATGCGCCAGACGCGGAAGAGACCGTCAAAGTCAAGAAAAAGGTCACGAGCAAGAAGAAGCTCGCCAGCAAGAAACGGATGAAGACGAAAAACGCCCGCGCCAAAGCGACGAAGGTGAAGCCGGCAGCCGAGACAGCCAAGATCGAGAGCAAGCCACCGGACGACAAGACAATCGTATGGACGAGGAAGGACATGTCGCTCGGCAATCGCATCGTGAACTGGCTGGGGCTGTGAGTTGACGTCAGGCGGTGACAGCCTTCTTTTCACAGCTAAGCAGAACCGGCGGACTTGTGTGATCAGTCTAAATCGCTCGAATTCGACAGAATGATATCCAGGTCCGCCTGGGCTTTACTGGTGGATGCGGCGCACACCGGCACGCCACAATATCCGGCTGATGACCCGCTCGGCCCTGGCGACGGATTCCTCAGTTTCCTCAGGGAATGCCATATGCACGGCCTCGTGAATAAGCGTCGACAGCCACGGCCGCGGCTTGAGCCTTGGATCGATCTCGATCAGGCCATCGGCGGGAAAGGCCTGCCCGGCAGCACGCTCGCGGCCAAGCTTGCGCTCCTTGAGAACCAGTTTCTTCGGCATTCTCACCTCTTCTCGCGCACCAGGCGATAGAATCGCCGCCAGTCGCGGCGCTTGGCTTCACAGACCTTCAAGGCGGCGCGGCTCTGATAGAGCGCCTGGACAGCATCCTGTGCAATTGAAACGCCCGGGAACTCGCATCTCGTCTGGAGCCGCGCTGGTGCGTCCGGCAGCGGCACCCTCACATCAGGGGCCGGCGTCGATCCGACGCACGCTGTCAACATGCTCGCGAGTAAGGGGACAAGATTTCTGATCCTGCAGCGCATCGAGCAATTCCTTCATCCTGTGTTCTTCTTCCTCGGCCGCACGGGCGTCGGCTTCGGCCTGGCGGCGGATTGCTTCGTTCGCAGCGAGGTCGGCCTTGATCTGCGCGATCGTCGCTTCATAGGCCTTGATGCGCTCGGCATAGACGCCGGCCATGTAGAGCTTCGTCGACAGCCAGACGGCGAAGATCAGCCCAGCAGCCGCAAGGCCAAGCCAGGCGAGGCCTTTGAGGCCGACGGCGCCGAGGCCTATGCGAGCGAGGATCGCGGCGATCATAGGCCCACCACCTGATCCCAGAGACGTTCCCGACGCTCGTAGCCCATGAGCACAAGCGCCAGACAGACGAGCGCGACGAGGCCGCCCATCATCACGGCGATGCCGAGCCAGTCCATGCCGTAGCCGAACCCGCCCATCAGCCCGAACCCGCCCCCGCCGAAGGCTGCCGTGAGCCACTTGCCGATGCCGGTGCGGCCGGAACCTTCGTCCTGCTCGTCTCCGTCCTCGACCTCGGGCTGGCCCTTCATGGCGCGCGTCATGGCCGCGGTGATGATCCGCATCGGCTGGGCCGCACGAAAGCCGTTCTTGCGCGCCCAGAGGATGGCATCGAAGCACGGACAGGCCTTTGCCACGCCCGGAAAGTCCCTGTGCCCCAGGATCGTCGCTTGCGGATATCTGGCCTGGAGCTCAGTCAGGAGACGCTTCAGGCTTTCCCACTGCGCGGGGGTGAAGTTGTTCTGGGGGCGCTGCCTGGCATCGGTGCCGCCGACAAGGCATATGCCAAGCGTGTTGGCATTAAATCCTTTGACGTGGGAGCCAGCCTGGTTCTCCGGCCGGCCGCGTTCCCTCGAGCCATTGCGGCGGATGACATAGTGATAGCCTATATCGCTCCAACCCTTGCTTACATGCCATTGGCGAATCTCCGTGACGCCGACATCGACGTCTGGGGGTGTTGCCGAGCAATGAAGGACGATGTGATCAGTCAGTCTTCTGAGCATCAGCGCGTGCTCCATTTGGCGGACCGGCCCTTGCGCGGAGGCGGCGCAAATGAGTCACCGGCCGCGGCGATGCAGGCAATGCCTGCTGCAGGCATGGTGAGCATCGTCCAGGTTCCGGTCCGCGCATTGGCGTAGAATTGAACCGGGATCTGGCCCTGGGCCGTGCGCACCGATGCTGTGAAAAACAGCACCTCGCCATACTTGGGACCCTGCAGTTGCGAGATGATCCGGTCCACCGGAGCGCAC
The DNA here is from genome assembly GCA_964537655.1 of uncultured Aestuariivirga sp. Lineage (GTDB taxonomy): Bacteria > Pseudomonadota > Alphaproteobacteria > Rhizobiales > Aestuariivirgaceae > Taklimakanibacter. The sequence goes on from CAZICN010000039.1 coordinate 8,769, forward strand.
GCGGACTGAGCCTGGGCGGCTGCCGAAAGGAGAAGCAGAACAGCGAACGCGCCGCAAAGCGCCCCCGCCACATAGCGACGAAGGTTGGTCATGTTGATTTCCTTGAGTTTCTATTTCGACAGGAAGGGCCAAGCCCAGTTGATCAACTTGGTAACCAGACCGCCCAGCACCGCGCAAAACGTTCCAAGTGTGATCAGCGTCCTCCAGCCGCCTTGCGCCCTCAGGAGGATGTCTCGCATCTCGCGCACGTCACCCTTGATTTCGGCCACGTCCTCCTTGACGTTCTCCATGTCGGCCTGGAGCGCGCCGATCTGTTGTTCGGCGGTCATTCATACACCCGGACCCTGATGCTGGGCGCAGTCGACAGATTGAGAATCTGGACAACCGATGTGGCGTTCAGCTTGACAATGGAGCCTTGATTGTCGACGATCCTGATCTTGACCGTGGTCGCACTGACGATGACCGCAGGCTTCCGGCCGGGGTCGCCGGTCTCGGCAACGGACATGATGTCGATATAGTCGGTCGTGACATAGCCATGCTCAGCGGTCGTAGGTTGCAGGTAGCACTGCACCAGGGACGGCATGCGCCCGAGATTGTGAGTTATCGACCGAGTCGCATTGCTGGTGTAAGTGCCCGCGTCGTATTCCTTCCAGTAGCCGATAGAACTACTGCCCTCCGACCACAGACGCTTGATGAGAATGACCTGCGCGCCTGTATGATCTAGCACCACCTCGTAGAGGTAGACGGTCTTTGAATTCGCGGCCGTATCCATGTCGAAGACCGCTTGGCCGCCGCTCTGCTTGAAGATCGCGCTCGGTGTGAGCGACCAGCCGCCGGTGCCGTCTTGCTGGATGATGATAAGACCATTTTGTCCGGCAACGAGATTAGTCGGCATGCCGAGATTGCGCGAAGCGGAGAGTGCGATCTTGATATTGCTGCTGGTCGCCGCCATGTCCCAGGCGATCGTCGCGGCATCGGCAAGCAGGCTGTAGGGATGAATGGCCGGACGTGTGAATGTCTGCCTTGCCGTGAAGTTGTTGGCCTCGCTCGCCGTCATCGGCGCGAAGTTCAACAGCAGGATATCGGTGCCGTCATAGAGACAGTCGCAGACATGGCCCGATCCTGCGATATCGCCCGGTTCGAGCGCCAGGCCATTGAGCTTCTTGACGGTTTTGGCGCCGAGCCCATCGACATTGACGGTCGGACTGGCAATCGTGTTCGCGGCCGATGCCGTGAAACGGAAACGCATCTTCGCCGCATAGGCGGTGAAGGCCGGAGAAAACATCGCTGTGATGGCGTCGGCAGAACCGCCTGTCGCCGTCGCATGAGCAACGACATTGGACTGAGCCTGCCCCAGATTGAGACTATCGGTGGCCGATGATCCCGGACCCAGGTTGACAAGCTTGTTGTTGCCCACTGACTGGTTGGCCTGGAAAGGTGCCGTGCCATCGACATTGATACTGTCGGTAAGGGCTTGCGCCAGATCGTCGAGGACCGCATTGTAGTCGGCACTTTCGATCGTGGTGTTCGGCACCGCGGCGGTGCCTGCCGGTGGACCATAGATGCCTGAGCCGTTCCTGGGCATGGGAACTCCAAAAATCCGTTGATGGGTCGGGCGAGGACTGGATTTACCTTAGGGAATTGGTATTCTAGGCCCTTATGGGCGGGCCCGAGAGCGTATGGGGCAAACTGGCGACGACTCTGGTTATTCTCGTCGTGCTATTCGGTGCCGCTATAGGGTCTAAATGGCTTATCGTGACAACCAGCTGGGGGATCTGGGCAGTCCTTGTCGCGCTTGTTATTGTCGGCTTGGGATTCGTGATGGCTAACTGGCGGGGAAGAAACAAATGACAACGATGCTGATTGACGGCCGCCGTGACCGCGGGACGTTCCTTGCCCATCTGCTGATTTGCACTGCCGTGGCGGCGACAGGCATACTGGCCTATCTTTATGTAAACACTCTGGGCGTCTATTATTCGCGCGAGCGCGACAATATCGGCAATACCTACTGCCTGTATTGGATGCCGTTCGACAATTTCGAGAACAGCGCGGCTGATCAGGCCAATAGCTACTCCTGTCCGGCCATTGCGAAGCCCGCGAAGGCCGTCAATCCTGACGCCTGACGCCTGCCCTGAAGTTGTCGCTTCCCCGCGCGACCGGAAGATATGACCGCTTCGCGCAACGGAAGTGCGCCAGATCAATATGCCTGCGCAAGTCGCGTACCGCCAAAGCCTTCAGCTTTGGCGGGTTTGCATTAGACATCCAGTCACTTCATGATGGATTGCCGATTGCCGGCATTCAGGATCTGCATTTCAGGGAATTGTACTATGACCGCATTCGAACCCAATGGCATCGGCGAGGTGAAGATCGCGCCAAATGGCGGCTCGATCTCCGTCACCTTTGACACTCAGGATGCGGGTCTCGTCACCCTCAATCTCCCCGTCTCGCTGAGCGGCCACCTGATCCGCCTGCTCTCCGCCAAAACCGGAGATGCGTACAAGCAGCTACAGAACGCGGGTATAAAGACGGAGTTCCTCAGTGACATCGTCGATGTCAAGACGCTGAGTGTGGGCGGCGCCAAGGGATACCCCGATCCTATTCTCAGCCTCGAGACGAAAGACGGGATCGTCACCGCCTATCAAGTCCCTGCCAATATCATGCAAAGGCTCGCGGTCGGCCTGACAAAACTGTTTGCCGGCGAGAAGGTGAACTGAGGTGCCACAATGAAGATACGCGGTTCCCTGTACTACATTCCTCATATTGCCATGGGATTTGTCATCGTAGCGCCAGCCATGCCCTGGTTTGGGCAGGCTCTCGGGAAGATCGTCGAAGCTCGATGGTTTTACTGGAGCTGGGGCATCTTCTGGTTCGGCGTTGCGTTTCTACTTCTATGGCAAGCCCAGCGACGCGGCATATTCGCGCCGCGCCAACCAGATAGTCCTGGCGGAATCGATATCATCATGCGCCTTATGTGCTCAACCGTTTTTGCGAAAGCAATCTACGATGTGGCGCGGAACGGTCTCAGCGGTGTCGAGAGCTCCAAGATTATCCTGCTCGTGATGTTCCCAGCCTTTTACCTGGTGTATCTATATAGTGACTTCAAGAAAAAGAGAGAAAGCGCCACAGACGATCAGGCATGACTCGCTGCGATGCCCCTCGCAATTTCGGTGGTGATCAAAGCCCGGTCTGAATGCCTTGATTTTGCAGCAAGGCACGCGTCACCATCTTCAGAGCCTCCGCGCGATTGGCACCTGGCCTCAGGCCAGTGCGGATTTCCCGTTCGGCGTTCCTGACATTGCGATTCGAGACTGCTCGCGCCAACGTGCCCATACCTTGTTTGCTGGCCACAATAGCAGGGATGATGGCACCTGTTGCGCCGCCAATCGCCTCGCCGACATTGGCAGCCTCAGGCCCCAAAAGGCTGCCCAGATCTCTGCCAAAATCCTTGCCTCCGCCATACCCGCCGTATACCCCAGGGACGGCAGTCCATTTTTGCCAATTTTTAAGTCGAGGCAACGAGTCTTCCATTCGTCGGAAAGTCTTTTCCACTCTATCATCACCGGCCGCTCGCCGAACTGCATTCTGCATCGACTTCGAGAGTTGCGCCATCTTGGCCTGACTTTGCGCCAAAGCGACAAAGTCTTCGCGTGTTGGCCTGCCGGACGGGCCGCTCCCTTTCAGCACTCGCTCCCGATCAAGACCAGATACGGCACTGTCTCGCGCAAGAAGCGCCTTCACAAATTCAGCCGGATTCCTTTCTCCTACCGCTGCAACTCTTGCCTCAGCGTCATCCAGCATGGCCCTCCATTCAGCTTCCGTGCGCGACGGTTGCGCTCGCCTGAATCTCGGTATTCCGCCGCCGGCGACCGCGCCGGCAAAGCGCGCCCAGTCCTCATATCCACTTCCCTCAGCGAGCTTTCCGGCCGCTTCGGAGCCGAGCGAGCTGCCGAGCCACATGGCTCCCTTGCGCATCAACCCGGCAGGCCCGGTCAGGACTCCGGGGGCAAGCTCGCCCATGGTGCGGACGACCTTGCCGAGCCCGGTGCGGGGATCATGCTCGAACAGGCCTTCGCCATCGAGGCCAAACCCGCGCGTGTAGTCATTCATGACATCCAGCGTCTCTGACGACGTCGGCATCGGATTCCAGTCGTCGACCGCTTTAACCGTATCGTCCATCCAGGCGCGATGCTCAGGCGTATCGTCAATAATGCCGGTCTTGCGACCCAGCCAGTCTCCACCGCGCAGCACCATGCCCGGCAGGTCTCCGCCAAGGCCAATGGTACCGGCAACACCCTCGCCAAGCCCCGACAGGCCGCTGCGCGCTGCATCTTCGAGGGCATCGATCTCTCCCTTCTCACGCATCGCTCTTTCGCGGGCCTGAGCGAGTTCAAAAGCCTTCCGGCGGTCGAGGGTGGCAACCATGGTGATGATCCTTTCTGGATTGTCGGTTGCAGGGCTCGCGGTCACGCTTTCCTGAGCGCGCGTTCATAGTCGACTTGCTTGAAGCCGCTCGGGTGACGCGTCACGGCCTCAGGCGCGCGGCGCTCGACTTCATCGGCCATGAGGCCCAGATGCATGGGTCCGCCACCCTTGTATTTGAACGCATAGACCGCTTGCCCGTCATCGGTGCGTCCTACTTTTCGAATATTCTTCTTGGCTCGCCGGTCGGAGATCAGCGCTGTCCCCAGGCTGAAAAGTCCACCCATGATGGCCTGTCTTTCGGCTTGCTTGGTCTTCCAGGCGTCGAGTTTCGCCTGGTAGTTCGCATTGACCAAACCGCTATAATCCGTATTCGCCACATTGCTTGTCGGCGTGTTCGCGAAGTTCGGCTGGCTCACCTGGGCGCCCGACAGCAGGGCCGTGATCTCGTTCAAGGGCTGATTGCGCTGCGTCAGAAGTTCCTGAACCGCCTGATTGCGCCCCGAGAGCATCAGCTCGTTCCAGGCGTCGTTCTCCTGTTGCCCGAGATTCTGAATGGCACGGTCATAGGCCGCGGAGCCCGGCCTGATGCCGCGATCGGCCATCTGCTGCTCCAGGGACTGGCGTCTGCGGTCGAG
>CAZICN010000039.1:13925-22358 GCA_964537655.1 uncultured Aestuariivirga sp.
CGCTCTGCGAATAGGTCAGCGTGCCGTCAGGCGTCACCTGATTGACCTGATTGAGCCTCCCCTCGGCGATGGCGGTGCCGATATTGGTGGCCGTCTGGGCCGCCGCGGTCCTGCTGGGATCGGGCGGCTTCTGCCCTGCGGATTTGCCCATGAGCATTCTCCTTATGAAAGCCGTTGGACTTCCAGTCCTCGACGGTAAGGGTTGAGATGACGCCATCCTCGCGGCGGCCGAAAAGCCTGGGGACTCTTACCTGCTTGAAGCCATAGGCCCTGGCCATCCTGAGAACCGGGCCCCGACCCGCGGGCGTGCGCGCGCACGCCATCTGGCAGCCAAGGTCGTCGAACACGTAGGAAAACACGTGATAGAGGATGGATCGCGTGAGCCAGCGCCGGTCGGAGCTGGCAAAACTCATCTCAATCACGTCGCACTCCGGCGCATAGTCGTGGAAGACAAAGCCGCCCACGATCCGCTCGTCTCGCGCGACGCCGATCGCCGTGCATTGGTTGAACCCGCGCACGGCGCAAAGGGGAATTCGGCTTGCGACGAATGCCGCCACCGTTTCATCATTGCCATAGATCAGCCTCACACTGCGACGCCTCCACTCTCATAGAGCAGATCGATCGAAACCAGCTCGGCCTCAGGCGGGCTTGCATGCGAGTGCGTGATCTGGACCGCAGGCGCCACAGCAAAGCCGCTGCCGGCAACCGAGACCCAGCGCGTGATCGTCTCGAGCGCCGTGCCGGAATCCCACATCGCCACGTCCCACAACCCGACGTCCCAGACATCGAGAGCCGGATGAATGGCCGCATTCGGATAGGCCCCGAGCCTGGGCAGATAATCGAAGGAGAAGGAAATCTTCGGCAGGAACGGTTTGCGGAAAAGCCAGGTTGAGCGCGCCATTTTCACGGTCTTGGCTGCGGATGGCATGCCCAGTTGGTCGTAAAGGCCCACAAATGTCGACGCATAGGCAGCACCATCGTCCGTGCCTCCGGCCTCGGCGATGAAGATGCCGCCCGACGGTGCGGCAAAGAGGACGATATTGCCCGTTTCGGCCAGCGCCACGATGTCCCAGCCGGTATATTTCGCCCAAGCGCCGGTGAGCAGGTTGACGACATAGCAATAGGATTCGGCGCTCCCGACGGTCGGAAGACCGATGATCGCCATGTTGCGCGCCACCCACTTGACGCAGCACCAGTATTTCGAGGATTCGCGGGCCACGGCCTGGCGCTTCCATTCGTCCTCAATGTTGCGTGTGATGGCGGCCAGGGTGAGCGCGGCCGGGTCCTTGTCCATCGCGGCGGAAAGGGGCACCAGACCGTCCGTCGTCGCAACAATGAGATCTCCGCCGGCGCGAAAATGGGCATTCTGGCCCAGCGGACGGCCAATGTCATAGCGCCCCACGGCGGCCCAGTTGTTGGGATCGGCGGGGTCGCTTCCCGAGAAGGCAGCCACTTCACCAGTTGTGCTGATGAACACGCAGACATCATCGAGCCCGTCGCCGGCATCGACCGACCAGGTTTCGCCAAAAAGAAGCGACCCGCCCCTCTTGAACACGCCCGAAAACGAGATCTGGATTGCCGCACCGCCAATGGCGTCGACCGCCAGGCACCACGCGTTCATCGTGTCTTTTTCCACGAAGAACAGGCGGTTCTTGAAAACCCAGACATAAGAGAGCGCGGCCGATGACACGCCGGTGATCGCTGGATTCGTCGACCAGGACGAGCCGTCATAAAGCAGCCGGTTGTCGCTGCCGTTGACCGCGACAAGAAAATCGCCGCCGCTGCTGGCGAACATCGCCGAGGAGTAGAAGCCGCTGCTCTTACCCGTCACTTCCGCCGGCGGCTGAACCATGGGATCAGGGGGAGCCGTGACATTGTAGATTGCCCCGGCACTGCTGGCGAAGACTCGTTCGAGCGTGCCGCTACGCCAGACCATCAGGCTTTGGACGGGATTGTCGATAGTAGCCTGTCTTAGCGAGCCGCCCCTCGGCCGGATTCCGCGTGTCGTCGGGAAGAAGTTCTCGAGGATGCTGGCGCCTCCCGGATTGTCCACAGCGGGACTTTGCGATTGTATCCACCCCCTGACGGGGGCGAGAAAGCTCCTGGGACTGGCGCGCTGCTGCGCGGCAGACGGCATGGGGCGATGGCGGAAGCGCGGCATCAGGGCACGATCGACACTGGATAGGCGATCTGAGCACTTCGGGTTCCTCGCGCATGCCCGACACGCAGCACGCGTGCGCCCTTGTCCGCGGCGATGCGCTTTTCCTTTTCGTCCTCGTAATTCTCCTGGTCCTGCGCATAGGGCAGGCCCTTGTTGGCGCGCCATTTCCAGATCATGCAAAGCGTGAGCAAGTTCTCGGACAGGCGAAAGGCATCATCATCGACGGTGAATGCTTCTTTGACATTGCCGTCCCGGTCACGCGCCCATCGTGATGACATATAGTAGAAGCTGAGTGTCTCGCCGCTCATGGGCGCTGGTCTGACGGCGATCTCGCTGTTGATGAGCGTCCAGGCGCCCGTCATTGGCTCCGCCTGGCGGATGTCGAGTTCGAGCCAACCGTCTGTGGAAATTATATGCGCGAGAGGCGATTGAAGGCGATCAGACCACAATTCGCCTTCCTTCAACATGCGGTCGTAGTCGGCGGGTAACGCGAAACTCCGCGTACTTCCATTGCCCGCGACGTGCCCCAGCATCTTCAGGGCCTGCCATTCGTAGTCCCGGGCGATGTGGCTTGCGCAGGCGTTGGCAAGGACCTGCAGTTCGAAATGCTCCCGCTCGGTCGAGCTGAACACCACGGCAGGTCGGTTCAGCGCGATGACGGCGGAGGCATTCTGAATCGCGCTCAGCACTGTCATCAGGCATCCCCCGCCGCCGCTTGGCCGGCGAGCTTGTCCGCCAACGCGACAAGGCCTTCATGCGAGTAGCGGCCTCTCGGCATTTCGCCTCCGTGTTCCTTGATGAAAGCCTTGAGCTCCGCATCGGTCCGCTGCATGAAGGCGCTGGGTGGATTGGCCGGTTCATATAGTCCTGTGGCCTCGGCCTGCATCCTGGCCTCGAGCGCATCGAGACGCTGGCGCAGGATCGAATTCTCGGCGGCAAGCCGTGTCTCGAGTGCTGAATCCTTTGCCTTTTCGATGTAGGCCTGGACCTTGTCCTTCAGTTCACGGCCGAACATGCCGAGGCGGGCAAGGCTCGCTCCTTCGAGGCAGGTCAGCGCCTCCGCCGTGTGGATATGAAGCGCCTTCAGCTCGGCGCGGCGCGCACCTGAAATAAAGGGGAGCTCATCGATCGGAGTGCCCTCCCCTTTGGCGGCCTCGCCCGTCTTGAACGCTTCATAGTGACGATGATAGGCCTGGGCATAGGTCACCCACTGACCGGAAGCGCGGTCCCGGGTGAATTTCTCATGCGCCGGCGCCACCAGGATCCTCTTGGGATCGCCTACGAACTTGATCTCGACCATTTCGCGGTCCTCGAAGATCGGACGCCCTTCGGCCCGTGACTTTGCCGGGTTCTCGACGGGTTCGAGGAAGAAGGTGATGTGCAAATGGCGGGTGTCGCCCTGATCGACCATGGGATCCTCAATGTTGATGGGGAAAGAAACTTGTGAAAATGGCCGCGATGCGGACTTGAGTTTACGAAATGAGGTGACCGAGGAAACGCAACCAAAGCTCCGCTTCCTCGATCCGCATCAAGCGGCGACGCCGTCATCCATGAAGGGACGCCAGAGTTCGCATTCGGCGAGGCCTGCCGAAGGCGTGCCATCGGCCGAGGCGAATTTGGCGTTCTTGACGCGATCGCCCGCCACGACGGCATCATCAACCTGCCCCGGCGTGGCCGTGGCATAGACATTGCTGTTGTCGGCAACCGTACCAGCCTTGACCACGGCCTTGCCCTGGATCTGATACCAGCCGTACTGGCTGGCCAGGTTCGCCGACATGGCGACCGCAACCGGTCCAATATCGTTGGCGACGAGAAGCGAGGTCGAAAAGTCGTCCGGGTTGTAGATGACCACCGACCCCACCACCGTGGAGCCGATGCCCTTGAGATAGACGAATTCGCCCGATCCATAGACCGGATCCTTCGCGCGAACGACGGCGCCCGGAGCGTGGCGTGCCGCGGTCGAGCTGTCGGCGATCGGCTGACCGATGAGGGTGTTTTCCTGGATTGTAAAGGCCATCTTGTCTGTCTCCTCTCTTACGGCGCCGAATCGTAGAGCTTGGCCATGTGCAGGGGATTGTTCATGGTCAGCTCACCGAAGAAGCCTATATGCTGGACGATGGCGTCCTGATTGATGGGCGCCTGCTTGCCGCCGAACTTCACGAAGTTGCGGTCGGGATGGTAACGGAAGCGCAGGGCAGTGGTGTCGATGAAGTACGTTGTGTTGGCCGGCATGGCGGAGCCGATGCCGCCTTCGAGCACCACATCAACGGACTTGCCGGCGCCAAAATACTTCAGCGACGTGAAGCCGAGCTTACCGAGTTCGCTCTCATTGGTGATCTGCTGGATTGCCACGGTCGCCGCGGTATAGGCGATGTAGTGCTCGGACGAACTCAGGATGAGGTTCGGTCCCTTGTTGCCCCGGCTCCTGGCGATCATGATATTGTCGAAGATCGTCTTCACCGTCGAGCCCGACACGCTATTGATGCCGGCGAAGGCGGAGTTGGCATCGTAGGATGTCGTCTGCCAGATCGGGTTGGAGCGGGCGATGCCGCCATAGGAGCCGGCATTCACTGTCGTCGGGACGATAAGCTGCAGGCCGCCGATCTGGTTGGATGCGGTCCCTGCCGAATGCAGATCCTCGACGAAACGGTCGGTCAGTTCCTGCTCCGCAGCCATCATGTGTTCTTCCATGATGTCCTTGAGCTGGCTGGTGCCGGAGTTCTTCAGGATGTCCTCGCCCGACAATGTCACCGACACTGCAGCGAGCTTGGGGGTAAACTCGGCATCGTTGAAGAGCTCGGCCGGCTGCGGATTGAGGAACTCATAGCCGGCATAGCGGGTATAGGTTCCGCTCTCATTGTAAAGCAGGCGTTCGCGGATCGTCGGACCCGAGAACGTCTTGAACTGGTTGCGCTTCTTCATGACATAGAGAAGCGCGTTGGAGTTCGACACAAGGTCGGCGTAACCCTGGGAGCGATCCTCCAGCGCCAGCGAGAACGCCTCTTGCAGGCGTTCATTGGTGTTCAATGCCATTTCAGTGTCTCCTTAATGGCTGCAATCGGATTGATGGAGTCGACTTGCCGCGTGGACTGCTCGGATGTGGCTGCCTCGCGGAGAAGTGCTTACCCGAGACCCAGCGACGCAAAGGAGCGGTCGAGACTTTCTCGGGCGGTTGCGGGCGCCTTGCGATTGACCGGGTTTGAGCCGGACGCAGGCGCGCCTGCAATGGAGAGTTGGCCCTTGCGGGTCTGATCCGCCAGGGGTCTTTGTGTCGGCGCCGGGTTGAGCCGGCCTGCCATGTCATAGGCCGCCGCTAGTCCGTCTGCCATTCCCGTCGAGAGAAGACGGCTGACGATTTCGGCGAAATTATTGTCTTCGAGGCGCGGGTGGTCCTGGGCGAAGGCCTCGACCTGGTGTTCGATCTCATTGTACTGGCGCTGGGCCAGCGACGTGGACACGCCACCCATCTGATGCTTCAGGCGGGTGATTTCCCGGCGAAGCTCACCCAGATGTGCATCCGGCTGTAATTGGCCCTTGCCCAGCATGAGATTCACGTAATCGGCAGATGTCATGCCGGCATGATCGAGAACGGCCTGGATCGCGAAGAGCTTTTCCTGCTGATCCTCCGAAAGAAGGGCGCTGTCGAGCGCCGTGTAGCGCGCCATCGCTTCATGCACGGTCGTGTCGTGCTGATGCGCCAGGGCGAAATAGGGCTTTAGCGGCTCGAAGGCCTGCCGATACTGGCTGAGGCCCCCTTCCAACTCGCGCAAGGCACGATAGGTCTCTGCCTTGATCGCCTCCGGAGCTCCCTGCCACGCCGCCTTGGCGTCTGAGGAAAAGCGCGCTGGCGCATCAATATGGGCGAGACTCTCCTCGCCCGCGGCGGCATTCTGGTCTGGTCCTCGTGCCACCTCCGTCTCATCGATCGCGGCAAAAGCGCGGTCGATCGATGCCCGCGGTGGCGGCAATGATCCCGCGGACGGCGAGCCGCCAATGGCGGCTTCCGTGCCAGACGACAAGGAAGGGGTCACCACGGGTCCGGCCTCGCCAATTTCATCACTCATCCTGTGCTCCTGAAGAGATTGCCTGTTGCATCTGTGATCTCCGTAAGGCCCTGATTTCTCGGGCGGAGGTTCAAATCCGCTTGACGGCTGAGTTCGCCAGGTGCTTACTTTCCGCCGGGACAGGTGAGGTCCGGCACCCGGACTTTTGTCTGCGGACGGATCAAGCCCTTGCGACGTTTCTGGTTAATCTTCGGCATCTTGTGGCTGTCCTTTGCCGCCTTCATCGCGCTACCGGCGCGAAGCGAAGATGCGGCCACCGCGTCTGGAAACCGGCGATCGGCAAGCCCGATCGACACTGAGGTGACCAAGAAACGGATCGCCCTGATCATCGGCAACTCCGAATACGAGACCCTCATTGACTTGCGCAATCCTGCCAATGATGCCCGGGCCTTGGGGGCTGTCCTCAGGCGGCTCAATTTCGAAGTAACGGTCGGGCTCGATCTGGAGGCCGACGCGTTTCGGAAGACGATCCAGAGATTTCTGGAGCGCATCGACCAGGATACGGCCGCAGTCTTCTTCTATGCCGGACACGGTCTACAGGCGAATGGTGTGAACTACATGCTTCCAACCGATGCGAAGGTTGCCTCGCTCAGCGATCTCGAATTCGAAACCATCAGATTCAACCTCGTCCTCGAGCCTTTGGAGCAAAACTCCGATATCGGAATCGTGTTTCTCGACGCTTGCCGGAACAATCCGTTGGCCAACCTGGCAAGAACCGGCAAGAATCGCTCGCTGCTCACGCGCGGCCTGGCGCCGGTGCAGACCGGCGACGGCCTCTTCATCGGCTTCGCGACGCAGCCCGATAACGTGGCGGCCGATGGCGATGGGCCGAACAGCCCGTTCACCACGGCACTTCTCCGCCATCTGGAGACCAAGAATCTCGACGTCGAAATGCTGATGCGCCGGGTACGCGACGACGTGCTCACCGCCACCGAGCGCGCGCAAATCCCCTGGAGCAACTCATCGCTTTCGAGCGAAGGGTTTTCATTCAATCCAGCGCGCATCGATGATCCGGTCGCGATCACAGATCCGCAGAGCTCGAACACATCCGACCGGCAAATGGAACTCGAGCTTTGGCGGTCGATCAGCGCCTCCGACGATGACACACTCTATGAAAGCTATCTGAAACGATACCCCGATGGGACCTTTGCCGATATCGCAAAGCAACGACTGAAAGCGCGCCAAAAGAAGATCGACCAGGCCGCCACCAGCCCAGGGGACGCGGTCGTGCCGGTCAAGAAACCGGTGGGTGCCGCCAAGAAGAAGACGACAACGGTGCAGAAGAAGGAAGCTGCACCGCAGCGCTCCACCAATGTCCAGAGCGGCACGCGGTGCCGGGACGGCAATGTCGCCCGTTGCCGCCAGAGATGCGCGCAAGGCGAGAAGCGCGCCTGCGACAAGCTCAAGCGGCTCGGCCTCTAGCGCGGCATACGGTCAATCTCCCAACCCCACCCTTCCGAAGGCTCGGCCAACGGCATCGCCTATGGCCCTGCGATCGGATCTCGGGCGCGGCGCTTTGCGTCGAGCGGCGGGGTCGTTTCCCACTTCAGTTACACCGGCCGCCCTATAGGTCGCGCGCAAGGCTCGCTTGCTGTCATACATTCGGCCATCGAGCATGGATTGGACCGGCGCCATCTGGTCGGCAATCAACATCGGGCAGCCAAGAGACGAGCGCGCATGACACGAAGGAGCCGGCGAATGCGAGATGCGATGGATCACAGTCATGATTAAAACCGGTTTTTGGAACGGCGCCCCCGGAATGGGCCTCGGGGTACCCATCGCTCGATCCTGATGTTTTCCAAATCTCATGTTTTGGCCCACAATGTCAATGAGCACCTGCCTTCCACATGGGACAATGCACGATGCTTCAGGCAGCCAGCAACAGGACCGCTGTGGCATCGTCTTCTGCACAACGTTGTCGCCTGGTAACATACGATCTCAGATCCTCGTTCACCCTCGTCTCTGCCCGCCGCGAGAGGACGCCGAGGATCACTCTCAAGTCCGGCGGTGGCTTCACGTCTCGTGTAACAGAATTGATCTCGCCATGGGCGATGCGCCAGGCCTGTTCGATGATGCGCCGGAGGTCTGCCTGCCATTGCCGTTCGCGCGCATATCTTTCCCACGCGCTGTCCTCACCGCCACCAGGGCGAGCTGGCAGAGGTATCCCACCCATGAAGGTATCGGCTGAGCCGGTATCGTCCGCTTCCG
>CAZICN010000040.1:0-5097 GCA_964537655.1 uncultured Aestuariivirga sp.
TTCCGAAGGCCTGCTCGGCGTCATCACCGAGGTCACGGTCCGCATCCTGCAGAAGCCGGAGACGGCGCGCGCCGTGCTGGTGGGTTTCCCCTCCAACGAGGATGCCGGCAAATGCGTCGCCGACATCATCCAGGCCGGCATCATCCCGGGCGGCATGGAGATGATGGACCGGCCCGCCATTCATGCGGCGGAGGAATTCGTCCATGCCGGCTATCCGCTCGAGGCCGAGGCGCTGCTCATCATCGAGCTCGATGGGCCCCAGGTCGAGGTCGATCACTTGATCGAGCGCGTCGTCGCCATATCGAAGGGCAACCGCGCCAATTCCTGCCGCGTATCGCAATCGGAGGACGAGCGCCTCGTCTTCTGGGCCGGCCGCAAGGCGGCCTTCCCTGCGGTCGGGCGCATCTCGCCGGATTATCTGTGCATGGACGGCACCATCCCGCGCCGCCGCCTGCCCGAGGTCCTGCGCGGCATGGCGGAACTGTCGCGCCAGCACGGGCTGCGCGTCGCCAATGTCTTCCATGCCGGTGACGGCAATCTGCACCCGCTCATTCTCTTCGATGCCAATGATCCCGACGAGCTGGCGCGCGCCGAAAAATTCGGCGCCGATATTCTCAGGCTCTGCGTGAAGGTGGGCGGCGTCCTCACCGGCGAGCATGGCGTCGGCATCGAGAAGCGCGATCTCATGCCGGAGATGTTCTCCGAGGCCGACCTCAACCAGCAGCAGCGGCTCAAATGCGCCTTCGACGACAAGGGCCTGCTCAATCCCGGCAAGGTTTTCCCCGTCCTGCATCGCTGCGCCGAGCTCGGCCGCATGGTGGTGAAGGGCGGGAAACTGCCGCATGCCGATCTGCCGAGGTTCTGAGTTGACCATACTGAAGCCTGAGAGCGAGACGGAACTTGTCGCCATGGTCGGGCAGGCGCTTGCCGGGAAGACGCCGCTCGATCTCATGGGCACCGGCACGAAGCAGGGTCTCGGCCGGCCGATCTCGACCGCCGCCACGCTCGACCTTTCGGGCTTCTCTTCCGTCTCGCTTTATGAGCCGGAAGAGCTGGTCATCACCGCCGGCGCCGGTGCCGGGCTTGACGACATCCGGCAGCTTCTCGACGCGAGCGGCCAGGAATTCGCCTTCGAGCCCCCCGATCTCTCGAAGCTTCTCGGCAGCAAGCATGCGGGCACGCTCGGCGGCATGCTCGCCTGCAATCTGTCCGGCCCGCGCCGGCTCAAGGCTGGGGCGGCTCGCGACCATATATTGGGTGTGGCGGGAGTCTCGGGGCGCGGCGAGGCCTTCAAGGCCGGCGGCCGGGTGGTGAAGAATGTGACCGGCTATGATCTCGCCAAGCTGATGGCGGGCTCCTATGGCACGCTGGCGGCGCTCACGACCGTGACCTTCAAGACGCTGCCGAAAGCGGAGAGCGAGGCGACGCTCGTCCTCGAAGGCCTGAGCGATGAGCAGGCCATCGCGGCCATGAGCCTCGCCATGCAGTCTTCCTGCGAGGTCTCGGGGGCCGCCCATCTGCCGAAGATCCTTGCCGGCGAGGTCGCCCTGACTTTCCTGCGCCTCGAGGGTGTTCCACCCTCGATCGCCTATCGCCGCGACAGGCTGGCGAAGCTCGTCGCCGCAACCACGCCGCATCATGTTCTGGGCGTCGCCGACTCGCGGGCGAGATGGGCTGCACTGCGCGATGTCCTGCCCCTTGCCGATGGCGGCGACCGCATCGTCTGGCGCCTGTCAGTGCCGCCGGCGGATGGCGCGCGCACCGCCGCCGCCCTGGCGCGCCAGCTCGACATGCGCTGGTTCTATGACTGGGCCGGCGGGCTCGTCTGGCTCGACCTGCCGCCAAGCCAGGACGCTTGCGCGAGCGTCGTCAGGGCGGCGCTGGCCAGCGGTCACGCGACGCTCATCCGCGCCGGCGATCCGGTGCGCACGTCTGTCCAGGTGATGCATCCGCAGGCGGCGCCTCTTGCCGCGCTGGCGCGCCGCGTCAAGGCGGCCTTCGATCCGGTCGGCATCTTCAATCCCGGCCGCATGCAGCTGGAAGGTCTTTAGCGATGCAGACGAATTTCACTTCCGAGCAGCTGCAGGACCCGCATATCGCGACGGCCAACCAGATCCTGCGCAAATGCGTGCATTGCGGCTTCTGCACCGCCACCTGCCCGACCTATGTGCTCCTCGGCGACGAGCTCGACAGCCCACGCGGCCGCATCTATCTCGTCAAGAACATGCTGGAGCGCGGCGAAGCCGCGACTCGCGAGACGGTGAAGCACATCGACCGCTGCCTGTCCTGCCTCTCCTGCATGACGACATGCCCCTCGGGCGTGCACTACATGCATCTCATCGATGATGCCCGCGTCCATGTCGAAAAGACCTACAGGCGGCCTCTCTTCGAACGGGTGCTGCGCGGCCTGCTGGCCTTCCTGATGCCGCGACCCGTCCTCTTCAAGACGGTGGTGCTTCTCGCGCCCCTCATTCGCCCCTTCGCGCCGCTCTTCGCCCGGCTGGGCGACAGGCGGCTTTCCGCGATGCTCGGCCTCCTGCCCGGGCAAACGCCCCTTCCCGAGATCATCGGCCAGCCCGGCATTTATCCGGCGGACGGCGAAACCCGCATGCGTGTGGCACTGCTGCGCGGCTGCGTGCAGAGCGTTCTCGACCCCGGCATCAACGCGGCCGCCATTCGCCTGATGAACCGCCGGGGCATCGAGGTCGTCGTGTCCGGGGGCGAGAGCTGCTGCGGCTCGCTCACCCATCACATGGGCAAGGAGGCGGACGCGCTCGCCCGCGCCCGGCGCATGGTCGATGCCTGGAGCGCCGCTGGCGTCGAGCGTGTGATCATCACGGCCTCGGGCTGTGGCACCACGGTCAAGGATTATGGCCACATGCTGAGGCTCGATCCGGCCTATGCCGGGAAGGCCGAACGGGTCGCCGCCATGACGCGCGACATCACCGAATTCCTGGCCGAGATCGATCTGCCCGAGGCCTCGCCGCCCCGGCCGCTGCGCGTCGCCTATCATTCGGCTTGCTCCATGCAGCACGGCCAGAAGATAAAGAGCGAGCCGCGCCGCCTGCTGGAGAAAGCAGGCTTCGAGGTCGTCGATATTCCGGAAGGCCATCTCTGCTGCGGCTCGGCCGGCACCTACAACATCCTGCAGCCGGAGATCGCGGTGAAGCTGCGCGACCGCAAGGTCGCCAATATCGAAACCGTGGCCCCCGACATCATCGCCACCGGCAATATCGGCTGCATCACCCAGATCGGCCAGGGCACCGCGCTGCCCATTCTCCATACGGTGGAGTTGCTTGACTGGGCCCATGGGGGCTATGAACCCAGGGTCTTAAGAGAATCGTCTAAGAGGTAAAGATATATGGCGAAATTCCCGAAGGGTGTGACCTTCACCGAAAAGGGCAAACCGGGTTATGACCGGGTGCTGACTCCGGAAGCGGCGGGCTTCATCGCCAGGCTGCACCGCGGTTTCGAGGACCGCCGCCGGGCGCTGATCAAGGCGCGGGCCGACCGCCAGAAGCTCTTCGACGACGGCGCCCTGCCCGATTTCCTGCCCGAGACCAAATCCGTCCGCGACGGCAAATGGACGGTGGCGCCGATCCCCGCCGATCTCCAGGACCGCCGCGTCGAGATCACCGGGCCGACCGACCGCAAGATGGTCATCAACGCCCTCAATGCCGGCGCCAGGGTCTTCATGACCGACTTCGAGGATTCGAACTCGCCGACCTGGGACAACATGATCCAGGGCCAGATCAATCTGATGGACCGCTGGACCGGCAAGCTCGACTACACCGATCCCGCCAGCGGCAAGTCCTACAGGCTCGGCAGGAAGCCGGCGGTTCTCCTGGTGCGCCCGCGCGGCTGGCATCTCCTCGAGGAGCATATGCAGGTGGACGGCGCGCCGGTTTCGGGCGCCCTGTTCGATTTCGGACTCTATTTCTTCCACAATGCCAGGGCCGCCCTCGCCGCGAGGTCAGGCCCCTATTTCTATCTGCCCAAGATGGAGAGCCACCGCGAGGCGCGGTTGTGGAACGATGTCTTCATCCAGGCGCAGAGCGAGCTCTCGCTGCCGCTCGGCACCATCAAGGCGACGGTCCTCATCGAGACATTGCCGGCCGCCTTCGAGATGGACGAGATCCTGTTCGAGCTGCGCGATCACATCGTCGGCCTCAATTGCGGCCGCTGGGACTATATCTTCTCCTTCATCAAGACCTTCGCCAACAACAAGCGCTTCGTCCTGCCCGACCGTTCGCAGGTGGTGATGGCGCGGGCCTTTCTCGCCAACTATTCCGCCCTCCTCATCCAGACCTGTCACAAGCGCCGGGCTTTCGCGATGGGCGGCATGGCGGCACAGATCCCCAACCGCAAGGACGAGGAAGCCAATCGGCTGGCTTTCGACAAGGTCCGCGCCGACAAGGAGCGCGAAGCCAAGAACGGCCATGACGGCACTTGGGTGGCGCATCCCGATCTCGTGCCCATCGCGCGCGAGATCTTCGATGCGCTGATGCCGACGCCGAACCAGCTCTATGCCAAGCGCGAGGATGTGAGTGTCGGCCAGAAGGAGCTGCTCCAGGTCCACGAGGGAACCAAGACCGAGGCGGGCTTCCGCGAGAACATCCGCGTCGGCGTGCAGTATATCGAGGCCTGGCTCAGGGGCCGCGGCGCCGTGCCGATCTACAATCTCATGGAGGATGCGGCGACCGCCGAGATTTCGCGCTCGCAGATCTGGCAATGGCTCAAATTCGGCGCGAAGCTCGAAGGCGGCCAGAAGGTGACGAAGCCTTTCTTCGAGAAATGCCTCAAGGAGGAGATGGAGCGCGTCGCTGGAGAAGTGGGGCCCGAGGCCTACAAGAAGGGCCGCTTCCGCGAGGCGGTCGACATCTTCCGCAAGATGTCGACCACACCTCAGTTCGAGACCTTCCTGACCTTGCCGGCGTACCGGAAGATCGTGTGATCATGCCTCCATCATCGCGACGGAAGCCGGCGGTGATTTCGTCTATTGAATAATCGAAACAGCGCATAAGCCTGGGAGGAGCAACGTCATGCGGATAGCCTTGGCCTTGGCAGCTTTTGTCTATAGCGGAGCGAGCGTACTGG
>CAZICN010000040.1:5197-22287 GCA_964537655.1 uncultured Aestuariivirga sp.
CGGATTTGATAAGCCGGCGAGAATCGTCCTTAGCAACACGAAGTCAATGTTTCTCGAGGAAGGGGAAAAGTCGGAAATTCCCTTCGGCGAGCCGAAGGTGACGCTTACCGTCGGCGACAGGACGGAAGTCTTTTCGTATCCCGAGCCGGACGAGGACAGCATCACCTTCGATTTCCACCCTGATTCTGGGTCTTACGCGCTGACCGGCGAAGCGGGAGCTAATTTAGCTGAAGCAAAGATCGGCGAGACTACGGTTATCCTGTTCGCGGACCGCGTTTTCTGGCCCTGCGACGAATGACTGTCATCTCGGCGATCCACCCGGCATTTCTGACGGCAGTAATGTGAGGCGGCGTTCTATTCGATCAGGATGGCGCGGAAGTCATTGACATTGGTCCGCGTCGGCCCGGTGACGACAAGGTCATCGAGGGCTTCGAAGAAGCCATAGGCATCGTTGTTGGCGAGATAGGCTTTCGCATCGAGGCCCTTGGCCCGGGCGCGCGCCAGCGTATCGGGTGCGACCAGCGCCCCGGCATTGTCCTCCGATCCATCGATCCCGTCGGTATCGCCGGCGATCGCCGAGATGCCGGTCTTGCCGTCGAGCGCGATGGCGAGGCCGAGCGCGAATTCGGCGTTGCGCCCGCCGCGGCCCTTGCCCTTGAGCGTCACCGTCGTCTCGCCGCCCGACAGGATGATGGCCGGTCCCCGTGTGGCGAGCGCCTGGGCCGCCTGCTCCCGCGCTACCGCGCGCGCCTCGCCTTCCACCCGGTCGCCCAGATCGATCACCCTGTAGCCCGCCTCGCGGGCGATCTTCGCCGCCGCGGCGAGCGACTGCGCCGGCGCCGCGATCATCCGGGTTGTGACTCTGGCGAAACGCGGATCGCCGGGTTTGGGCGTCTCGGCCGCTTGCGTCTCGAGGAAGGCCCAGACATGCGCCGGCAGGTCGAACTTGTATTTGCGCAGGATCGCCAGCGCCTCCTGGCGCGTCGACGGGTCGGGCACCGTGGGCCCCGAGGCGACCACGGCCGGATCATCGCCCGGCACATCCGAGATGATGAGCGAGACGACCTGCGCCGGGAAGGCCGCCGCCGCCAGCCTTCCGCCCTTGAGCGCCGAGAGATGCTTGCGCACGCAGTTCATGTCCGAGATCGGCGCGCCTGAGGCGAGGAGCTGGCGGTTGACGTTCTGCTTGTCCGCGAGCGTGAGTCCGGCGGCGGGCGCTGCGAGCAGCGCCGATCCGCCACCCGAGATCAGGCAGAGGACGAGGTCGTCTTCGCTCAGGCCCTTGACCAGTTCGCCCATGCGGATCGCCGCATCGCGTCCATTGGCGTCGGGCACCGGATGCGAGGCTTCGACGATCTCGATGGCCTTGCACGGCGCGCCGTGGCCATAGCGGGTGATGACGAGGCCTGAGAGCGGGGCTTTCCACTGCTGTTCGACCGCCAGCGCCATGGCGGCACTCGCCTTGCCGGCGCCGACCACGATGGTGCGGCCGCGGGGCGGCTCGGGCAGGAAGGGCGGCACGCGCAGGGCCGGATCGGCCGCCTGAATGGCGGCATCGAACAGCGAACGAAGAAGCATTTTGTGAGCGACCAATCGATTTGTCATCGACAAGGCAATCGATTATAGGAGCCATCCTTGTCAACCTATAATGCGCAATGAATGTCTTCACCCCGCATCTGGCTCGTGACCGGCGAGAAGCACGGCGACAACGCCCAGGCCGAACGCCTGGCTGATGTCTCCGGTCTTGCCTACGAGCGCCGCCGCATCGTTCTGAAACCAGGATTTGACCTTGCCAAGCCGCGCATCGAGGCGTCGTTGCATCATGTCGATCTGCAGGCCTCGGATGAGTTGGGTCCGCCTTGGCCCGACCTCGTTCTCACCATAGGTCAGCGTCTGGCGATGGCCGCTCTGTGGATCCGAGATCAGTCCCAGGGACGGACCAAGCTGGCCTTGATTGGCCAGCCGCGCTCCGGAACGGAATCCTTCGACCTGATCATTGTGCCATTTCAGTTTCGAAGCGAACAGCGCTCCAATATCCTGCGCATCGGCTTGCCTTTGCTGGGCATCGATCACAAGCGACTGGCGGCCGAGGCCGAGCGCTGGAAACCGAGTTTCGCTCACCTGCCGCGGCCGCTGACGGTTCTGCTCTGCGGTGGTTCGGTCAGCGGCCACAGTTTCGATCCGGAAACCGCGAAAGCGATCCTCGCCGCGATATCCCGGGTGGATGGCAGCGGCAGCCTGCAGGTCGTCGCCTCGCGGCGAACTTCGGCCGAAACGGCACAGACCCTCGCCGACGCGCTGCCGCCGGGCGGTGCATTCCATTCATGGCAGGCGGCTGGAAGCGACAACCCCTATTTCGGCCTCCTCGCCCTGGGTGACCGGTTCGTCGTCACCGGCGACAGCATCTCGATGCTGGTCGAGGTTGCGCGGACGGGAAAGCCTTTGGCCATCGCGCCCTTGAGACCTGCTCATCGCAAAACGGCCGCGCTCTTCCGTAGGCTTCAGGTGCCCGAGACCGTCGCGCTGGCCGCTGCGGGCGCTGTTCAACGGGCAAAGGACCGGGTCCTGGCGTTCACCGGTCAGGAAGCGCAACGCGATTTCGCGCCGCTGCACGACCTCATGTATGAGAACGGCTGGGCGGTCCCGTTGGGCAAGCCGTTCCTCGCGCCGGCAAATCCCCCCGTGGATGATGTCATGGCCGCGGCAGAAAGGCTACGTCAACTCGTCGGCTGACCGCTCAGCCAGGCCTCATGGGCGCGCCCGACTTCCTGCCCGATCGTCACGAGAGACGGCAAAGGCACGATCGTGTCTTCCGCATCATCGACAGCTCTGACATAGCCTCGCTCCAGGAATTCGCGGACAAAACGGGCGGTCGACGTGTCGGGATCGAAGCACGGCAAGCTGAATAGCCGCACCGCTTTACCCGTCGAACAGGCTTCGCAGACCATCGTGATCGAATCCGGCGTGACCAGGAATTCGCGCGCCTCGGCAAACGCGCCCTCGAATCCCGCGCGATCGGCGCGATCGACAAATCTGACATTCGCCGACGTCAGGAACTGGCGCAGGCGCTGCTCGACGGCCTCTGGGGTGCGGCGCGAGAAGATCACGGCGAGCGTGTCTTCCGGCGCCAGCGCGGCAGTGATTTGTTGCGCGATCTGATCGGGTTCGATCGTGAACGCCTTGTTCAGGCCACCGATCAACGCCACGGCCAGATTGCCCTGCGAGGGCTTGGCGCTCACGCCTCGTGTAAGCACGCCGGCGATCCACAAAGTTCGCTTCGCCGCTGGATAGAGCGAGCCGGAAGGAACTCCGCTCGCCAGGGCATGATGCGAGGCGATCGCGAAATCGAAAACCGGGCGCTGAATCTTGGGTGATCCCACGAACACCGCGAAGAGATCCGCCCCGTAGATATCGCGATATCGCCGGGCGAGGTCTTCCGCCACCACACCGCTTGCCACGACGCGCAGCCGCTCGAATTGGCGACGCCGCGGTGCCTTCGCCGCGGCAATGGCCATGCCGCGGAGATTTGTCCATCGTCTTGTCCAGAGTGGTTGCATCTTGCTTGCGCCTGGCAGGCGAAAAGTCTCGCCGACAGGCCATGCCATCAGGTTGCAGAAGGCCAGGCACTGGTTCACATGACCGGCCTTGTCGACGCTGATCAGAATGGTGGGGATTTCAGCCTCGCTCATCTGGAACGCCAATCCGGCCCCATGACCATTAGAACCATTGCTTGATCGTCCTCGCGATTTGAGCCACTTCATCGGGCAAGGGAACCGGTTCACGCACCGGGCCCTGCCCGAAATAGCTGGCGGAGCCTCGCGCCACGAGCCTGTGACTGAACACCTTCAGGTGATCAGGCATTTCGATCATGCCGAGCGCGCGCAGTTTTTCGGCAAACCTGCCGACCCGGGATTCGCCGCCGCGAAGGTGCGATCCGTACAACCTTCGCAAGGGATTGAACCGGGAGAAAGGACGGCGTTCCTCCGGCAGCATGTAGATTTCGGTCGGCTTGCCGGCCCGGACGGCTTCCATGACCATCGAGACGCTGTCGCTTGTGACGACGATCCTGTCGGACAGATGCACCATGGCACTGTAAGGATTGTCCTCCGGCTGGAGCGTCCATTCGAACAGGAAAGAACCCGCCGGCCGAGATTGCCCGAGCATCGCGGTGAATTCCTTGGGCGTGCGCCGACTCGTGGATATGAGCAAGGTGCCGCCATTCGTGCCGATCGTTCCGCCTACCTCGCGCATCAGTGTTTCAGCGAGCTCGACCGGCATGATGAACGGGCTGGCTGGGCCGCCAATAAGCAGACTGACCCAGGGCCGGGGCATTGCCTGGAAGCGTTCCCGCCACCTTGCGAGATATTCCTCGCTCGGCCGGGCCTTTCGCATCAGGGGAAAAATCGGGGAGACGACGTTGGCGCGTTGGTGATAGGCATCGCATATCACGAGATCGAACATTCTGGCCGGCGCCAGGGGTCTCTGAAGATGCACGAGACGGGTTCGGCCGCCATTCTGCGCCCTTATCCAGAATTCGACCGGTACCTGGCGCCGACCGGCGGCAATGACCAAGTCCGGCCATGGGGGCTCGAGCCTGTCGGACTTCGATAGGTCCACCGCCGCGAGACGGGGACCGAAGAAGCGCCCGCTGTATTTGGTCAATCCTTTTTGGCGGTTCTTGAAAAAGATGCGGCGGGAATGATAGGGCCATCCCAACGCCTCGGCCACGGCGACGCTTTGGCCGTCTCCGCCAAGGGCATCGCTTCGGAGCACCCAGACCAATGGTTCTGACTCGCCTGTTTTCATTTACCGCAAATGATGCCTAGTGTCCCGAATCCGAAGTTCGCATCATATCGCCGCGCCTTCCGAGCGAACTTCGGATTCGAAAGGACACTAGAAAATCCAGGATTCTAGTGTGGTCTTGGTTCAGAAATTCCCTCAAACCTCGACCGCAATACTGGCGGGAATTCCTGAACCACCACACTAGCAGAAGCGCCATTTGTCTTCGATACCGGTCGGGATCTTCGGGAAACCCAGCACCGCTGTTTCATGAGTCAAACCTGTAGCCCAGCAGCTTGATCTCGCGCGCAAAGTGACGGGCGACCATGTCATGCGAGCGCTCACTGTACATGCTCCGATAGTCACGGACCTCCCTGGTGCCCGAATTGGCGCTCCCGGGCATGGGAATCGAGCAGTTCAATTTCCGATTGATCTCCGAGATGCTCTCCGCGAGGCTCTCGTACCGGCCGATGTAATCCACCGCGACTTCTCCATTCAGGGAATACATGTCGTAATCCGACACCAGCCGGTCATTCGCCACGAAGCTCTCGAAATCCGGCCGGGATGGCCGGCCACGATACTTCCAGAAATAGCGGGAAACCACCTTGTCCCACGGGTTTCGCTCGATGCAGAATTTGAAATACTCGCGACAGCGCTTTGCTTCCCCCAGCGCGTAAAACTCGCTCAGATGCATATGATCGAAGATACGCTCGCCCTCCCAAAGCCGGCGCAGGGTCCGCAGCGGACGATGAATGCGCGGTTTCGCGAACCAGTAGGGAAATGGATTGACGATCCCCCGGTAACCGCGCGCCCGATAGCTGCCGTCGACGATCCCGGTCCTCGTCACGACATCCTGCTCATCGCAAATCGTCGCAAGCGCCGCCTGCAGGCTCGTCCCGGCGGTCTTGCGCGTTTTCACGAATATGAAGCGCCGAGAATGCGAGACGATCATCTTCACCGAACAACTGCAACGGGCTCATCGCCCAAGTGGGTCGAAGCAAGCCACAAATAGGGAGTTATGCCGCTTTGCCGATCGTGGCCCGGTAGCCTGCCAGAAAGCCCGCGATTTCCGAACTCTTTTCGGGAAGCTCGGGGGCGTTGCTTGCTATCTGCAAGGCATCGCGTCTGATATCCCCGTTCGCCGCCGCCGCTTCGACAACCGCCTTGGGGATATCACCTCGTTCCATCCCTTCCCGCAGGAGCGCGAAAAAGGCGAGTTCCTGCGCCGGGTCCGGATGGCGTTCATGCATTTGCCGGGGCTTCGTCAGGTTCTTGATGAAGTACCTGACCTTATCCACAAGGTTCTCTTCCCGCGCCTTCGTGTCGATCGGCAGCCCGGTGCGCCAGGGCTGGGTCTTCTGCTTGGTGTTATGCAGCAGTCTGGTGCGTGGCGTGAAATTGTCGAAATCGTTCCATTCCGGCGCGAAGAAACCGATGGTCTCCATCGGTTCGGCACTGAGCCGCATCCAGTCCGTCCATTCGATTTCTTTGTTGAGGAGCTTGTCGAACAGCACCTGGAACTTCCAGTGCGTGAGTTTCTCGCAGTCCAGCAGCATGACCGAGGTGGTAAGATGCGAACCCGCTCCTTCGCGTGATCTGCAGAGGATGGCCTTCCCCTTCATGTCCTGGTTGAAGAGCTCCAGCACGTCTCCGAACGCGAAGACATCCGGATCGATGACAATCGCCCTGCCCTCAAAATTCTGCAGCTCGGGCGGAGCAAAACGCAGCGGCGGAAATGACTGCAGGACATCGTTTCGCCAGGTGAAGGTCTTGCCCTCGCGAATGAACGTCTTTCCCTCGGCCCCCGTGAGATAGGCGCCGAGCTTCGGATCCTCCGCATCCATGATCTTGACCGAGAATTTTGCCGGATCGGCCGTTCCGCGCTTCACCGAATAGGCAGATACCAGGGCGCCAACATGCTGGCGCCGATTGGATTGGATATAAACCCCAAGTTTCATAACGTTTCTCACGTAATTGTTCGGGCGCAGATTGCACCAATCGTGCGGCGACCGTCAATCCTCCGGCCGGGATCGCCGGACCAATCCGGCCCCTTGGCGCCCGGCCTTCATCTCCCGATCAGAGCGTTGACCCGTTCCAGAACCTGGCCTTCCTGCCACTGCACGGGACTCTGCGAAGCCTTCTCGCCGCCCAGCACCCCCACATGTCCCTCCGCAATCAATGTCGACATGAGTGCATCGACGTCGCGTCTCGTGGCAAGATAACCCCGCCGCACCAGCGCATTGAACGGCCATCTGTGCAGCGGCAGGCGAAGCTTGCGATGGACCGGCAAGCGGAAGACGTCGACAGGCTTGCCTGTCCTGGCGGCCTCGGCCAGCATCATGACGCTGTCGGATGTCACGACCAGGTAATCGGCGATCTGCAGCACGGCGCGATAGGGATTGTCCCGTCCGGCCGCCCATCCAAAGATCCGGAAGGGAGCGGTGAGGGTCTTGGCGCCTTCATCGAGAACATCCTTCGGCGTGCGTGGCGAGCCCACGACGATCAGCGACCCGCCCAGCCTTTGCCGCAATGCCTCGGCATCCCGGACAAGCTGGGACATGTCCGACGCAAGCATCCGGATGGGCGGCGACGGCCCGCCGACCAGAACGGCGATCCGCGGCGTCGGCAATTCGGAGAACTCCTGGCACCAGAATTCCAGCTCATTGACCGGAACGACTGGTTCCGGGACGATCGGCAAGGTGAGTTCCACAACATTCGGGGCACGAGGCAGGCCGTATTGCGGAGTAGTGATGACAAGGTCGAAAATGTCCAAACGCGCCCTTGGCCGCCCCATTTGGACAAGCCGGGTCCGGCCGCCTGATTGCCGCCTGATCCACCGGGCCACGGGGACGCTGCGCCGTCCCACACCGATGACGACGTCCGGCCACGGGGCCGAAAGGCTCTCTCTGCCATGCTCGACCGAGTGAAGCCGGCCGCCCAGCAGCCAGTTGGGCAGGCGGCATAGCCAGTTGTAGCGCAGGCGCTTGACCTCGGTGCTGGCGGACAGTCTGGCCGCAAGTTCGCGGGCCTGGGCGTTGTCACCGACCTTCAGGCCTTCAAGCACCCAGACAATGGGCATTTCACCGGCCAAAAGCACCTCCCTGCACCGCTGCCTTTGAAGTTTACAGAATTAATTCAGTTTGTTAACAGCACGGTGAGATCAAGGAATTTTTCATGCATGGCCCCGCCGCAAAACCGGCACTCGATGTGTTCTCAGTTGGCAGAAGCGCCGCCGCGGCGTTCTCGCTTTCTCAGCGCGAACGATTGCGCCGCAGCCTGAAGGGCGTTGCCGAGTTCACGCTCCATGAAAGCCCGAAGGAAGCGTGCAGCAGCCCCCATGTGCTGGTGGTGCGGGACGACTGGGTCATCGAGAGGCGCATCCTCCAGGCCCTGATCGCCGGCGAGGCTACGCTTCTCAAGGAAAGCGACGCAGGCGTTCCCGTCTATATCGCGGCCTATGTCCCGGCAGCGGACCGCGACGACGCGGTCGGGCTTTTGGCCGAGCAGCCGGCGGAAGCGCCCGGCGCGCTCCAGGGCATGCGCATCGCCACGCCGGCCGGGATATCGGGCAGCTTCGAAGGCGAGTTGCGCAAACGCGGCGCGCCGGTCGCAGCCATGCTGACCGAGGAGACGCGCCCGCTCGTCGAGCGCGCTTTGTTTCAATCTTCCTACAAGGGCGCCACCGACTTCATCACGAAATACCTGTGGCCCGAACCTGCCCTTGTCGTCGTGCGCGCTCTTGCGAAATGCGGAATAACGCCCAATGCCGTGACGATCGTCAGCCTGGTCTGCGTCGTCGCCGCCTTTTATTTCTTCTGGATCGGCGCCTTCTGGTGGGGAATCGCGGCTGCCTTCGTGATGGCATTCCTCGATACGGTCGATGGCAAGCTGGCCCGCGTCACGCTCACGTCCTCGCGCGCCGGCCACTTGTTCGATCACGGCATCGATCTCTTCTCGCCGCCCTTCTGGTGGGGTGCATGGTTTGCGGGCCTGCTGGGCGGCGCTTATTCAGGTACCGAAGCGTTCCAGAACTGGGGCTGGGCCGCGTTCTGGACGATCATGGCGAACTACTGGCTGGTGCGCGGCGTCGAGGCTCTGTTCGTCAAGGATTTTCGCTTCAATATTCACATATGGAAGCCGGCCGATTTCGCCTTTCGCCTCATCACCACCCGCCGCAATGTCAATGTGACCATCCTGGCCTTGGGCCTCGCTTTCGGCAGACCCGACCTTGGCTTCATCGCCGTCGCGTTGTGGAGCATCGCGAGCCTGCTCTATCACGCATTCCGCTATGCCCAGGCGCGGCTTCACGCCGCCCATGGCCGGCCCGTCCAGTCGTTTCTTTCCTGACCCTTGAGATGAGAAGCGTCCGACCGCGGATGTGCCCATCCAGGTTGCAATTCGAACCCTTCATGCTAAGGTCGACGAAGGCGCATTTTCCTGCTTTTCAAGCCACATCAGCCACCGCGAATGGTATTGTCCGACCATGAAATCCACCGTTTTCATCCACACCAACGACAAGCAGATGGTCGGCGCCATCGTCGGTCGCCATTCGCTGAAGCGCAATTCGGCACGGCCGGATGCCTTCGACGTCCGCATCACCCGCCGGGAGGATTTTCCCTTCTTTGACGAGTTCGAGGGCCGCAAGTTCCTGCGCGCCGGCGGCTGGCGGACCTGGAAGAACAGCGATCTTCAGTCCTTCACGCCGGTGCGTTTCATGCCGCCCGAGCTGATGGACTATCAGGGCCGCGCCGTGGTCATCGACCCGGATGTCTTCGCCGCCGGCGACATCAACGGCCTGTTCGAGCGCGACATGGACGGCAAGGCGGTCATGGCGCGGGCCCGCCAGGGCCACAATGGCCGCAACGACTATATCGCGTCGAGCGTCATGCTGCTCGATTGCGCGAAGCTGCCGCACTGGAACGTCCGCAGGCAGTTCGAGGATCTGTTCGCCGGCACGCTCGACTATGAGGACTGGGTCGTTCTCGCCAGGGAGCCCAAGGGCTCGATCGGCTTCCTCGAGAACGAATGGAACGATTTCGACCGCCTGTCGCCGAAGACCCAGCTGGTGCACAACACCAAGCGCCGCACCCAGCCGTGGAAGACCGGCCTGCCGATCGATTTCACCAACCGCATTCCGCTGATCTCGAAGCTCCTGCCGGAGAACGGCATCAAGCTGTGGGGCCGCTACAAGAAGCATCCCGATCCGCGCCAGGAGGCCTTCTTCTTCGCGCTGCTCAAGGAATGCGTGGAGACCAGCCAGATCTCGCGCAAGGAGATCGAGACCGAGATGCGCCACAACCATGTCCGCCATGATGCGATCGCCGTGATGGATCGCACCGCGCCGCTCGATGCCGTCCTGGGCGATATCCGCAAGGCCGCCTGAGTGGCGGATGAATCGGGCAGACCTCGCATGGAAACGCAGGCACCGGCAAAACGCCTCGGCCGGCTGATTGCCGGGCGCCAGGCCCAGGTCGGCGTCATCGGCCTGGGCTATGTCGGTCTGCCGCTCGGCGTCGCCATCGGCAATGCCGGCTTTCCCGTGCTCGGCTTCGACATCGACCCCGGCAAGGTGACCGCCCTCAATGGCGGGCGCTCCTATATCGCCGCCGTCACCGACGACGATCTCGCCAGGCTCGTAAACGCCGGGACATTCCGCGCCAGCGCCGATTTTGCCGAACTGACGCACTGCGACGTCGTCATCATCTGCGTGCCGACGCCGCTCACCAGGCACCGCGAGCCCGATCTTTTCTATGTCGAGGAGACGACGCGCGCCATCGCCAGGACACTGCGCGAAGGCCAGCTCGTGGTGCTCGAATCGACGACCTATCCCGGCACCACCGATGAAGTGGTGCGTCCTCTGCTCGAGGCCAAAGGCCTCAAATCGGGCCGGGACTTCTTCCTCGGCTTCTCGCCTGAGCGCGAGGAGCCCGGCAACCGGCAGTTCAGCACGGCGACGATCCCCAAGGTGGTTTCAGGCGACGGCGCCGAGGCGCAGGCTCTCATGGCCTCCTTCTATGGTTCGGTCGTGAAACAGGTCGTTCCTGTCTCGACCAATGCCACCGCCGAGGCAGTCAAGCTCACCGAGAACATCTTTCGCGCCGTGAACATCGCCCTCGTCAACGAGCTCAAGGTCGTTTACGACGCCATGGGCATCGATGTCTGGGAAGTGATTGAGGCGGCGAAGACGAAGCCCTTCGGCTTCATGCCCTTCTATCCGGGCCCGGGCCTCGGCGGCCACTGCATCCCGATCGATCCGTTCTATCTCACCTGGAAGTCGCGCGAATACGAATTGCCGACGCGCTTCATCGAGCTCGCGGGCGAGATCAACACGTCCATGCCGCGTTATGTCGTCGCCCGCCTCGCCGAAGCGCTCGACCGCCGCCAGGGCCTGGCGCTCGGCCAGGCGCGCATTCTCATCATCGGCCTCGCCTACAAGAAGGACGTGCCCGATACCCGCGAAAGCTCATCATTCAAGCTGATCGAGCTGCTCGAGGCGCGCGGCGCCCGCGTCGCCTATCACGATCCCCATGTGCCGGAGATTCCGGCGACGCGTGAGCATGCGGCGCTGAAGGGGCGCAAATCCGTCGAACTGTCGGAGGCATCGCTCACGGCCCATGACGCGGTGCTGATCTCGACCGATCATTCGGCGATCGACTATGCGCTTCTTGGCCGCGTGGCGAGGCTCATCGTCGATACGCGCAATGCCATGGGCCGCCGCGGGCTGGGCGGCGCCAATATCGTCAAGGCGTGAGGGGGATGGTACAGCTGCCTGGCCTCGAACCAGGGACCTTCGGATCCACAATCCGACGCTCTAACCAACTGAGCTACAGCTGCACAGGTCTCAAAACGGAGCGCAAACTAGTCCGAAGCTCCGGCGATTACAAGACGGGAAAAAGGCCCGTTCCATCGAACAGGCCTCGTTTCCGGACGGATGCGTGAGATCAGGCGGCGACGGCCTTGCTGAGGTCGCCGAACGACTTGATCACGCCCTCTTGCACCGGCTTCACCGTCTCCTGGGTCAGCAGCACCGTGAGCTCGTTCAGCTCCGAGGCCTGGCGCGAGAACGCCGCGAACTGGTCGCGGGCGAATTCCTGGTTGAGGGCCACGAACTCGGTCGGGTCCTTCACCGCGAAAGCCTTGCGCACGAAGGTGAAGGCGGAATTCATGTTGATCTGGGCGATTTCCATCGCCTTGAGCTGGATGTCGGCGGCGCGCGCCTTGAAGGCGCCGGCGGCGGCATCGAAATACTGCATGTTGGAGTGCGCGAGGTCGCTCGCCTTCTCGAAGGCCGCTTGCGCCTGGTCGACCGACTTCTGGGCGAATTCGGTGACCTCGGCCGGCATTTCGGCGGCGGTCTCGACGATCTTCAGTTTCTTGCTCATGTCACATCTCCTTTCGGGCAGGCCGAAAAGGCTGCCGGTGACCACTGTCTGTCCAAGATAATCACGGCTTTTGTGCAATGCAACATAATCTTGCAACGCAGCATGTGCCTGTGGAGAACAGGCACATCGCGGATGAAACAGAGTGAGTCGCCGGTTAGACTCAAGTCAGGCCGTTAAGCTTAACAAATGATTGATGAATTGTAAGCATTTAGCATTGCCTTATAAACAAATTGCCGGGACCTTGCGATTCTGCGGGGGCAGGCTTCATGCAGGGGCCGCGGGCCATCCGCTCGCGGCAGGAATAGGGTGAGTCAGGCGGTTTTACCATCGCTGGAGGATTTGCGGGTCTTGCCGCAGCCATCATGGCTGTGGGACAGCGATCGCGCGCGCATCGTCTGGGCCAACACCGCCGGCATCGCCTTTTTCGGCGGCGAGACCCTGTTCGACCTCCTCGAGCGGCCCTTCGACCGCGCCGAGCCCGGCGTCGAGAATCTGGGCTCCCTCGCCCGCCGCCTGCGGCGTGGCGAGACGCGCAAGGCGCTTCTGCATTTTCCCTCGACCGGCGGCACGACGCCGCTTTCCTGCCAGTGCAACCTGCACACATTGCCGGACGGGCGCACCGGCATCCTGGTGGCCGGCATCACTCAGGCGGAAGAGACGGCCGGACAGTCCGGTGAGTTGGCGCGCGCCTTCAGCGACCTGCCTTTCCCGGCCCTGTTGCTGCAGCACGGCGTCGTCACTTTCGCCAACACCGCCGCCGAGCGCCTGTTCACGCCCGAGCAGCGCCGCTTCACCCATCGCCTGCTCGGCAACCCAGAGACGGCTGAGGATTTCCTCGGCCGTGTCGCTTCCGCCGGCACGCTCGGCATGACGCGCAGGCTCGACACGCTCTATGGCGAGCGCGATATCCGCCTGACCGCGCGGCTGATGCCGGCCGCGAAGGGCGAAGAGCCCGCCATCCTCGTGGTCTGCGAGGACGTCACCGATCGCCGCGCCCTCGAACGTCACCTGGGCTCGACTGCCCCGCCGCCGGTGCCGAAGAGCGAGCCCATGCTGTCGCCGCAGGATGCGCAGACTTTCGAGGCGCTCGGAAAATCGCTGCGTGCCGAAAAGGCGCAAGGAGCGCAGATGCAGCCGCCCGCACCACTCAAGGTCCAGGCGGTGCCGGTGCGCATGCCGCCTGGCCTGCCGCCGGTGGTCACGCGCAAGATCGATTCCTTCACGCATCCCGTCCTGATCGTCCAGGACGAGAAGATCCACTACGCCAATCCGGCCGCTCTCGCGCTGTTGCGTTTCGAGGCGCTGGAGAGTCTCAAGGAGAAGATCATCTTTTCGGGCCTGCTGCCGCGCGGCGTCAGCACCGCGAAGCTCGCGACCGGCGATGGCGGCCAGATACTGGTGAACCTCACCGCCCTCCCCATCGCCTGGCGCAATGGCCCGGCTCTGCAGGTGGGCCTGGCCGAGATCCGCGAGGCCGTCGAGGCGCCGGCACCCGCAATGCCGCAACAGAGCGAAGCGCCGCCCCCGCCGGCCTCCCTTTCGCCGCCGGCGAAAACCGGGATCGTCAGCGCGCCGGCACGGCGCGAGCAGCCCCGGGCCGAGATCATCGAATTGCCCAAGATAGAGCCGCTGCCCGAGCCTCCCGCGCAGGCGCCGCAGCCGCAGCCGGCGAAAGCCGAGATGGCGCCGCCGAAACCCGCGGCCGAGCCCGCGCGTCACGCCGGCGATGAGGAAGATGACGAGTTGCGCAACATCCTCGACACCGCGGCCGACGGCATCATCACGCTCGATGCGGCCGGCAATATCCGCAGCTTCAGCGCCGGCGCCGAGGCCATCTTCGGCTACCGCATCGCCGAGGTGATCGAGAAGCCCCTGGCCTCGCTCCTGGCGCCGGACAGCCGCCGGGTGCTGCGCGACTATCTCTCCGCCCTTCAGGGGCCCGGCCTCGCCACCGTGTTCAATGACGGACGTGAGGTGACGGCGGTCGTCAAGCAGGGCGGCGTCGTCCCGCTCTTCCTCACCATCGGGCGGCTGCATGCGACGCGCGAGAACGGCGCCGCCTTCTGTGCCGTCCTGCGCGACATCACCCAGTGGAAGCGCACCGAGGCCGAACTGCGCGACGCCAAGGACGCGGCCGAGCAGGCGAGCCGGCAGAAATCGGAATTCCTCGCCAAGATCAGCCATGAATTGCGCACCCCGCTCAACGCCATTCTCGGCTTCTCGGAAGTCATGCGCATGGAGCGCTTCGGCGAGATCCGCAACGACAAGTATCGCGGCTATGTGAACGACATCCATGCGAGCGGCGCGCATCTGCTCTCGCTGATCAATGACCTGCTCGATCTCTCCAAGGTCGAGGCCGGCAAGCTCGAGCTCAACTTCACCTCCGTCGCTCTCGCCGAGGTCATCGACCAGGCGGTCAAGATGCTGCAGGAGCAGGCGACCTCGGCGCGCGTCATCCTGCGCCGCACGATCCCGGGCGATCTGCCCAATGTCGTCGCCGACCACCGCTCGATGAGCCAGGTGATGCTCAATCTGCTCAGCAACGCGATCAAGTTCACCGATCCGGGCGGCCAGGTCATCATCTCGGCCCAGCTCACCAAGGCGGGCGAGCTCAAGCTGCGCGTCAAGGACACCGGTCTCGGCATGACCGAGGCCGAGATCAAGGAAGCGCTCGAGCCGTTCCGGCGCGTCACCACCGACGGCCGCAACGTGCCGGGCACCGGGCTCGGCCTGCCGCTGGCCAAGGCGCTGGCCGAGGCCAATCGTGCCCAGTTCGAGATTTCGAGCGAGCCGCGCAAGGGCACGGCGGTCGAGATCACCTTCCCGACGACGCGGGTGCTGGCGGTTTAGATCATCGGACCGAAACAGCGAGGAGAGTGTTCCTCATGATGGCACCGCAATTTGAACGAGCTCGCTTGCTCGGTGTGGCCATCCAGCATGCGACCAACGAACTCATGGAGCCGATCGATCGGATCGAAGTCGGCGCGCGCCATGTCGTGGCGTGGGCGGGAAGCCGGTCCCTCACCATGAAATATCACCATGCCAGCAGCACCGGGCCGGACGGCTCGCCAATGCCCGGCTCCGGCCAATGGCTGGTCGAGACCGTCGACGCCCACTAGTGTGGTGGTTCAGAAATTCCCTCCAGTATCGCGGTCGGGATTCGAGGGAATTTCTGAACCAAGACCACACCAGAATCTTGTATTTGCTAGTGTCCTTTCGAATCCGAAGTTCGCTCGGAGGACGCTGCCAATGCATGCGAACTTCGGATTCGAGACACTAGCCCACGACCCATTGACGAGGCCTGGTGGAGCACCTAGCCTTGCCCCTGGGGAAGCCGCAGAATGGACAGCCTTCCACAGTGGCGCTGGTTCTTGAACTGGACGGGGCTCGGCCGAGGCGGACCGCGACGGTGGATTGTTCTTGGGCTCGCTGTAGTGCTTGTGCTGCTCGGTCAATGGCTGAAAGCCAGCGTCTCGTCCAAGGACTTGGAAGACTTCGCGTGGAAAATGGTTGCCGATCTGGGCCAGATCCAGCCCTTCGTTCTCGTTCCGGAATTCATCCGGCAGTTGGGCAGCTGCGACAATCCTTATGGTTGCGACTGGACCCTGCTGATCAACCCGATCCGCTATCCGGTGACCGCCTTCACCACCTTGCGCGACATCCTGTCCGCGAGTTCAGATATTGCTCTGGGCGTCTTCGTCCTGGCGCTTGCTGTCGGCGGGATCACGCTCGTCTTGCTGTGGAAGCGCTACGTCAAGAGCTCCGAGACCGACTGGCATATACTGGATGTCGCGGCTTTGTCCGCCCTCTTGCCCTTCGCGGTCAGCCTGATGGCGTTGGTCCTTCAGATCCTGGCGATCGGGCTCTTCTGGCTCTTCGGGTCGCTGATCGGCCTCGCTCTGTTCCTGCTTGGCACGTTCAGCTGGCTGTTCTCCGCCATCGGGTTTCTGCGCCAGGTGCGGGGCACCGCCGACAGCCTCGACACGATCGCCAATACCGTCATCGGTGCGCCCACTCCGCCACCGCCTGACCCCAAGGCATGACGAAGGCTTCAGCTCCTGAGCTCCGCCAGATCCTTGTAGAGATCGAGCGCTTCCGGATTGGCGAGCGCTTCCTTGTTCTTCACCACTCTTCCATGCACCACATCGCGCACCGCGAGTTCGGTGATCTTGCCTGACTTCGTGCGCGGTATGTCCTTCACCGCCACGATCTTCGCCGGCACATGGCGCGGCGATGCGCCCTGGCGCACCTGCTGCTTGATCGCCTGGACCAGCGCTTCGTCGAGCCTGGCGCCTTCGCGCAGGCGCACGAACAGCACGATGCGCACGTCATTGTCCCAGTCCTGGCCGATGGCCAGCGCCTCGACGACCTCGGGGATGCGCTCGACCTGCGCATAGAGTTCCGCCGTGCCGATGCGCACGCCGCCCGGATTGAGCGTCGCGTCGGAGCGGCCATGGATGATGATGCCGCCCTGCGCCGTCCATTCGGCGAAGTCGCCATGGCACCAGATATTGGGAAAGCGCGCGAAATAGGCGTTGTGGTATTTCTCGCCCGCCTCGTCGTTCCAGAACCTGACCGGCATGGACGGGAACGGCCTGGTGCAGACGAGTTCGCCCTTCTCTTCCCGCACGGGCTTCGCCGCATCGTCATAGACATCGACCGCCATGCCGAGCATCGCGCCCTGGATCTCGCCCCGCCACACCGGCGACCACGGATTGCCGCCGACGAAGCAGCCGCAGATATCGGTGCCGCCCGAGATCGACGCCAGATGCAGGTCGGGTTTGATGTCGTGATAGACGAAGTCGAAGCTTTCGGCGGCGAGCGGCGAGCCGGTCGAGAACATCGTGCGCACCGAGGCGAGGCTGTGGGTCTGGCGCGGCTTGAGGCCGGATTTCTTGACCGCGTCGATATATTTGGCCGACGTGCCGA
>CAZICN010000041.1:0-20589 GCA_964537655.1 uncultured Aestuariivirga sp.
TCCGGGCCGCACCAGTTGCGTGAAGGCGAGGCCGGCCAGCGCCTCGGCATTGACTTGCGCGACGGCGCCGACCGAAGAGGCCGAGGTCGAGGCGCCGCACAGCGCGAAGGGGGCGAGGATGCAGGGCTGGTTGTGCGCCGCATAGACCTTGAGCGCATCGAGCATCGTCGCGTCCCAGACCAGCGGCGAATTGCAGTTGGTGATCGACACGACCACCGTGTTGTCGCGCACGAAGCTGTCGCCGAACACGATGCCGGCCATCTTCATCACGTCCTCGGCGCGCTCCCTGGCGGTCACGATGCCCATGAACGGCTTGTCGGAATATCTGAGCGCCGAATGGATGATATGGAGGTGCCGCTTCGGCACCGCGACCTCCATCGGCTCGCAGATGATCGAGCTCGAGGAATGCAGCGCCGGCGACATATAGGCGAGCTTGTGGAAATTGTTGAGATCGTCGAGCGAGCCGTAGCGCCGCTGGTTGTCGAGATCGCGGACATAGGGTGCCCCGTACATCGGCACGAAGACCGTGTTCCGGCCGCCGATCCTGACCGTGCGCTCCGGATTGCGGGCATGCTGGACGAATTCGGACGGGATCCGGCCGACGAGCTCCATCAGCATGGCGCGATCGATGCGCACCCGCGTCTCGCGGACATCGGCGCCGGCTTTTTTCCACATGTCGATCGCTTCCGCATCGCGGAACTCGCAGCCGACCTCTTCGAGTATTTTCAGCGATGCGTCGTGGATGAGCTCGATCGCCTCGTCGGGCACGATCTCATAGACCGGAATATTGCGCTCGAGTGTCGGAAACGAGGGAACCGCCTTGGCGCGCATGATGCGCCGGCCTTCGCGACCGCCGGCGCGGCGGCCCTGTGCGGAGACCTGCTTCGACATTTCATGCGTGTTGAGGGCGGGGCGGGTGTTCTCCATGGAGGCGAGCCTAATGCGCCACGGGGCGGCCTGTCGCGCATAAAACGACCGGAATCTCCGGTTCCCGCCCCGGAGCCGGGTCAGGAAGGGAAGGACAGCGCCGTGCTCCGCGCATCCGGTCCCATGGCGGCTTCCTGGCGAGCGGGGCGCCGCCATTCGCGAATGATAGCGAGCCCCACAAGCAGGATACCGGCAAGGGTGACATAGAGTCGGACCGGCTCGAAATAGGCAAGCAGGACATCCGCGCCAAAGGCGAGGACGAGCAGCTTGTTGCAGATCGGACAGGCGACACCGAGAAAACCCAATGTCCCCCCGGCTCCCGCCGCGCGAAGCGAGCATGCCGGACGCCGGATGGCCGCATAGACGCCGAGGAGCAGAGAGAGCAGACCCAATAGCCCGGCCTCCCAGCTCCCCACCGGCGTCATGCGGATGAAGAGCGGGTTTTCCCAGAGCGCGGCGACGGTGCCAAGCACGCCGAAGGCAGCCAACGAAACCGCTACTCCCTTGATCAATCGATGTGCTGTGTCGGTAGAAAGGGCCAAGGCTGGAGTCCTTCGTTGCAGTGCAGGGAGGGAATTTCTGAGCTACGACGACACTAGTGCACAGGAGGACGCCAATTTCTTGCATCCGGCCGGGGCGGGGAGATAAAAATCCCGTGATCTTCCTGTTACCTCACCTCAATCGCCGGTCATCGCGCCGGGCTCATCCGGGCTTCCCCCGGGGCGGGCGTTTTGTTGCGCCGCCGCCAGGTCAGGATGGAAGCTGCAATCCTGAGGCCGAGAACGAGCGCGACAAGCCCGGCGAACCAGCCCTGGAGCGGGTTTGCCTCGGGCGTCGGCCGGTGAAAGTCGAGGAAGTGCATGAAGAGGAAGTAGGCCGTATGCGCGAGAACAAGCGCCCATAGAACATAGGCCGCACTCTGGACGAACTTCCAGGTGGCGCCCCCCAGGAACCGCACGGCGCGGTCGGCAGAGGTGATCGCGAGAACCGCCCCGTAGAGGAGGGCGACCAGGCCGATGACATTCGCCAGTCCGAAGCCATGCTGGACCATGACGTAGCGGGCGAGTTCGGGATGCAATGTCAGGCCAACGAGACGCGCGAGGTCCCATTCGAGCCAGCCGTCAAATATGATCAGCGTATGGATCAGCGCCAGAAGCACGGTATAGATGCCGAACTCCCGGCGTAGCGGGACGAGGAGACGCAGACGGGGCAGAAGGCGCGCCGCCGGGCCGATCACCATCGTCAGTGTCAGCAGGAGCAGGGAGGCATCCGCCGTGGCCCTGTTCCAGCGATGCATGGGACTCCACTGGCCATGAACGGCGCCAAACAGATACACGAGCAAAACGGCGAGAACGAGAGTGGTGACATGGCGCCATCGAGCGGAACGCAGGAGAAAGCCCAAATGCATTGACGATTGTCCTTCGGGTCGGTTCGATATGTTGCGGGTTGCTTGCATACGACCAATTTCGCCGGAACCGTCATCACAGTCCCTTGATCCATTTCACGAAGTGGGGATATTCAGGCGGCTCCCTCGTCTTCGGGGCCGAGGCCGCGCGGGATCGAGGCGACGAAGCGCGAGAACAGCTCACCCTGCGAACCGATGCCGAGCTTCATATAGATGTTTTTGCGGTGGATGCGCACCGTGCCGGTGGCGATGCCGAGCCGCTTGCCGATGGCCTCCGAGGAATTGCCCTTGAGCACCAGTTCCGCGATCTCGGCCTCGCGCGCCGTCAGCCGGCCTTCGCCGAAGTGGTGAAAAGCGGAAGCGAGGATCCGTTCGGTCTCTTCGACCTTGCGGCCGCGGCCGCGGCCGGAGAAGCGGTCCTCGACGTCTTTCCAGTTCTGCGCCGACGCGGCGGCGATGAGCGGTGCGACGCTCGCCAGCCGCTTCCTTTCGCGCGTGGCGAAAGGCGGCAGCCGGGCCGCGTCGCGCATCAGGGAGATGACGACGCGGGTTTCGCCATTGATCGGGGCGAAGAAGGCGATCTCCTCCGACAGGCCGGTCTGCACATAGTAGGACTGGAAATACTGGCTCTGCGGGAAGCGGTCCGGCGCCAGGTCGGCGACACGGTGCGGTCCTGGCCCCCAGGCCTCGGGTCGCGCAATGAACAGCGGGTCGAGCAGATAGGGGCCCGCCTGGTAGTCGTCGACGAAGATGCGCCGCTTCGCCGCCGGGAAGGTGTCGAAGAGATCGAGTGGCCGGGCATTGGCACAATAGGCAAAGATGACCGAATAGTCGAAGGGAGCGACATGTTCGAGTCCCTCGATCAGGATGCGCGCGAACTCCGCCGACCCGATGGCGCCGATGGTGGCTGCCAGACTGTCGTTCCAGGTCTTGTCGCCGATCGCGGCTACGGATCTCATTCATCCTATCCCATTTAGGATATATACAGTTTAACCATCTACTGCGATCATTTTATCAGTTGTGGGATATGGCGCCAGAGCTGAAATGCCGATCAGCCCCTTGTCGTTTGCAAAGTCGCAGTGCCGTGCTCTTATCGCGAGAGCCCGATCCGCTGTAGACTTGTTCCCCGTGTCATGAAGACGGCCGCCATCCCGGATATCTCGTTTCGCGGCGTATCGAAGCGCTATGGCGATGTGCTGGCGGTCGACAAGGTCGATCTCGATCTGCCGAAAGGGTCCTTCGTCTCGTTGCTGGGCCCATCGGGCTGCGGCAAGACGACGTGCCTGCGCATGATGGCGGGCTTCGAACAGCCGAGCGAGGGCGAGGTCTTCATTCGCGGCGACAAGGTCACCGGCGTCCCGGCCTACCGGCGTCCGGTCAATATGGTGTTCCAGCATTACGCGCTGTTCCCGCATCTCAACGTCGCCGACAATGTCTCCTATGGCCTGCGCCAGCGTTCGCCGAAGCCGCCGCGCGAGGAGATCGCGAAGGCGGTCGACGAGGCCTTGTCGATGGTCAGGCTTTCCGGCTATGGCGCGCGCCGCACCTGGGAATTGTCGGGCGGCCAGCAGCAGCGCGTGGCACTGGCCCGCGCCCTCATCAACCGGCCGGCTGTGCTGCTCCTCGATGAGCCGCTGGCGGCCCTCGATCGCAAGCTCCGCCACGACATGCAGATCGAACTGCAGAACCTGCAGCGCAATGTCGGCATCACCTTCCTGCTGGTGACGCACGACCAGGAGGAAGCGCTCTCCATGTCGGACCGCGTCTGCATCATGAAAGACGGCCGGCTGGTCCAGGCCGGAACGCCGCGCGAGCTCTATGACGAGCCGGTCAACGGCTATGTCGCGGATTTCGTCGGCAAGTCGAACTTCTTTGCCGGCACGGCCGGACAGTCGAGCCAGGGCTTGATCAAGGTGACGCTCGCCGACGGCCTCACGGCCTCGGGCCGGGCGTCGAAATCGACATCACCGCCGCTTGCCGGCGAGGCCGTGCTGGTCAGCGTGCGCCCCGAGCAGATCAGGCTCGCCGCGGCCGAAACCGACCTTCCCAACCAGGTCGCCTTCCGCGCCGAAGCCAGGGTGCTCAACCGCATCTTTCTCGGCGAGCAGACGGAGTATCTCGTGGCGCATGACCATCTGGGCGAGTTCATGGTGCGAAGCCCGCGACAGGGCGGCGAAGCCCGGGCCTTCGAGATTGGCGACAGGGTGGCGGTCGGCTGGCCGCCCGAAGCCGCCCTGATACTGGCAAAAGACTAGGATCACGGCCGAGGGACAACAGGAGGAAGCAATGAAAGACAACAAGATCATCACGCCGCGGAAATTCATGGACGAGCTGCGCCGCTACCGGAAGGGCTCGGTCACGCGCCGGCACTTCCTGGGCGTGACCGGCCTCGGGCTGGCGACGGCCGTGCTCGGCACGGCGGTGCCGGGCCTCAAGCCGCGCAAGGCCTATGCCGCGCTGTCGGGCACGGTGAACCTCACCACCTGGCCCAACTACCACAACCAGGAAAATCTCGACGCCTTCACCCAGAAGACCGGCGTCACCATCAATGTGAACGTGTTCGGCTCCAATGAGGAGATGCTGGCGAAGCTCCAGGCGGGCTCCACCGGCTGGGATGTCTTCGTGCCGACCAACTACACGATCACCACCTATAAGGGTCTCGATCTCATCGAGCCGCTCGATCTCAAGCTGTTGCCCAATTATGATCCCTCGACCCAGGATCAGCGCTTTACCTCGGAGGGCGCCATCGACGGCACCGTCTATGCCGTGCCGAAGGACTGGGGCACCACCGGCTATGTCATCAACAGCAAGAATGTGACGCAGAAGCCCACGAGCTGGAAGGATTTCTGGGATCTCACCAAAGGCCCGCTGAGCGGGCGTGTGATGGTGCATGACTATCAGCTCACCACCATCGGCAATGCGCTCAAGTATTTCGGCTATTCCTTCAACTCGAATGACGAGAAGCAGCTGGCCGAGGCCGAGAAGCTGATGCTCGAGGCCAAGCCGCATCTCTTCGCCATCAATTCCGACTATCAGCCTTCGATGCGCAACGGCGATGCCTGGATGTCGGTGGCCTGGACCGGCGATGCGGTCCAGCTTCGCCGCGATCTGCCGGAGATGGAATATGTCATCGGCAAGGAGGGTGGCGAGATCTGGACCGACTATTTCGCCATCCCCAAGGGCGCCGCCAACAAGGAGGCGGCCTATGCGCTCATCGACTGGCTGCTGACGCCCGAGATCAACGCCAAGGAAGTGCAGGCGCATGGCTACCCCTCGACCGACGCGCGCACCAACAAGCTGGTGCCCAAGGAGATGCTGGAGAATCCCATCCTCTATCCGGCCGCCGATCTCCTGTCCAATCTCGAATTCGGCGCCGCCGCGACGCTGACCAACCCGCTGCGTGCCGAGATCATGGCGCGCTTCAAGTCGGCGTGATCGCTGCTTCCCCTCTCCCGTGCGCGAGCATGGGAGAGGGTGGCCGAAGGCCGGGTGAGGCTCTGTCGCGAAATCCCTCGTCCGCCCTTCGGGCACCTTCTTCCGCAGAGGGAAGAAGGGATGTGCGACCTGAATTTCCATGCCTGCCTCTTCACCCACGTCCCGATCCCGGATCGTCACCGCCCTGCTGGTGGCGCCGGCCGGGCTGTTCTTCTTTTTCCTGCTCGTCCTGCCGCTCGTCGTCGTCATCATCTACTCCTTCGGTGCCCGCGCCGAGGCCGGCGGCTATGCGCCGGCCTTCACCTTCGAGAATTACGCCAATCTTCCGGCGCGCGGCCGCGTCTTCTTCAACACGCTCACTCTCGCCCCTCTCGGCACCTTGCTCACCGCGCTCATCGCCTATCCGCTGGCCTATTTCCTGGCGGTGAAGGCGAACGAGAAGATGCGCACCTTGCT
Source organism: uncultured Aestuariivirga sp. (assembly GCA_964537655.1). Taxonomy (GTDB): domain Bacteria; phylum Pseudomonadota; class Alphaproteobacteria; order Rhizobiales; family Aestuariivirgaceae; genus Taklimakanibacter. Next base: position 6,224 of record CAZICN010000041.1, read on the forward strand.
GCTCGTCCTGGTGATCGTGCCGTTCTGGACGAGCCAGCTGCTGCGCTACTATGCCTGGATCATGATCCTGGGCGCCAAGGGGATACCGAACTGGCTGAGCTTCATCGGGTTTGCGGATGTCCGCATCCTCAACACGCCCTGGGCGGTGCTCATCGGCGCTGTCTATGGCTTCCTGCCGCTGATGGTGCTGCCGATCTATGTCAGCCTGGAAAAGCTCGACAAGCGGCTGCTCGAAGCGTCCGCCGATCTCGGCGCCGACGCCCGTCGCACCTTCTGGCAGGTGACCTTGCCGCTGTCCCTGCCGGGCGTCGCCACCGGCTCGATGCTGGTCTTCATTCTTCTGATGGGCGAGTACATTCTTCCGAGTTTCCTGGGCGGTGGAAAAGTGTTCTTCATCGGCAACGCCCTGGTCGATCTCTTCCTGCAATCGCGCAACTGGCCCTTCGGCGCCGCCGTCTCGACGGCCATGGTCGCCATCATGTTCGTGACCATCGCGCTCTACATGCGCTTCGTGCTGAGCCGCGGCGACGTGCGCCGCGCCGCCCTGGTGTGACCATGCGTCTCTATGCGGCCCTCATTTATGTCTTCCTGTACACGCCGATCGCGCTGATCGTCTTCTTCTCCTTCAATGCCGGGCGCTATGCGATGGACTGGCAGGGCTTTTCCGTCGACTGGTACGGCAAGGCCTTCAGCAATCCCATTCTCATCAAGGCCCTGGTGACCAGCCTGATCGTCGCGGGCTCGACGGCGGTCATCGCCACCGTCGTGGGCACCTTGTGCGCCCTGGGTCTCGAGCGGATGAAAGGCTGGCTGCGCCAGCTCTTCGACGCGCTGATCTATATCGCCATCATGGTGCCGGGCGTGGTGATCGGCATATCGACGCTCATCGCCTTCGTCACGGTCTTCGATGCCGTCAACCCGGCACTTGAGGCCATCGGCATCGCGCGCCTTCAGATGGGCCTGTGGACGGTCATTGCGGCCCATGTCCTGTTCAACCTGGCGGTGGTCGTCCTCATCATCAGGGCGCGGCTTGCCGGCATGGACCGGAGCCTGGTCGAGGCCTCCGAGGATCTCTATGCCACACCCTTGGCCACTTTCCGGCAGGTGGTGCTGCCGTCCCTGATGCCCTCGATCCTTGCCGGACTGCTTCTGTCCTTCACCTTTTCGTTCGAGGACTTCATCATCACGTTCTTCGTCGCCGGTCCCAATACCACGTTGCCGATCTATATGTATTCCTCGATCCGGCGCGGCGTCACGCCGGAGATCAATGCGATCGGCACGGTGGTGCTTCTGACCTCCCTGGCCCTGCTGATGCTGGCGCAGTTCCTGCTGCGCGCGAGATCCAGTGTGCGCTGAATCCAGACGGCCTGGAGAGAGAATGTGAGAACTCCAGGCCGCCTGTCCCCTCGGATTCCTGACTTACATCTTCAGGAGTGACATTGTGTCATTGAGTGTCGCGACCGACTCGTCATGCTTGCCCGCCTCGTGCTGGGCCTTCGCTTCGGCGATGTGATCGGAGATCTTCTTCTTCGCCGCCTCGTCCTGGGTCGACATGCTCAGGCCTTCTTCCGCCTTCTTGATCATATCCGGGCATTGGCCCGCCAGAGCGGGTATCGAAAACCCGGCAAGGATCGCGGCGGCGGCTAAGAGTGATTTCATGATGACGTTCCTTTGTTCAGCCGCCGAAGCGGCACTTTCAGATCAGCCCCAGTTCGCCGGACAATGCTTGGGGCCGGTGAACTCTGACCGGTCCATCCCTCCAGAAGATTGGGGCAAAATCATGGTTGAGTCCTAAAAAATCATGTAATTTCAGATAGTTACAATTATTCTGCGACAATAGAAAAACACTGGCGGCCGCATTGCGCAGCAACCATCAATGGCTCAGACGGCTACTCTTCGGCCGACTTCGCGGCCCTACTTCCCGCACTCTCCTGCCGTTAGTGTTGCGTCAGCGGCCCGCTGCTGGGACGGATCGAGCACCGCATAGAGCGCCTCGTAGCTGGCCTTGAGTGTTGCCTTGGCTGTCGCGCGCCGCGCCGGATGCTCGCCGAAGATCGGCTCCGCGCCTCCCTCCACCGGATCGGCGCCGCCCAGAATGCCCTGAACCTCGGCCGCTCTTTCACCGCGCACCGCCTCGCGATAGGCCTCGAGCGCCGCAATATAGGTGGACCATGCTTCGGATTGGCCGTCTTTGATGGCGATCCTCGTCTTCAGATATTGAATGCGCGCCGACGATGCGAAGCCTTGGTCAGGGATACCGTCTTCAGCCGCGGCGATGGGCTGGATGGAAGCGCCGGCAGCGAAGATCGCAACGCAGCTCGAGGCAACGAGAACAAACCGTCGCAGCCTGTGCATCTTGCTCGTGCGCCGGATCATCGATCACGGCCTCGACGGAAGAATCGAAAGCGCTTCTCGGGCTCCTGCTCCTTGACCGCGGCCGTCCTCAGCGAGGGTTTGACGACAACCCTGGTGCCGAGGGGGACGCGCTCGAAGAGATCGACCACATCGGCGTTGAGCAGCCTTATGCAGCCGGAAGAAACGGCCTTGCCGATGCTCTGCGGCTGGTAGGTGCCATGGATCCGATAGAGCGTGTCGACCTCGCCCTGATAGAGATAGAGGGCGCGTGCGCCCAAGGGATTGGTGGGGCCGCCCGGCATGCCGTCCGCCCACTGGGCGGCGAGATGGTCGCGCGCGACCATTTCCTTTGGCGGCGTCCAGCGCGGCCATTTCGCCTTGCGGCGAATGATCGCCGAGCCGGACCATTCGAAGCCCTGCTTGCCGACGCCGATGCCGTAGCGAATGGCCCGTCCGCCGGGGAGCGTGAAGTAGAGCACTTTCGCGTCGACATCGACCACGATCGTGCCCGGCGCTTCGGCGCTCCGGTAATCGACTTCCTTGCGCTGGAACCGGCGCGATACCTTGCGGACGTCGTCATAGGCGATCGGGAACAGTTCCGCCTCGCCGTTTGGCTCGCTGTCCGGCTCGCTGCTCGGCTCGCGGCCGAGATCCGTCGAGGCGAAGGTGGAGCGGCTTGCCCAGGCAAGCGACACCGGCGCGGCGATGGCGGCAAGCAGGAGGGAACGAAACAGCGCCCGCCGGCTCATGCGCTGGGTTTTAGGATTCTCGTCTGGCTTGTGCATTGGTCGACCTCTTAAGTCTGTGATCAGGACGTTACATATTGCGCCATCATGCCGGCATCCTCGTGCTCGAGGATGTGGCAGTGGAAGACGAAGGGTTTTTCCGCTTCGGTTCTGTGTTCGAAGGTCACGAGAATCTCAGCCGTATCCCTGACCAGAACCGTGTCCTTGGGACCCTTGAGGTGCTCGGGAGGTGGTGCGCCATCGAGGCTCAGAACGCGGAAGGACGCACCATGGATGTGGAAGGGATGCGCCATCTCGGTGCTGCGCAACTCCCAGATTTCCGTCTCACCGAGCTTCGGGTCCGCATCGATACGACCGATGTCGAACGGCTTTCCGTTGATTCCCATCTTCATGCCCATTTCGAGACCCGACATGCCTCCTGAAGCGGGTGGGGCGCTCATTTGCGAATGATCCATGCCTTGCATGGATCCGCCGCCCATTTGCGATTGATCGGCGGCCGGCATCGAAGCGGCACCTTTGGTGATGGCGTCATTCGCGGCCGCCATCCCATCGAGAATGAATGAGCGCCGCCGGAATACCGATGACGGCGGCGGTGGAGGCGGATCGACCAGCTTCTTCGGAATGAATTGCGTGGCTGTCCTGATCGCGCTGTTCGGAGCGAAAAGCATGACCGGCATGAGAGACCTGGCGGCGTCGGCGGGCTCCGCCGGCTTGGGGTCGGGCGATCCGGGTGCTGCGACATCATCCGGATAGGTGAGGAGTGGCGCCGCCTTGCCGTCGGAGAAGTCGACCAGGACCTCATAGCGCTCGCCTGGCGCGATGAGGAGATCGCGGACCGCGACGGGGGCGGCGATGAAGCCGTTGTCATTGGCGATGACATGCATCGCTCTCTGGTCGGCGAAGGCGAGCCTGAAATTGCGGGCGTTGGCGCCATTGAGAAGGCGCAACCGGATGACGCCGGCCGGCGTTTCGAGCCGCGGCCTGATCACGCCGTTGACGAGAATGGTGCTGCCGCGCGATCCATGCTGGATCGCCACGGGTGAGTTGTCGTAGCGCAGCAGCCCTTCCGGGCCGAACTCCCTGTCCTGCAAGATGAGTGGAACATCATCGATGCCGTAGCGAACCGGCAGGCCGAGACTCCGCGCGCTGCCGTCCTCGACATAGAGCAATCCCGCCAGGCCGAGATGGACCTGCCGGGCCGTATCGCCATGCGGATGGGGATGATACCAAAGGGTGGAAGCAGGCTGATCGATGGTCAGGAAGGGTTGCCAGACGGCGCCCGCTTCGATGGGATTATAAGGCCCGCCATCGAGATCGGACGGCACAAGCAGGCCGTGCCAATGGATGGTCGTCGTGCGATCAAGCCGGTTGACGACATTCATCGTCACCGTATCACCGCGATGGACCCGGACCACCGGCCCGAGATAGGAGCCGGAATAGCCAAGCGTCTTCGATTCGGCGCCATTGAGGAACTTCGTCGTTCCGGCGGCTGCCTCGAGCGTGACGATGTTGCCGCTGTCGCGCCCGTCGATCAGCGGCGGGATGGTGAGGGGTGTCGTGAAGGCTTGGGCGACGTCGGTTGCCGAGCCGCTCGACAGGCGGTTGACGGCGAACAGCGCGGCGCCGATTGCCGCCGCTCCGAAGGCGCCGCCGGCCAGCAGTGAGCGTCGCGAAAGGGTCATGAGAATGTTCTCCGTGGAGGCTGTCATTATTGGGTTTCAAACTGCGCCTTCAGGATCTCGCCCGACGCCATCTCGACGACGACGAGGATCGATGCGCCGACAAGAAGTGGTGCCGGCAGATTTGCCGACAGCCAGTTCTCGCCATCGGGATCGAGCGCGATCCGGTATTCCTTCTGGTTCTGGGCGATGATGGCATAGGCGGCGCTGCCCGCTGCCCGGATCGGTTTCTGCCGTGCGTCGGACAAGGCGAACATGATCGAGGAATAGCTTGGTCCGCCGATGAACTCGATATGCCGGTTCGCCGTCTCAACGAGCTGCCCGCCATTGATGCCAGTTCCCGCATCCGCAATCGCCGGAGTGGTGAGGACGGTGAGGCCGATCCCCAGAAGGCACCGGGCCGCGCGGAGGCCGATACCGCTCGCCTGAATCCAAAATCGCATTGCATGATCCTCGAAGGTGACTGCGAAGCCAGAACGGCACGCAATCCGGGTCTCGGATCAGGCGTGCCTGGATGCCGTGAGGATGGACTTGGGAGGCCGCTTCAAACCGTCACCTGCCAGCGTTTCGGGCGACTGGTCGGACAGGGCCGCAACGGCTTGCCGCTGGAGGACAAGCAGAGCGCTGGGTGATTCGACGGCCATAAAGCCGGTGGGGCAGGAGAAACTGCAGCAATCGAGCTTCGCCTGCACAGGCGCCCGGTCGGGCAGGGCGCCGTGGTCACCATCGGGATTTGCCGTGACGATGGCGTCCCGGGCTTCGATCTTGCCGATAGCGCTTCGGGCGGATTGGCAGGATGAGGTGGCGGCCTGCGCCGATGCGATCACGAAGGCGAACAAAATCATGACGGAAAGCGGGATCGTCAGCAGTCGCCTCAGTGATTTCAGCTGCAATACGGGCATTGTTTCCTTGCATGCCCGGGATCCTTGGCGCGATTGTGGCAATGCCCCGAGCAGCGCCGGCATAAGACTGTAACCCCCTTGCGTCGTCAAGGTCGCTCGGCATGACAAAGAAGTGAGATGGTGCGTCACTTTGGATTGCCGCAAGCGCCAGGAAGCGGCTTTGACAGTCTGAATTGGTTCAATTCTTCCCAAGTACACTCAAAAGTTCGAAATCGTACAATCAGTAAAATGAAACAAATTCTGGGTTGCCCTGCGCGATGTTTCCATTCGGTATAGTATTTAAGTCGTAGATGATCAGTAATCATGATGATTATCTTCCGGCAAAGCTGGCAAGGATAGAAAAATACATATAATGTTAAGTGCGCTTACCTAGTCTTCTCATGTAATCGAGCTTACGGGGGCAGGCTCAGGAAATGGTTCGGGAGGAACCATGAACCGGCATGATCCTGAAGTGTCCGCAGCATTCGCGGCAGCAGATTTCAATGAGACAACTTCCGCCCCGGGTCGCGATCACGGCGGCATTCAATCGGTCGATATCGGCATGACCGTGCTCAAGGCCTTGGCCATGGCCAGGGGTCCCATGTCGTTGAAGGAGATCGGCTCGGCCTGCGGCATGGCGCCCAGCAAGGCTCATCGCTATCTCCACAGCCTGGTCGCCGGCGGCCTGGTGGCGCAGCAGAAGCGCTCGGGCAAATATGATCTCGGTCTCTTCGCGTTGCGGCTCGGCGCCTCAGCCATTCGTCGTATCGACGTCGTCAATCGCGCCAGTGATCAGCTCGAGGATCTGGTGGGCCAGCTGAAGATGCCGGCTCACGTCTCGATCTGGAGCCATGAGGGGCCGATCGCCGTGCGCTGGCAGCGCGCCGCCGATTCGCTGATCTCACCCGACGTGCTGGGCTCGGTCTTCCCGCTGCTGCGTTCCGCGACCGGCAACGTGTTCCTCGCCTATCTGCCGGACCGGTTGACGCGGCCCTTTGTCACTGCCGAGATTCAGAAGGAAAGCGAGCTCGAGAACTCCATCGACTTCGATGTTTCCGAGATCATCCGCACCGTGCGGGAGCAGGGCTATGCCATGACGCTCGGCACCTTCGTTCCGCACTATGTCGGCATCGCCGCGCCGATCATCAACTGGGATGAGGAAATATGCGCCGCCGTCACGATCGTCGCACGCTTGACCCGCGATATTGATCAGCGCCTGTCGGCGGCCGCCCAGCTCAGCAGCTTCTGCAGGAACCTGTCGGCCGCAACGAAATATTGATTTGGCGCGAATCCTCTTCAGCGAAGTGAGTCCACTTCGCCGGGATGCGCGCTCGCCGTCTACTGGACGACGACCGCGTTGTTGCAGCGCACCCCATGCACGGTGACGTCGGCTTCGCCGAGCCTGATTCCGAGCGTGGTGAGGGTCGTGTAGACGATCTTGTCCAGCACCGGCGTGACCGGGAGCAGCAAGGCGCGGACCAGCGTCTTGAGCTGGTTGGTCAGCACGCCGAGCAGATCGGGCACCCCGAGCAGGGTCACGTTGAGGCGCAGATCGGGGCCCAGGAGCGATGAGACCAGCGACTGCGAATAGTCGTGCGTCACCGCCGTCTTGTAGCGGCGATTGGCGATGTCGGAGGCGCTGAAGACGAGGTTCTCGGCATTCATGTTGCCGGAATTGATATGTGTGCTGGCGGTGATGCGGGCGAGGCCAGCCGCGTTGACGATCTGAGCGGCGCTGACGCTCGGCGTGGCGTTCACCGCGGTGAAATTGCTGACATTGCCGACCCAGGCATTGAGGATGCCGGGTTGCGTGGCGATCGTCACCGAATGGTCGTTCGCCGTCAGTCCGCAGGCGATGTTGGACAGCCGTCCCTCGGCATAGGCGACATCGACGAAGATCGGCAGCTTGATGGCGACGCCGGCGAGGAGGCCGGTGCCGCCGATTTCGACCGCGAGCTTGATCCGCGTCTGCGCGGTGCGCACGAAGGCGCCCTTTTCGCCGACGGTGATCCAGGACGTGCCCTGCGGCGGTTCGCCGATGACCAGGCTGAGCTCGGTCTTGCTGAGGCCGGGAATCGTGGCGCCGAGATTGACATCGACCTGATGGGTGCCGTTCGACACCAGCGCCAGGGTGTTGACCATTTGCAGGGCGTTTACCGCCGCGGCCAGTCCATATTGCGTCGAGGTGCCGATCTGCGCATTGGCCGCCTTGCCGATATTGAGCAGGCGGGTGAGGTCGACCGGCGTCGTGCTGCTGATCGCGTATGCCAGGTCTTCGAGCGCCCGGGCCGCGTCGATCTTGCTATCGTTGCGCGCCGTCCTCGCCATGGCGGACAGAATCTTGCCGGCCGTCAGATCGGCGTCGAGCACCTGCTGATAGGAGCCGGCTTCGATATCCGCCTCGACCGCCAGCTGATCCATGAATTTCAGGAGATCGATGTCGGCGTCGGCGAGCGAGCGATAGTCCATTACCCGCAGATTGACATTGCCGCCCAGCATTCGGCCGAGGATGGCGTTGATGATGCCGCCCTCGAGCGAGAGAAGGCGCGATCCGATGGAGAAGGCGGCTTCCGCCGGACGGGTGGCGACCGCGGCCGCCGCGATTTCCGTTTCGTCGTCCTGGAAGATGCGGGCGAAATAGAGGGGTGAATCGGCCCGCGCCACGACCCGGGCGGCATTGATCGGCAGCCCGTTGGCGACAAAGCGCTGATTGAGGGTCTTGGCGGGATCGGGGTCGTAGTTGCCGGTTTCCACGACGAGCGTGTTGAGCGTCCATCCGCCATTGTCGGTGAAAGTCGACCGCGCCGCCTGGGTCGCATGGGCGGTGTTGCTGGCGGCGGCGATCGCCGCGAGATCGGCCGCACCCTGCAGCCGGCGGCTGTCATAGTGAATGGAGCCGACATCGACGGCGATGGCGGCAAAGCCGATCATCGCGGTCATGACGAGGGCGGATATGACCGCGACAGTACCGGTCTCCGATCGCTGGAGCGATCTGAGCCTATGCCGGAAATTCATTCAGTATCCTCCGATTCGGACGACCGCCGTGCGTTGAATGACGGCAGAGGGCATCGGAATGATGCCGTTCTGCAGCTGAAGCGGCAGGTTTGAGATGTCGGTGCTCAGCGTGACGCTGTAACGCAAGGGATCGCCCGGATAGGGGGCCGTGGACACGGTGATCGGATGGCCCTGGAGCAGCCGGTATTGCGGGCTCGATTGCGCGACATAGGTTGTGACGATGGTCTGCCGCTCGGTCGTCGACACGCCGGCGACCGACGCTCGCGCCGCATCCGCGGTCAGTTCCTGCAGGCTGCTGACCGCGCTGAAATAGATGCCATAGGCGGCGATGCCGAGCAGGATGAGCAGGAAAACCGGCGCGACGATCGCGAATTCGAGTGCTGCGACGCCGCTGCAGTTCTTACTTATATCTGTACGCAAGGCCATTCAGGAACATCCATCCACCAGTGATCCCGGCGCAAGCTAGCAAGCATCTTCTAACGAACGCCAAGTGAAACGAAGATAACCTTCCTTAAATACTGCGAAAACTTGATGTAAGCGCACAGTCGCCAAGTTGATCGGCGCTCATAAACCATGAAGTTGTTGCGCAATCCCCTATGAATACTTCAGCTTTCGAGACTAAGTTGAGCCAATAGTAAAAATGGCGGTGTGTCTTCTGCAAAGGTGAATTCGGACGCGCGCGACCAGCTTGTGCGCGCTGCTCCGCCGTGCAAACTGGCGTGATGCAGCCCCTGCAGTTCCTTGTCGTCGACGATCACCCGCTTTTCCTGGAGGCGCTCGAAGCTGCGTTGCATGCCGGTTTTCCGCACGCCCGGGTGGAAACGGCGGATTCGATCGCCGCGGCCCGGCGCGTTCTGGCCGAGGGGATGCGTCCCGACCTCATCCTGCTCGATCTCAAAATGCCCGATACCAGCGGTTTTGAAGGTGTCGTCAGCCTGAGGGCCGCCCATCCCCGCACCCCGCTTTGCGTCATATCATCCCTGTCGGGCGACGAGGTCATCCGTCATGTCCATGACCTGGGCGCTTCCGGCTTCATCAACAAGAGCGAGAAACGCGAGAACATCATCGCCGCGGTGAGGCAACTGATCGACGGCCGCGACTACTTCAGCGCCGGCGGCGACAAGCCTGCTTCCGCCGCCGCCTCGCACAACCACGAATTCGAGATCCTCGCCCGGCTGCGCGAACTGACACCGCAGCAATACAAAGTGCTGAGCCTCATCTGCGAAGGCAAGCTCAACAAGCAGATCGCCTATGAACTCGACATCGTGGAAACCACGGTCAAGGCGCACATAACCTCGATCTTCAAGAAGCTCGCGATCCACAACCGCACGCAGGCCGTGCTGATCATGCAGAAGCTCAAGCTGCAAGGCCTCATCGTCGATCATCCCGAGGCCTTTGCCGATCCGGAGCATCGCCATGCCGGCTAGGCGGGGCTTCTCCGCCGCATCCGATCCCGCCGAGGCGGTGCGCGATCTCGTGCGCCAGGTCGGCCAGCCGGACATGGCGCTGGTCGTCTTCTTCGCCTCGCCGAGCTACGACCGTCCAGCACTGACAAGGGCGATCAACGCGTTGTTGCCGGACACCGAGGTCATCGGCTGCACCACGGCGGGCGAGATCACCTCCGACGGCTATCGCGAGAACACCATCGCGGCGGTGAGCTTCGGGCGCGACGACTACAGGGCCAGCATCAGGCTCATCCCCGATCTCGACCGGTTCCGCATGGAGCATGGCAACCATGCCGTCCAGGATCTCTTCGCCGATCTGGGCCTGGCGCCCCTGTCGGTGCGCTCGGTTCCGCACCAGACTTTCGGCATGCTGCTCATCGACGGCATGAGCCGGCAGGAAGAGGTGGTCGTCTCCTCGATCAGCCGGTTTCTCGATCCGGTGCCGCTGTTCGGCGGCTCCGCCGGCGACGGCCTCGATTTCGGAGTGACCTGGGTCTTTGCCAAGGGCGCCTTCCACACCAACGCCGCCGTGCTGGCGCTGATGGAGACCCGTTGCCCGTTCAGCGTGTTCAAGCTCGACCATTTCCGTCCGACGGACAAGAAGATGGTGGTGACCGAGGCCGATCCGGTGCGGCGCCTCGTCATGGAGATCAATGCCGAGCCGGCCGCGCCCGCCTATGCCAAGATGGTCGGCCTCGACGAGCATCAGCTCAACCCGATGACCTTCGCCGCCTACCCCGTCGTCGTCAGGGTCGGCGGCGAATACCATGTGCGCTCCATTCAGAAGGTCGAAGCGGACGGCTCCCTGCGCTTCTATTGCGGGATCGACGAAGGCCTCGTCCTCACCGTCGCCGACGGTGACGATATCGCAAAGAATCTCGATGCCGCCCTGACCAGGCTCGCCGCCGAGCTCGGTTCCGTCGACCTCATCCTCGGCTTCGACTGCATCCTGCGCCGGCTCGAAGCCGAGCAGAAGCAGCAGAGCCTCGATGTCTCGCAGGTTCTGAAGCGCCACGGCGTCGTCGGCTTCAGCACCTATGGCGAGCAGTACCGGTCCATGCATGTCAACCAGACCTTCACCGGCGTCGCCATCGGAAGCGCGAAGCGCAGGCCGGAGGACCGGCGGCACGCATGACGACGCGGCGTTCATCGGGCGATGCATCCGAGCGTCTGGAGGATCGCCTGCGCAAGCTCGAGAAGATCAACCGGGCTCTGATGAGCCGGGTCGAGCGCTCGACCGACTTTTCCGGCAATGGCTTCTCGCTGTTCCAGACGGCGATCGTGCTCGAAGGCCAGGTCTCGGCCCGTACCAGCGACCTGAAGCGCACCCTCGAGGACCTGTCCGATGCCTATGCCAGGCTCGAGGACGCGCGCGATGACGCCGAGACGGCGAAACAGAACCTGACCTCGGCGATCGAGGCGGTGAGCGAGGGCTTCGCCCTGTTCGACGACGCCGAGGAACTGGTGATGTGCAACACGCCGTTCCGCGCGCTGCTACCGGACATCGAAATGCGGCTGATGCCCGGCACGCCGTTTCAGCGCATCGCCGAGTTCTTTTCGCAGAGCCGCTATCTGGTCCTCGACCAGCACCGCACCGCCGAGAACTGGCGCCGCGCCCGCATCGGGCTCTTCCGCAAGCCGCATGCCGCCTTCATCCAGCAGCTCTCCGGCGACCGCTGGATCCAGGTCTCCAACAAGAAGACCGAGGCCGGCGCCACCGTCGTCTTCCAGACCGACATCACCGATATCGTGCGCGCTGAGCGGCTGCGGCGCGAGCGCGAGCTCGACGAGCAGTCGCGGATACTGCAGGCGACGCTCGATCATCTGCCGCAGGGCATCTGCATGTTTTCCAAGGGTCTGCGCCTCAAGGCCTGGAATCACCGCTTCGTCGATCTCCTGGGTGTTCCCTTGCGCCTGGTGGCGCCCCTGGCGGGCTTCGACCGCATCTGGGACTGGGTCGGCAAATCGGTCCTGGTCCTCGACCGCGCTGGCGTCGCGGCGGTGTCGGGCTGGATGCGCGATCCTGTCGCCGATCTCGCCCCGCTCGAGCTCACCAGGAGCGACGGCACGATCCTGAGCGTCAGCGGCAATGTCATGCCGGATGGCGGCATCGTGGTGAGCTTCGCCGACGTCACCGAGGAACGCCGCGCCAGTGCGGCACTGCGCGAGGCGAAGGAGACGCTGGAGCAACGGGTCGAGGAACGTACCGCCGAGCTCACCCGCGAGGTGATCGAACGGCGCGCCATCGAGGTGGAGCTGATCAATGCGCGCGACACGGCCCAGGATCTCACCAAGAGCAAAACGCGTTTTCTCGCCGCTGCGAGCCACGACGTGCTGCAGCCGCTGAACGCGGCGCGCATTTTCCTGTCGCTGCTGGGCGGCGCCGGCCTCGATCTGCGCCAGCAGCATTTCGCCGGCAAGGTCGACAAGGCTTTCGGCTCGGTCGAAGAAGTGCTGGGCACGCTGCTCGATATTTCGCGCTATGACAGCGGCAGCGTCGAGGCAAATATCGTGCCCTTGTCGGTGGCGGAAATCCTTGCGACGCTCGCCGCCGAATTCCAGCCCATGGCCGATCAGAAGCAGTTGCGACTGTGCTGTTTCCCGTCCGGGCTTTTCGGGATGAGCGATGCGCGGCTGCTGCGTCAGATCATCCAGAACCTGGTGTCCAACGCCATCCGCTACACCACGAGAGGCGGCGTGCTCATCGGCGCGCGCCGGCGCGGCAATGCGATCTCGGTCGAGGTGTGGGATTCGGGCCCCGGAATCCCGGTGGACAAGCAGGACTTCATCTTCGAGGAGTTTCGCCGGCTGGGCCAGGATGCGCCGGATGCGCCGAAAGGGGCGGGGCTCGGCCTCGCCATCGTCAGGCGCATCGCCAGGCTTCTCGATCATCCGATCGCGGTCAAATCGATTGTCGGCAAGGGGTCGCGGTTTTCGATCGAGCTGCCGCTCTGCCCGGCACCATTGCGGCGACCGCGGCCGCAGGCCTCCGCCGAGCGCCTGCCTGTCGATCTCGCGAGCTTCACCGCCATCGTCATCGAGAACGACCTCGTCATTCTCGAGGGCATGATGGAGCTTTTGCAGGAAAGGGGCATGCGCGCCATCCCGGCGGTGTCGATCGGTGAGGCGCTCGAGACCTTGCAGAGCCTGGAGAAGACGCCCGATCTCGTCATCGCCGACTATCATCTCGATCAGGGCACCGGCACCGAGGCCATCGCGGCGCTGAGGCGCGCGGTCGGCCATCTGATACCGGCCATCGTGGTGACGGCTGACCATACGGCCAGGGTGCAGGCCGAGGTTAGGGACAGCGGCATCGCCTATTTGCGCAAGCCCATCAAGACAAACGATCTCTTCGCCCTTATCCACAAGGTGATTGCGGAGTGAGGGGGCTCAAGCCGCTTCGACGAGACGGATGATATCTCGGAACGGCACTCATGCGAGACCATCTCCTCGTTCATCGTGAGGATACCGGCAGATTTCCCGAAGCGGGCAGTCGCCGCAGCGAGGGACGCCGTGGCGGCATCTTTGCTGCGCGTGTGACTTCATCAGCCAGTGGAGCTGGTATCGGTCGCGCTCGCTCCAGTCGTCGGGAATAAGCCTGTTGAGCAGGCGATGGGCCTGGGCGAAGCCCGCTTTCGCGGGCAAAAGCCCCAGGCGCCTGGAGAGCCTGAGGACATGCGTGTCGACGACGAGGATAGGCTTCCGGAGAGTGCTGAAATTGAGGGTAGCGGCGGCGATCTTGGGCCCGACGCCGGGCAGGCCTTGCAGCCACCACCACGCTCTGTCGACGTGCCAATCCGCCAGAAAGCCGAGATCGAGCGTGCCGTATCTCTTATGAATATTGCGCAAGGCCGCGATGAGCCGTTCGGCCTTGACGGGAGCATGCCGAACATCGGCGATGAGACGGGTGACGGTGACGGGTGTGGTCGTGAGCATCGTGTCCCAGTGCGGAAAATGAGCGCAAAGCCGCGTGAAGGCTTCGGCCGAGACCTCGTCGCGGGTGCGTGACCCTATGAAGGCGATGATGAACTGCTCGGTCGGTTGGTAGCGCTCCTCGCCATCGAGGAAGCCATAGAGGGGAACGAGCCGCTCGCGGATCAAGGGCATGACCGGATCGGAGAAGAGCGAGAGCTGCATGCCGATCATCCTCGATGGTTCAGGATTCTAGTGGGGTTTGGTTCAGAAATTCCCTCAAATCCTGACCGCAATACTGGGGGGAATTTCCGAACCACCACACTAGTGGAA
>CAZICN010000041.1:20689-22275 GCA_964537655.1 uncultured Aestuariivirga sp.
TCGTCTTCGAGCGTGATGAAGACGACGCCCTTGGCGGTGCTGGGCATCTGGCGCATGAGGACCAGGCCCGCGACAGTGACCTTGCTGTTCTGCTTCAGGGTTTCGGCCCGGTGGGCGGCATTGGCAATGGCGCCGAGCTTCATGAGATCGTCGCGGAAGAAACTGCAAGGATGCGCTTTGAGTGACAGGCTGGTCGTCTCGTAATCGTCCATCACCTCTTCGCTGAGCTGCATCTCGGGCAAGGCGACGGAAGGCTCATGAAAGAGCCCGTCTTCCATGTGAGGCGCAAAGAGCGGCAGATTGCTGTCCGAGGCCGAGCCTGGCGTCTGCTCAGGGTCGATGTCGAGCCGGCTCAAGCGCCGCGTGGCCCAGAGCGCGTTACGGCGATCGAGACCCAGGGTGGTGAGCGCGTCGGCTTCCGCGAGCCTCTCCAGCGTGAAGCGTGACACGCCGCTGCGCCGCGCCAGCTGCTCGAGGCTCGAATAGCCGTTGCCGCGCCGCTTGATGAGTTTTTCCTCGATCTCCTCTTGCCTGAGGCCGCAGACCTGGCGGAAGCCCAGCCGCACGGCCGAGCGATCCTTCGAGATTCGCTCGAGCGTGCAGTCCCACCTGCTGTCATTGATATCGGCCGGCCGCACCTCGACGCCATGCTCGCGCGCGTCGCGCACCAGTTGCGCCGGCTGATAGAAGCCCATGGGCTGGCTGTTGAGGATGGCGGTGCAGAACACATCCGGGTGGTGGCATTTGATATAGGCCGACGCATAGACGAGCAAAGCGAAGCTCGCGGCGTGGCTCTCCGGGAAGCCGTATTCGCCAAAGCCCTCGATCTGGCTGAAGCAGCGGCCGGCGAAGTCCGGGTCATAGCCGCGCCGGGTCATGCCGGTGACGAATTGTTCGCGGAAATTCCGCACCGTGCCGTTGTTGCGGAAGGTCGCCATCGACCGACGCAAGCGGTCGGCGTCGTCATGCGAGAAGCCCGCCGCGGTGATGGCGATCTGCATCGCCTGTTCCTGGAAGAGCGGCACGCCTTTGGTGCGCTTGAGGACTTCCTCCAGCTCGTTCGGCGGACCGAAAGCGGGATCGGGCGAGGGATAGACGGTTTCCTCGATCCCGTCGCGCCGCTTCAGATAGGGATGCACCATGTTGCCCTGGATGGGCCCTGGCCTGACGATCGCCACTTCGATGACGAGGTCGTAGAATTCCTTCGGCTTGAGCCGGGGCAGCATCGACATCTGCGCCCGGCTTTCCACCTGGAACACGCCGACGGAATCGGCTTTCGACAGCATGTCATAAGTGGCGGGGTCTTCGTAAGGCAGGTCGGAGAGCGTGTAATAGGGCTTGCGATACTGGATGCGCAGCATTTCGAAGGCGCGCCTCAGGCAGCTCAGCATGCCGAGCGCCAGCACATCCACCTTCATGAGGCCGAGCGCGTCGATATCATCCTTGTCCCATTCGATGAAGGTGCGTTCCTCCATCGCGGCATTGCCGATGGGCACGGTCTCGGAGAGCGGCTTCTGGGTGAGGACGAAGCCACCGACATGCTGGGAGAGATGGCGCGGAAAGCCGATGAGCTCATTGGCGATGCC
>CAZICN010000042.1:0-22148 GCA_964537655.1 uncultured Aestuariivirga sp.
GGCAAGCTCGAGAAGGTCAGCGGCTCCAGGGCGACGATCCAGTTCGGCGGCGAGAAGGTCGAACTCGAGGTCAACCCGGCGGTGTCGAAGCTCAAGCCGTCGCAAGTCACCCTGGGGATCAGGCCCCGGGCCTTCACGCCGGTCGAGGGCGGCGCCCGGGACACGATCGTCGCCTCGGCCGAACTCATCGAGCCGATGGGGGCCGAGACGCTGGTGCATGCAAGGACGCCCGATGATTCCGATATCCGCGTGGTCGTGCCGCGCGATGTGAAATTCAAGATAGGCGAAAAACTGCATCTGCGCGCCGATCCGAGCCAGACGCACATATTCGGCGAAGACGGAAAGGCGGTGCGGACATGAGCGATACACCGTCCACGGGATTGAGCGCGCCTGGCGCGCTGCGGCTCGAGGCCTTCATCATCGGGCTCGGCATTCTGGCGCTGCTGCTCATCTTCCAGCCCTTCTCGATCACGCTCTTCGCCATCGGCTCGGGTCTCGTGGTGCTGGCCGGGCTCGTCAACAACCTGCTGCCGCTGGCGAAGCCCGGCGTGAAGGTGAAGACCATCGTCACGGTGACGCTGGTGGTGGCGCTGATCTTCTGCTGCGTGCTCCTCATCTCGATCACCGCGGCCCATCTCTATGGCGTGTTCTTCCTGAAGCCGCCCGACCCCGCCACCACGGCGGGCAAGGTCCAGCTCGGCACGCCGCCATTCTACCTGCAGCCGCTGGTCTGGGCGGTCATGGTCGCGGCCGCCGTCTTCGCCGCCCTGGTCACCATTCTCTCGCGGAAATAAAATGCGCTACGACGTCTCCGTCATCGGGCTCTATATCCTCGATATACTGGGCCGGCCCGTCACCCGTATCCCCGAGCGCGGCGGTGTCGATTTCATCGAGGAGATCAGGCTTACCGTCGCCGGCACCGCCGGCGGCACGGTCATCGACACGGCGAAGCTTGGCCTCAGGAGCCTTGCCGTCGGCGCGGTCGGCGATGACGAGAAAGCCGACTGGGTCCTGCTGACGCTCGAGAAGCACGGTGCCGACGCCTCGGCCATGCAGCGGCTTGCCGGCATTCCGACCTCGGCCACCATCCTCAATGTCAGGCCGAATGGCGAACGGCCGGCCCTGCATGTGCGGGGCGCCTCCGATCATTTCGACGTGCCACCCGCAGCCTATGACCAGGTGTTCGATGCGCCGATCGTCCATCTGGGCGGCACCGGGCTGCTCAAGCGCCTCGACGGGCCGGCCAGCGTGACGCTGCTCAAGGAGGTGAAGAAGCGCGGCCGCACCGTGACCTTCGACCTCATCGCGGCGAGTGCTCAGACGCTCGCCATTGTCGAGCCGCTGCTGCCCTTCATCGACTATTTCATGCCGTCCATCGAGGAGGCACGCGACATGTCGGGCAAGTCGTCGCCGGAGGACTGCGCGAAATTCTATCTCGACCGCGGGGCCACGGCCTGCGTATTCACGCTGGGGGGCGAGGGTGCCTTCTACGCGCACAAGGACGGGACCCGGCTCAGATCGCCGGCCTATGAGGTCGAGGTGGTGGACACGACGGGCTGCGGCGATGCCTTCGATGCGGGCTTCATCACGGCACTCCATCACAGGATGGATGTCGAGACGTCGCTGCGCTTCGCGCAGGCGGCCGCGGGTCTCGTGGCCACGGGCCTCGGCTCCGATGCTGGCATCCGATCCTTCGATCACACGCTGAAAGTGATGAAGGGCTGGAAGATCAAGCACTAACCGTCATCCCGGCGAAAGCCGGGATCCATTAAATTCGCAAAGCTTGGTACTGCCGCCCGTCTGATTCTATTCAATGGGTCCCGGCTTGCGCCGGGATGACGTTCTGAACTAGCCCACCAGCTGCTTGACCAGCGCCTGGATCATGCGCGGCAGATCATAGGGAAAGCGGGCGGTGATGAGATTACCATCGACGACCACCGGCTCGTCGATGACGGTGGCGCCGGCATTCTCGAGATCGATATGGATGTTCCATACCGCCGTCGCCTTCTTGCCCTTCAGGAGCCTGGCGCTGATCAGCACCCAGGGGCCATGACAGATGCCGCAGACCGGCTTGCCCGCCTTGTACATGTCCTGGACGAAGGCGATGGCATTCTTGTCGGCGCGCAGGAAATCGGGATTCCAGCAGCCGCCCGGCAGGATGATCGCATCATAGTCCGAGGCTTTGGCGGTCTCGACATACTGGTCGATCCTGAGCCAGCCGCCATTCTCCATCAGCCTGATCGCCAGCACATGAGTCTCGGCAATGGGCGGCATCTTGACGCCATAGCTCGGCGGCAGGGGGCCGGCCCTGGGCGCGACGATATGGACGGTGGCGCCATGTTCGCTCAGCCAGCGGTGGGCGCCGAGGATTTCCACTTCCTCCACGCCGTTGGTGCAGCAGATGGCGATCTTCCTGCCCTTGAGCAGGAAGGGATCCGAGGGCGGGTCGAACAGGAAGCGGTTGAGCTCGCGGTTGAGCTCACCCTCGGCGGTCGCCAGCAGCTGGGTCGAAAGCAGCGGCACGCCGGCGGGCGATTCGAACTGCTGGACGCGGATGACACCGGCGTCGCCGGACGGGGCCGGATGAACGGGCTTATTCATGCACTCCTCCCAATTGTCATACTTTTCAAGAGTTTCGCACATTCCGAAATGGCGGTCACGCGTTTAATCGCTTGCACTGATGGCTCACGCGTGAAATGGTCCGGCCAATTCAAACGGGACAGAGGGTATTATGCAGTTTGCCGACAGATTCAAAGGGCGCGTCGCGGTGGTTACAGGGGGAGCGTCAGGCATCGGCCTCGCGGTCGCCGAACGCGTAGTCGCCGAAGGCGGCCAAGCCGCGATCTGGGACATGAATGCACAAGCCGGCACCGAAGCTGCTCAAAAGATCGGCAAGGAAGCCGTCAGCGTCGCGGTCGATGTCAGCGATGAAACGAGTGTTGCCGCCGCGACCGCCGATACGCTGAAGAGACTAGGGCGCATCGATGTGCTGGTGACGAGTGCCGCCATCACCGGGCCCAATGCGACGACGTGGGACTATGCGCCGGACAAATGGCGCCAGGTGATCGACATCAACGTGAACGGCGTGTTCTATTGCTGCCGCGCGATCGTGCCCCAGATGCGGAAGCAGGATTATGGCCGCATCGTCAACATCGCCTCGATCGCCGGCAAGGAGGGCAATCCGAACGCGCCGGCCTACTCGACCTCGAAGGCGGCGGTGATCGGCCTCACCAAATCGCTCGGCAAGGAGCTGGCCAAGTCGAGGATCACCGTCAATTGCGTGACGCCGGCGGCGGTGAAGACGCCGATCTTCGACCAGATGACGCAGACCCATATCGATTTCATGCTGTCGAAGATCCCGATGGGGCGCTTTGGCCTTGTCGATGAGGTGGCGAGCCTGGTCACCTGGCTCGCCAGCGAGGAATGTTCCTTCTCGACCGGCGCCGTGTTCGACGTGTCGGGCGGAAGAGCGACCTATTAAACCGACACCT
This sequence comes from uncultured Aestuariivirga sp., assembly GCA_964537655.1. GTDB lineage: Bacteria > Pseudomonadota > Alphaproteobacteria > Rhizobiales > Aestuariivirgaceae > Taklimakanibacter. Next base: position 3,492 of record CAZICN010000042.1, read on the forward strand.
GGTCCAGACTAGAGCGTCGGACGCTCTCATAGGATCGGCTCGACGCTCTATCTCTTTGATTTGCGCATCGGATCATCCGAAAACCGGGATGGCCGGGTTTAACCCGGCCACGAGCTTTCCAGTCCGATGCTCTAAAGATCGACCTGGAAGTCGACGATGGCCCGGGGCGCGAAGACGTAGAAGTCATCCTGCTGGCGCTGGATGACAGCGCCGGCTGCATCCTTGCCCTGGATGATGACCTGATAGGGCACGTTGGGTTCGACGACATAACCGCCATTCTGCGGAAACCGGTCGACGTTGCGCAGCAGCAGCTCCTTGACCGTGGGCCGCGCGAAGTTGATCGAGCCGGCGATCGCCGGCGGCGCGGTCTTGCCTGCCGGCATCGCGGCAACCTTGGAGACCACGACCTGAACCCTGCCGGCGGCGTTGACCTTTTTGACCTTGACCGCCACCCAGGCTTCGCTGGCGGGGGGCGTCGGCGCGACCTCTGCTTCACGGTTCGACCGGAAGCCAAGCGCCGTCATCAGATTGTAGACGCCGGCGCTGCCGCCGGCGAGGACAAGGGCAGTGATGATGCTCGAAACAGGTCCGGACACTTTCGCGACCTCCTTCAAGAACAGGGCATTGTCCACGGGCTCGGCCGTTCCGGGCATCTTGTAGGCGGCGATCAGGCTGGCGATCACGTCGAGATCGAAGACGAAGACGACGATCAGCGAGGCGACGACCATGACGATGGTCTTGACGCCGCGCGAGCTGAAATAGGACAGGAAGACGCGCCAGTTGAACAGCACCGAAAAGGCGCTTTCGAGCACGACCGCGGTCACGAACAGAATGGTGAGAGCGCTCAGCGACGTCGAATAGATCGAGTCGGCCAATCCCACGGGACGATCCTCGGCAACCTCGGCAACCTCGGCAAGAGCCGGCGCCAGTCCCGCCATCAGAAAAACCATCGTCCAGGCAAACCATCCCCTCATTTGTCCCTCCCAAGGTGCAGGTTGCAAACAGGCACGAATTTCAAGACAGAAGGCGATGCTCGCCAGTCGGAGCCGACGGCTGGCCACAAGAATGACGTTACGTGATATATCCAACGGAAGCTTTCGCGCCGAGTCAATAGGGGACTGGTCGCGCGGCATTCTTCGCCCGGTCGATCTGTGGAAGCTCTAGATCAGATCGGTGAGACCGTAATCGGCATCATGCGCCGGATCGCCTATCCTGACCATGTCAAAGACGCGGTGCGTCGTATTCAACAAGGGAATCAACATCATGCCCAGCATCAGAACCAAGGACGGCGTCGACATCTTTTACAAGGACTGGGGCCAGGGCCAGCCCATCGTCTTCAGCCATGGCTGGCCTCTCTCATCGGACGACTGGGACGCCCAGATGCTCTTCTTCCTCAACAAGGGCTTCCGGGTCATCGCCCATGACCGTCGCGGCCATGGCCGTTCCACCCAGACCGGCAGCGGACATGACATGGACCACTATGCCGACGACCTCGCCGCGCTGACCCAGCATCTCGATCTCAAGAACGCCGTGCATGTCGGCCATTCGACCGGCGGCGGCGAAGTGGTGCGCTATATCGCCCGCCATAGCGATGCCCGCGTGGCCAAGGCGGCGATCATCGCCGCGGTGCCGCCGCTGATGGTCAAGACCGCGGCCAATCCGGGTGGGCTCCCCAAGGAAGTGTTCGACGGATTCCAGGAGCAGGTCGCCACCAACCGCGCCCAGTTCTATTACGATGTGCCGGCCGGACCCTTCTATGGCTACAACCGGCCGGGCGCCAAGCCGCAGCCCGGCATCATCTGGAACTGGTGGCGGCAGGGCATGATGGGCGGCGCCAAGGCGCATTATGACGGCATCGTCGCCTTCTCGCAGACCGACTTCACCGAGGACCTGAAGAAGATCAAGGTGCCGGTGCTGGTGATGCATGGCGACGACGACCAGATCGTGCCCTATGCCGATTCAGCGCCGCTTTCGGCGAAGCTCCTGAAGAACGGCGTCCTCAAGACCTATAAGGGCTTCTCGCATGGCATGCCCACGACGGAGGCCGCGACGATCAATGCCGACCTCCTGAGCTTTATCAAGGGCTGAAAGCCCTCAAGCAAGTGCGGCTTCCGCGGAAGCCGCAATTGTCCGCTCAGGGACGATTGACGTCTCATATCAGCGCGAATCTGCTATGCAGCTTGTCGACAGGCGCAATAGCGGTTCGAGAGGGTCATGAGCCCAAACTGGCGATCGCTTTTTCCGGATCGCCGAACGGCGATCACCGCATTCTGCGCCATGGCAGTGTCCGGCGCGGCTTTGATGTCCCTGTCGTTCGAAAGCGGCGCCCGTGCGGCGGAGCCCGCGACCATCGTGTGGTCTCATGAAATACGACACCTCGACCCGAGGCCAGCGACCATGGTGATTGCCGGGAGCAAAAAGGGAGGCAAGTTCACCCCCAGCTATGTCGAATTGCCAGCCTCGGGCGATACCGCCGGCACCGAGCCCTTTCCGGTGCAGACGAACATCCTTCCCATGCTCGGGGCGAAAACCTTCGGGCAGGAGGAGCGGGTGTCTTTCACGCAGGCCGGTGACGGGAGTCTCTCGATTCACTGCGCCGCCGGGCGTTACCCGGCGGGTGTCGTTCTCTCGTCGGCGATGTTCCACTATCCACGTGGGCTGCAAGGCGACCTTGTCGTGCAAGGAGATTCAAGCGCGGCGATCTCGATCGCGCTGGTCGAGTGGGGCAACGATGCCGCTGACGCCGCAAACCCAGTCAAGGACCTGCCGAGCGGGATCCTCGCCGCGTTTCCGTCCGGTTCGTGGGGGCAGGGAAATGCTGCAAGGCAGCTGGTCATTACCTGCGCGAGGGAAATGTCGACGATCCTTGTCCGGAGCATACATGTAACTCCCAGACCGCCGGCCAAGGGCCCGACAGAAACCGGTTCATGGCTGTGGAACATCACGCCCTGGCTCGACCGGCCTGACCGGCTCGTGTCCCTGGCCAAGTCGCATGGCGTCACCGACCTCTTCCTGCAGATTCAAATCGAGCATGGCCGGATTGCCGATCGCGAGAAGGTCTTGTCCTTCATCGGCAGGCTGTCCTCGGGGGGGATCAAGGTCCATGCCGTGGAGGGGGACCCCCGGATGGCAAGTTCCGCTGGCCGCGCACATGCGCTCGACCGGGCGCAAGTGCTGCGCTCGTTTCGCGTGGCTGCCGGCGGCGCGTTGGCGTCCTTTCAGTACGACATAGAGCCTTATCTCATGCCGCAGTTCGACGCCGATCCGGCGCGATGGTGGGACGAGTGGGCCATATCCGTGAACGACCTCGCCCGCGTGCTGGGCGAAAAGGTCTCGGTTGCCGTTCCCTTCTGGATGCTCGGCCAACCCGGCGCCCAGGACGCGCTTCAAAAAGCCAGGGGCTCGATCTCGGCAATCGTGGTCATGGCCTACAGGACCGATGCCGAGGAGTTGCGGCGCATTGCGGGAAAGTGGTTGGACTGGGGCGGCAGTCAGGGCATCATGATCCGAATCGCGCTCGAGAACGGGGCGCTGCCGGTCGAGTATCTTCGGACCTATACATTGGCCGAACAGGGGGCTTTGCTGGTCGAGCGGACCGGCGCGACCGACCGGCTCCTGCTGTTCGACAGTGTCGTTCCTGGCTCTTCCACTCGGGTCGCGTATTCGTATACGAAGGAAACCGAACTCAGCCCGACGCGAATCAGCTTCATGAATGATCGCCCGAATTTGAATAAAGTTTTGCAGCAGCTCCAGGAGGATTTGCCGGCCTGGAAAGCCTTTGGGGGTATGCTCGTTCATGAAATCATGATTCCCTAGTGTGGTGGTTCAGAAATTCCCTTCCGTATTGCGGTCATGATTTGAGGGATCTGAACCAAAACCACGCTGGAATCCTGCGCTAACATAGAAGAAACCGCTCACGTTTATGAGTTTGATTCGATCCAGGCTCATCGTGATCCGGGGCAGCGAGCGGGGCGGCAGAACTGTGAGTTCGTCAATGGGAGCGAAACCCAAGGTCTTGATCTGCGACGATGATCCCCTGCTGCTCAGGCTGATGGAATATCGGCTGGAGGCGAAGGGATACCAGGTTGTCAAGGCCACCGATGGAGTCGAGGCCATCTCGGTGATCACGACCGAGCGGCCGAATCTCGTTGTCCTCGATGCCATGATGCCCAAATCCGGCGGGTTCGAGGTGCTCGCCCACATCAAGGGGGACCCGGCGCTCTCGGCGACTCCCGTGATCATGCTGACCGCGCTCAAGGGCGAGAAGGATATCGTCTCCGCCCTTGAGAAGGGCGCTGATGACTATCTGGTGAAACCATTCATCCCCGATGAGTTGCTGGCGCGGCTTTCCCGCCTGCTCATGCGAAAGAACAACGGCGTCTGATGCGCCCAGCCAAACAGATCATCATTGCCGGTTGGATGATCTTCGCATTGTGTGTCCTGGCCTTTGCCGGCGCCCGAGCGCAGACCGTGGACGAACTATATGCCTCAGGCGTCAAGGCTCGCCTGGAGCAGCGCTTCGACGAGGCCGCCGACTGGCTCCAGCGCGCATTGAAGCTGCAACCGGAAAACACGGATGCCATGGTGCAACTCGGCTTCGTCGAACTGGCACGCGGCAATCTCGCCGCTGCGCGCGAGCATTTTAGCGCCGCCCTGGCTCTGGCACCGGCTTATTTCGATGCCAGTTTCGGCCTGGCCTCGATCGCGTACCGGGAGGGCAATCTCGACAAGGCCCGCTCACTTGTCGAACCGGTCGTGAAACAGCAGCCGGGCAATCGGGATGCCGCGGCGCTTCTTCAATCGATCCTCAAGGCGACAGAGGCGAGAGGGCAGGCTGCCCGATCCCAGGTGGCGGAAAGACGGGCACAGGCAAGAGCCGATACCATCGCCCGGCTGATGGCGGAGGGGAGAAGGCAGCGTTTCGAAGGGCGATTCATCGAGGCGGAGCGCAGCTATCGCAAAGTGATCGGCCTCGATCCGCGCAATACGGATGCTTTGGTGGCTCTTGGCCTGGTCATGGGGTTCCAAGGCAAATATCCGGAATCGGAAAGGTTCTTCGACAAGGCCCTCGACATGGACCGCGGCAATCTCGATGCGCGTCTGGGCAAGGTCCGTCTTGCGATCTGGCGCGACGATACCGAGTTAGCGCGCCGCCTGCTTGACCGCATTCGGGCCCAGGTGCCAGCCAATTCAGAAATTCTTCAGCTCGAGGGCAGGGTATATTTCCTCGAGGAGGACTACGATCGGGCGGAAGGCGCGTATCGCGGCGCCCTCAAGCTCGCTCCTTCCGATGCCGATGCCCTGATCGGCCTGGGTGATGTTCTCAGGGCCAAGGGAGACGATGCATCCGCCAGGCTTGCTTATCAGCGGGCATTGAAACTGAGGCCAGGTTCCGAGGAGATCGCAACCCGGCTCGCCGCGCCTGTGCCGAGGAAATGGCGGCTGGATGTCGCGACAGAGATCAGCGAGCTGTCGTCCGGCCTGGGCACCTGGACGGACAGCTTCGCGAACCTGTCCTACCGGGCGAGTCCCCAGGTGACGATCGGAAGCCAGACGCGCATTGCCACACGGTATGGGCAAACCGATGCCCAGCTGGAGACCCGGCTCGACTATTCGCCACTGCGCCCGTTGTCGGTTTATGGCCTTGTCGCCCTGACGCCAGAAGCCGACTTCCTCGCGCGGTATTCCCTCGGCGCGGGAGGAACATGGACTATCGAAACCAAGAGCCAACCGGTGGGGGCGCTGATCCTCGGCCTGGATATCCGCTACGATGAGTTCGCCTTGAGCGAAATATGGACCATCAATCCATCGGCGCAGGTCTATCTCCTCAGCGATCGGTTCTGGCTGACCGGGCGTTGGGTGCATGTCGAGGATGACGAGAACAACTCCGTCGACGGATACATCGTGAGAGGAGATCTGAGGGTCACCGAAGAGCTTCAGGCCTTTGTAGGCTACAGCGACGCTCCCGAGATATCGGAAGGCGCGATTGTCGATACGAAGAGCATATTCGCCGGCGTGGGTTTCGATGTCACGAGTGACGTGACCCTCAGGGCAAACTATGCCTACGAAACACGCCCGACCTTCGATCGCGATATCTTCGGATTCGGCGTGACCGTGCGCTTCTAGATGCTGACATTCATCTGGACATCGTCAATCATCCTCAGCGCAGTTTCGCTGGTGATCATGTGCATTCTCATCCTCAGGCGCCTGATCATCCATCGCCACGTGGAAAAGGAGCGCCAGGAGCGCGAGACGATGTTGAACGCCCTGATCGCATTCTCGGTGGACGGAGACGAGCAGCAACTCAATCGCGTTGTTTCTTCGGTGTCGCCGCGCGTGGCCCTGGAAGCCGGCTTCGAGTTCCTGGGCCTCCTGCGCGGCGATGAGCATGCACGCATCGTCGCCGTCCTTGCGGGCGCCGGCGCCATTGGTGAGGCCGTCAGGCTGCTGCGGAAGGGAAACGAAGCCGAGCGCATTCATGCCGCCGAAATGCTTGCCGCGCTGGGCGGACAGGAGGCGGAAACGATCCTGTCGCAGGCCCTCGGCAGGGACCGGTCGACGGAAGTGCGCATAGCAATCGCCATAAGCCTCTGCCGGTTCGGGAAACTGCCCCCGCTCGCGGAAGCCCTCAAACGGATCGGCGCCAGAGGCCTGCGCTCCGGGCGGCTGGTCGAACTCTTCAGGAAATTGCCGGCAGAGAGGGCGCCGGAGCTCATGGAGGTCGCAGGCCAATCGAGCGAAGGGGCTTTTGTCAGGGCCGCGGCCATCGAGGCTCTGGGGCAGAGCGACGGCTTCCAGCTGCTCGATTTCCTTCTGCCGTTCGGCGACGACCCGGTCCCCGAAGTGTCCGCTGCCGCCATCAGGGCGGTGGGCCGCGTCGGCCATCCGACAGCGGGGCCCGTGGTGGAGCGTGCAATGGCGCGGCACGGCGAGCAGAGCTTCGTCCGCGCCGAGGCCGCCGAAGCCGCCGGCCGGATCGGCCTGCCGGAATTCGTCGAGCCGCTTGCCGGCCTTCTGGACGATGAAGCCTGGCCGGTGCGCTATGCCGCCGCGAAGGCGCTGCGCCTGATCGTGCCGGAGGGCGAGGAGACATTGCGCAAGGTCGCGACGAGCGAGGCGTCGCGCCGCCAGCGCACGGCGTCCCTGGTGCTTTCCGAAGGACAGATCGCATGATGATCGGCTGGAGCGAGGACGTCATTCAAGCGGCTACGGTCATATCGTGGATCGTGATCGGCTCCGGCATCGCGCAGACCAGCGTCTACTTCCTCCAGCTCATCGTCGCGGGCTATGCCCTGGCGCTGCGCCCGCCGGTGGCCAACCCGGCACTCCTTTGGCATCGCTACAGCGATGTGGCTCCGCCGATCGCGATGATCATTCCCGTCTATAACGAGGAACTGAATGTCGTGCAGAGCGTGCAGTCCATACTCTCGCTCGAATATCCCAACTTCGAGGTCATCGTCGTCAACGACGGATCAAAGGACAAATCGCTGGCGCGCCTCATCGAGGCATTCAGGCTCACCAAGTTCGAACGCCCGTTCGAGCAGACCCTCGATCACAGTCCGATGCTGGGTCTCTACTCATCACCCGTGAACGACCGGCTTGTCGTCGTGGACAAGCTCAACGGCGGAAAGGCCGATGCGCAAAATGCCGGAATCAATGTCTGCCGGGCTCCGATTTTCTGCGTCATCGACGGAGATTCAATTCTCGAGCCTGATGCCCTTATTCGCGTCGTGCAGCCCTTCATCGACGACCCGGAACGGACCATAGCCGTCGGCGGCACGATCAGGATCGCCAATGGCTCGAAAATAGAAGGCGGAAGAGTCAAAGAGGTCCATCTTCCCAGGCGCATCCTGCCGCTTTTCCAGGTCGTGGAGTATCTCCGCGCTTTCCTTCTGGCGCGGCTTGCCTGGAGCCGGATCAACACGCTCACGCTCGTATCGGGTGCGTTCGGGGTATTCCGCCGGGCGGAAGTGGTCGCGGTCAGAGGGTTTACCAAAGGATCGATGGGAGAGGATCTGGACATGGTCCTCAAGCTCCACAAACACATGATCGAGAGCAAGCGCAGCTACCGCATCCATTTCATTCCCGAGCCTGTGTGCTGGACGGAAGCGCCGGAGACGCTCGCGGTCCTGGCGCGCCAGCGGTCACGCTGGCAGCGCGGCGCGCTCGAATGCTTCTTCCGTTACCGGTCCATGCTTTTCAATCCGCGGTACGGGCGCGTCGGATTTCTGGGTTTTGGCCATATCCTGATCGTGGACGTTGTCGGGCCGGTGATGGAAGTTCTCGGCTATGTCCTGATGCCGGTCTTCTGGGGCCTCGGCATTCTTTCGGCCGAGTATTTCCTGGCGTTCACCGCTCTCGTATTCACCTTCGGCGTGTGCATCAGCGTGTGCTCGCTGGTTCTCGAGGAGGCCGAGCTCCGGCGTTTTCCCAGAGCCCGGGACCTCGCGGTGCTGACGCTCGCGGCGGTGCTGGAGAATTTCGGCTACCGGCAGATCAACAATTTCTGGCGCGTCAAGGGCTGGTGGCAGTTTCTGCGCTCGGACCGCAACTGGGGCGAGATGCCGAGGACCGGCCTATCGCGCTAGATGTGGAGCGCCAAGTCTAGAGCGCCGGGCGTTCTATTGGAATCGCCTCGGCGCTCTATCTCTTTGATTTGCGCATCGGATTATCCGAAAACCGCTGCGCACTTTTCGGTCCGATGCTTTAGAGCGCGGTGAATCCGCCATCGATGAGAATCGTCTCGCCGCAGACGAGGTCCGAAGCCGGTGAGGCGAGATAGAGCACGAGGTCCGCCACTTCCTGGGGCTTACCGAAACGGCCGAGCGGCGTTCTGTCGAGCATCGACTTGCCCTTGGCTGGATCACCCCAGACCTGCTCGCCCATGGGGGTCAGGATGATGGTCGGGCAGATGGCATTGGTCTGGATATTGTGCTTCGCCCATTCGCAGGTCATGACCTTGGTCAGCATGTTGAGGCCGCCCTTGGAGGCGGAATAGGCGGCATGCCCGTCAATGGCGACGATGCCGGCCTGCGAGGAGATGTTGATGATCTTGCCGGAACGCTGCGCGATCATCTTCGGCGCCAGTTCCCTGGCGAGAAGGAAGGGGGCCCTGAGATTGACCGCCATGGTCCGGTCCCAATCCTCGATCGAGGCCTCGAGCAGCGAGTCGATCAAGGCGATGCCGGCATTGTTGACCAGGATATCGACCGTTCCGAAAGACTTGAGCGCCGTCTTCGCCGCGCCGACCGGGCCACCGGCGCTCGCAAGGTCGGCGGCAATCGTCACGCATTTGCGGCCCTTGGTTTCGACCGCCGCCTTCGCCTCCGCGAGCCCCGCCTGATCGCGTCCGACAGCTGCGATGTCGGCGCCCGCATCGGCCAGCACCTTGCAGATGTCGAGGCCAATGCCCTTGGTCGCACCAGTGACGAGCGCCACCTTGCCCGTGAGCGAGAAGCGTTTGATCCAGTCAGCCATGTTTCCTGTCTTGATCTTTGTCGAAGATGATGCCGGGCGAGCGTTCGGGCAGGAGGCCGGAACGGTATTTCTGCAGAACGAACTGCAAAAGTAGGCCGATCAGCAGCATGCGGATATAAGACGATCGTGTCGCCAGTTCCGCCGGCAGTCGGTTGGCGAAAATCTCGGTCATCGACCAGATGGCCCAGACCGAGAGTGCGCCCAGGATGGCGCCCTTGTTGTTGCCGCTGCCGCCCGCCATCAGCATCACCCAGACGAGGAAGGTGATGAGCAGAGGCTCGGTTGCCTCGGGCGACAGGAACCTGAAATAATGCGCGCTGAGCGCACCGGCGACACCCATCAGCGCCGACCCGATGACGAATGTCTGCAGCCGGAAGGCATCGACATCCTTGCCGACGGCGCGTGCGGCGTCCTCGTTGTCGCGCACGGCCCGCAAGGTGCGCCCCCATGGGCTGTCATAGAGGCGGTTGCAGATGAAATAGATGATGGCGACGATGACCCAGACGACGGCGAGATACACAATGTCGGCGGCGCGGCCCTGGACGAGGCCGTCGAAGGGCCGTGGGATATTGGTGATGCCGAGGCTGCCATTGGTCAGCCAGTCCTCGTTCACGATTACCATGCGCAGGATCTCGGCGATGCCGATCGAGGCCATGGCGAGATAGTCGCTCTTGAGCCTGATGCAGATCCGGGCGACGGCCCAGCCGGTGATGCCGGCGGTCAGCGCGGCGGCGAGGATGCCGAGCGGTACCGGCAGCTCGAAGCCGCCCAGATGGGTCAGAGCGGGAGCGGCGGTCAGCAGTGCGGATGTATAGGCGCCGACAGCAAAGAAACCGGCAATGCCGGCATTGAACAGGCCGCCGAAACCCCATTGCACATTGAGCGCCAGGCACAGGACGGCATAGATGCCGCCGAAGATCAGGAAGGCGACCAGATAGAACAGCAGGCCGATCGGGTCCATCAGAAAAGTCTCCCCTTGAGCAGGCCCTGGGGACGGAAGATGAGCAGGACCACCATGATGAAGAAGGCGGTCGCCGTCTTGTAGCCCGGACTGATGAGGGGCTCATCGGTGATCCAGGGATAGGAGGAGAGCTCCTCGATCAAGGCGATGACCATGCCGCCGAGGAGCGCGCCCATCGGCTTGCCGATGCCGCCCAGAATGGCGGCAGCGAACATCGGCAGAATGAGGTTCCAGCCGAGATTGGGGTGGATATTGGTGTCGAGGCCGGCGAGCACCCCGGCGATGGCGGCGAGGCTCGCCCCGATGATCCAGGTCGAGCGCACCACCTTTTCGGTGTCGAGCCCGGCGACCCGGGCGAGCTCGGGATTGTCGGAGACGGCCCGCATCGAGCGTCCGGTCCGCGTGCGGGTGAGGAAATAATGCAGTGCGATGGCGGCAATCACGATGGTCGCGATCGCCTCCAGGTGAAGCAGGGAAACCCGAATCAAATCAAAAAGTACCACCGGCTTCTGCACACCGCGGATGAACACCTCGTTCTGCGAGCCCCAGATGAGCTGGACGAGGGAGCGGAAGATCAGCGCCACGCCGAAGGAGGCGATCACCGTGTAGATGGTCGGAAGCTCGCGCAGCGGCCTGTAGAACACCCGGTCGACCGCCAGCGCGGCCATGATGGCGAAGGCGATGCCGACCGGGAGCGCCAGCAAGGGGTGGAGGCCCGAGACCCAGACCGCCGTCAGCGTGCCATAGGCGCCGAGCGTCATCACATCGCCATGGGCGAAATGGGCGAAGCGCAGGATGCCGAAGATCATTGAAATGCCGATGGCGCCCAGGGCATAGATCGAGCCGAGCGCCAGGCCGGGGATCAGATAGAAATTGATGAACTCCATCATGGGCGGCGCTCATCGCATGAAGGATTCGGGGCGGGCAGTGCTGCAACCTTTCCCCCTCTCCGGCAAGCGGGAGAAGTAGAAAAGCTTGTGGGCTCGAAGAGGTTCTGCATCATGATGGACGCGAGCCCCCCAGGAAGGAGCGGCGGATCTCGTCGCTGGCGAGAAGATTGGCGCCGGTGTCGGAGGCGAAATTGCGGCCATTGACCAGCACATAGGCGCGATCGGCGATGCTGAGCGCCTGCCTCGCATTCTGCTCGACCATCAATATGGTGATGCCGGCCTTGCGGATGTCGAGGATGAGATCGAAGATGCGCTCGAGATAAGCGGGCGAAAGCCCAGCGGTCGGCTCATCGAGGAGCAGCAACCTGGGCTCGCTCATCAAAGCGCGGCCAAGTGTCACCATCTGGCGCTGGCCGCCCGACAGTTCACCCGCCGGCTGGTCGAGCTTCTGCCTCAGGTCGGGGAACAGGGTCAGCACGCTGTCCTCCACCCGGGCGCGGTTGCGCGGCGGCGCGGCATAGGTGCCGATATCGAGATTTTCCCGGACGGTGAGTGAAGGGAAGATATTGCGCGTCTGCGGCACGGCGGCGATGCCCATCGGCACCAGCTTCTGTGTCGCGATACCGGCTATCTCATTTCCGCCGAAGCGGATCGACCCGGAGAGGATGCTGGTGAGCGCGAAGATCGATTTGAGGACCGTCGACTTGCCCGCCCCGTTGGGGCCGATGACGACGATGATTTCGGCCGGCGCCACGGTCATGGCGATGCTGTCGATGATCGGCAGGCCGCCATAGCCGGCGGTGAGGCCGTCGATGGCGAGGAGGGCGCTCATGTGCCGACCTCATACTTGCCGCCGCCGAAGTAAGCCTCGATGACGCGCTCGTCATGGCGCACAGCATCGATCGTGCCGCGCGTCAGGACACGCCCTTGCGCCATCACGATGACGTCGCTGCAGAGTCTGGAGACATAGTCGAGGTCGTGCTCGATGAGGCAGAAGGTGTAGCCACGCTCGGCGTTGAGGCGCTTGATTTTCTCGGCGATCTTGCCGAGGAGCGTGCGGTTGATGCCGGCGCCGATCTCGTCGAGCAGAATGAGGCGCGGCTCGCGCATCAAGGTGCGGCCGAGCTCGAGAAGCTTCTTCTGGCCGCCCGAGAGATTGCCGGCCTTCTCGCCCTTCACATGGCCAAGCTCGAGGAAGTCGAGCGTGTCGCGGGCGCGCTCGAAGACCTCGCGTTCCTCGCGCCGGAACAGGCTGCGGCGCAGCACGGCGTTGAAGGCATTCTCGCCCTGGCGCGAGTCGCCGGCGACCATGAGGTTCTCGATCACGGTGAGGGCGCCGAATTCATGCGGAATCTGGAAGGTGCGGGCGAGACCCTTGCGGCTCCTCTCATGCGGGGGAAGGGAGGTGATGTCCTCGCCTTCGAGCAGCACGCGGCCCGAGCTCGGCACGAGCCGGCCGGCGATGATGTTGAACAAAGTCGTCTTGCCGGCGCCATTGGGGCCGATGAGACCGGTGATCTCGCCCCTGGCTATGCCAAAACTCACATCGTCGACGGCATGCAGGCCGCCAAAGCGCATGATGATGTTTTCAAGAGTGATCACGGGCCGTCTTGTCGATGGACGAAGGGCCCCGGCGAAGCCGGAGCCCTTCTGTGCGTGAACTGTCTTACTGGAAGATGGCGATCTGCTTGTAGCTCGCGCCATCGACGATGAACTTGCCGATATAGCCCGTCACATCGCCATTGGCGTCGAACTCGTAGGAGCCGCCGGCACCTTCATAGTTGACGTCCTTGCCGGCCTTGATCAGCTCCTTGGCCTTGGCCCAGTCGAGGGGACCAACGACCTCGCCAGGTGCCGAGGCGACATCGCGCAGCGCCTGGATCATCTTGGTCTTGTCGGCCGAGCCCGCCTTCTCGACCGCCAGGGCCGCGAGGAAGGTCGCGTCATAGGTCTGGTCGACGAAGGGCTTGTCGGCGCCTTCCTTGTATTCGGCGTTGAACGCCTCATGCAGCTTGGCCGAGGCGTCGTTCTTGTCGGGCGAGGTCGGTGCGGAGAAGAACGAATCCTTCAGCGCGTCGGCGCCCACTTCCTTGATGAGTTCGTCATCGCGCAGGCCATCGGTGCCGATGAAGCGCGCGAAGAAGCCGCCCTCGATCGCCTGCTTGACGATCTTGGAGCCCGAGCCCGAGGCATAGGCGATGACCACCAGCGCTTCCGGCCCGTTATTGGCGAGCGTCGCGATCTCGGAGCGGTAGGAGTTCTTCTTGTCCTCATGCTTCTCGAAGGCGGTCACCTCGCCGCCCGCCTTCTTGAAGGCGGCGTTGAAGGTCGAGGCGATGCCGACGCCATAATCGTTGTTCACATAGGTGATGGCGACCTTCTTGATGCCCTCGGCGAGCACGATCTTGGCGAGCACGTCGCCCTGATAGTTGTCGCTCGGCACCAGACGGTAGAGGTGATCGCCGTCCTTCATGTCGGTCATGGCGGGGGATGTCGCGGTCGGCGAGATCTGCACGACGCCAGCCGGGATGGTCACCGCGGTGGCGGCGGCAATGGTCGAGCCGGAAGCGAGCGCGCCCATGATGATCGGCACGTTCTCGACATTGACGAGCTTGGTCGCCGCGTCGACGGCCGGCTGCGAGGCCGCCTGGCTGTCGCCGACGACGAGCACCGCCTTGCCATCCAACAGGCCGCCACCATCATTGACGTTCTTGATGGCGAAGTTGGCGGCGTTCATCAATGGCGGGATGAAGCTCGCCAACGGACCGGTCACGTCCATCAGGGCGCCGATCTTCGTGTCGGCGGCCTGAGCCATGGCCGTACCCGCGAGCAAGCCCGCAATGGCCGCCATCACAACCGATTTCCTCATTTAGTTCCTCCCTGGTTTATAGGTTTACCCATACTACTTTGGCTGTCACGAGGCTGTCAGCTCATTTCAGGAACGTCTCGAACAGCCCGATCAGGAGCTCGTTTTCGGCCCGGTTTCCGAGGCCGACACGGCTCCAATTCGCAAATCCCGGCTCGCCCACCGGGCGCAACCATATCCCTGCTTCCCGCATGGCGAAATCGATGAATTTCGCTGCCGAGCGGGCCTCGTCGTCCGGAAAGCGGGTCAGCAGGAAATTGCCGAAGCCCGGCACGAAATGGAGGTCGAGGCGGGCAAGATGACGGGCCAGGAAGGCCCGCTCCGCCCCGGTCTCGGCGACGACCCGGTCGACGAAGACCTGGTCCTGGACGGCGGCCGCTGCGGCGGCCTGGGCAATGGCATTGATGTTGCCGACGCCCCGCAACAGGTTGAGGCCGGGCGTCATCCAGTCGGGCGCCAATGCCCAGCCGGCGCGCAGGGCCGCGAGCCCATAGGCCTTCGAGAAGGTGCGGGTGACGACGACATTGGCGGCAGCGCCACCCAGGCGCATGAGGCGGGCGAGATCGCTCTTCTCTATATATTCGCCATAGGCCAGATCGAGCACGAGGACGACGTCGGACGGCAGTTTCGCATGCAGCCTCGCAACCTCATCGACCGGCAGCAGCGTGCCGGTCGGGTTGTTGGGCACCGCGAGGAAGACGAGCTTCGTCTTCGCGCCCACCAAAGCGAGGAGGGCATCGACATCGGTGATGAGACCCTGCTCCGGCGCGCGCAGAAGCTCGGCGCCAAGGCGCGCCGCCACCACCGCGAACTGGAAGAAGCCCGATTGCGACATGATGATCTGGTCGCCGTCGCGCACGAACATGCGGGCGATGACATCGAGAAGCTCCTCGGAGCCATTGCCGCAGACGATGCGCTCGGGATCGAGGGAGAATTGCCGGCCAATGGCGCGACGCAGATCGGCGCTCGAGGGGTCGGGATAGCGGTTGGGGTCGCCGAAACGCGCTTGCGCCGCGGCCCAGGCCTTGCGCGAGCAGCCATAGGGGCTCTCGTTGATGGCCAGCGAAATGAGCTTCTTGCCCTCGGGCGGCGTCGGCAGCACGAAAGGCAGCCGGCGCGGCGGATTGAAATAAGCGTGGGGCAGGGCGGTCATGGGAGTGCGCCAAAACCCTCGCCCCGCGAGAGCGGGGAGAGGTGTGTTTGCGGCCAATGGTCTCGTGCAAACATCATTCCACCCGCAATCCCGCGTCGCGCATCAAAGGCAGCACTTCCCGCACGAAGTACGGCAGTTCGTCGAGATAGTTCACGAAGGACAGGGTCGTGCCGGCGAAGCCCGCTTTGTGCATCCGCGCCATGTCGGCGACGATCTTCCGCGGCGTGCCGATGAGCGGATAGGTGCCGGCACCGCCGGCAAAGCGCCTGGCATGAAGACGGAAGGTCGCCTCGTCATGCGAGCCGGCGAATTTCTGCTTCTGCGTCATGTGATAATCGACGGCGCCCTTGTCGGCTTCCGTGACCGCATAGCGCTCGTAATAGGCTTCGGCTTCGTCCTGCGAGGGCCGGCAGACGACATGGCTGGTGGCGAACACGCCGAGCTTGCGACCATAGCTTTCGCCGCGCTGCCTGATGTCATCGATATGGGCCTTGCCGCCGTCGATATCGGAGAAGGTGGTCAGCAGGAAGTCGCTCGCCCGGGCGGCGAAATCGCGGCCCGGCGGGCCGAAGGCCGCATTGAAGGTGACGGGCCTCGGGCGCTGCACCGGGCGCGGCCGGCCGGAGACATTGCGGAGCTGATAGTATTTGCCGGCATAGTCGAAAGGCGCGTCCTCGGCATAGAGGCGACTGATCACCTCATACCATTCGAGCGCCTGGGCATAACGCTCGGCCTCGGCATGGATGCCGAACATGGCGAACTCGTCCGGATTCCATCCCGCCACGATATTGAGGCCGGCGCGGCCGTTGCTCACATGATCGATGGTGGCGAGGGCCTTGGCCGCGTAGACCGGATGGATCATCGGCACATGGATGGTCGAGAAGATGCCGATCTTCGAGGTGATCGCGGCAAGGGCCGAGGCGAAAGTGAAGGTCTCGAAGGAATGCTCGCGCGAATTGGTGGTGCCGCCGAAGCCCTTCCAGCGGGCGATCGGCAGGAAGAATTCGAAGCCCGCCTCATCGGCCATCCGGCAGAGGCTGGCGATATCGCTCCAGCGGGCCTGCCAGCGCTCCGGCACCGTGGTCAAGGTCAGGCCGCCATCGGCATTGGCCGAGAAGATGCCGAGCTTGAAGGGATTGGGCCCGAAGACGGGATGCACGGTCACACCGATATTTTCTTGTATTGGGGTTGCTTCCAGATTTCCTCGGCGAGGATGCGCCTCAGCCGCGCGACGGCATCGAAGACATCCTGATGCGAGATCACCAGCGGGCTGACGCCGAAGCGGATGGCATCAGGCTTGCGGAAGGAGGAGACGACGCCCAGATCAATCAGCGCCTCGACCACCGAACCGGCTCCCGGCGAGCGGAAGCTGACATTGCCGCCGCGCCTTGCGTGATCGCGGGGCGAGGTGACCTCGACGCCCAGCGACGCGCATTCCTGATCGAGCAGGGCGATGAGGAAATCGGTGAGCGACCTGTGCCTGGCCCACAAGGTGGGCGGGTCGATCTTCGGCCAGATGTCGAGAAGCGGAGCCGCGAGCTCGTTGGCGGCGACCGCCGGCGTTCCGGCTATGAAACGCTTGACGCCCGGATGGGGAGCGAAGTCGCGGGCGAAGGCGAAGACATCGGCATGGCCCATCCAGCCGGCGAGCGCCGGCCAGACGGCATCGGCGATGTCCCGGCGCGCATATATATAAGCAGGCCCGCCCGGACCGGTGCAGAGATACTTGTAGCCGCAGCCCACCGCCATGTCGGTGCCGCTGCCGCGCAAATCGACCGGCACGGCTCCCGCCGAATGCGAGGTGTCCCACACGGTGAGGATGCCCCTGGCGTGTGCCGCCTCGGTGACGCGGCGCATGTCCCAGCGCTCGCCCGAGCGATAGTCGACATGGCTCAGGGCCGCGACCGCGACAGTCTCGTCCATTGCCGCCAGCGCCTCGTCCTCGGTATCGACGAAACGAAGGCCGAGGCGCCCGCGCGAGGCCTCGACCAGGCCCTGCAGGACATGCACGTCGGTCGGGAAATTGCCGTTCTGGCTGAGGATGACGGTGCGGGAATGATTGATCGCCAGGCAATGGGCGACGGCCTTGAACTGGTTCAGGGTCGTCGAGTCGCAGACGACGACTTCGCCCGGGCCCGCGCCCAGCATCGGCGCCAAGGCATCGCCGAGCTTCGAGGGCATGTCGAGCCACTGCCTGCTGCTCCAGCCGCGGCGGCGCAGGGCGACCCAGTCGTCGAGCAGGCCTTGAGCCGAGGCGCGCACCGCCTTCGGCATCGGGCCGATGGAGTTGGCGTCCATGAAGATGGTGCCGGGCTT
Source organism: uncultured Aestuariivirga sp. (assembly GCA_964537655.1). Classification (GTDB taxonomy): domain Bacteria; phylum Pseudomonadota; class Alphaproteobacteria; order Rhizobiales; family Aestuariivirgaceae; genus Taklimakanibacter. The sequence goes on from CAZICN010000042.1 coordinate 21,155, forward strand.
CAGTTCGAAGAGATCGCGCAGCGACGCCAGCGGATCGGCGTCGTCGAGAGCGCGGGCATCCTTCAGCGAGAGGGGTTTGGCGAGCATCGGAATATTATTTCATAACTAAAATATCGCGGCAACGGGGATTTGCTCTTGCGATGATCGCGAGGCCCAAGCTAGGGAGGGTTATGGCCCAAGACATCAGACTTGCCGCCGATATCGGGGGCACTTTTACCGATATCGTCCTCGAAACGCCTGCCCGCCGCCATAGCTGCAAAGTGCTGACGACGACCGCCAGCCCCGAACTCGGCGTGCTGGAAGGCATCGACATCGTGCTCAAGGATGCGGCGCTCGATGCCCGGGCCGTCGACGTCTTCATCCACGGCACGACCCTCGCCACCAATGCGCTGATCGAGCGCAAGGGAGCGAAGACCGCCTTCATCACCACGGAAGGATTCCGCGACGTGCTGGAGACGGGGTACGAAAAGCGCTTCGATCACTATGACCTGATGATCGACCGGCCGCAGCCCCTGGTGCCGCGCACAAGGCGCCATACCTTGCGCGAAAGACTGAGCGCCCAGGGCGACGTGCTGGTGCCGCTCGACGACGCGGCGATCCCGGCGCTCGCCGACAAATTGCAGGCCGACGCGGTGGGCGCCGTCGCGATCGGGTTCCTGCACGCCTATGCGCATGACGCGCATGAGAAGCGGGTTCGCGACATGCTCGCGGCGCGGCTCGGCGATCAGGTCACCATTTGCCTGTCGAGCGAAGTGACGCCCGAGATCCGCGAATATGAGCGGTTCTCGACGACCTGCGCCAATGCCTATGTGCGACCGCTGATGGCGGGCTATCTGATGCGCCTGCGCGACGAGCTGGCGCGGCGGGGCTTGAGGGCGCCCCTGTTCCTCATGATGTCGGGCGGCGGGCTCACGACGCTCGAGACCGCGGCGCGCTTCCCGATCCGCCTCGTCGAATCGGGGCCGGCGGGCGGCGCCATCCTCGCCAGCACCAT
>CAZICN010000043.1:0-21855 GCA_964537655.1 uncultured Aestuariivirga sp.
ATCTTCGCCTATACCAGCGAGAGGATGCCCAAGTTCAACTCCATCTCGATCTCGGGCTACCATATGCAGGAGGCGGGCGCGACGGCCGATCTCGAACTCGCCTATACCTTGGCCGACGGCCTCGACTATGTGCGGGCCGGCATCGCGGCCGGACTCGATATCGACCGCTTCGCCCCACGTCTGTCCTTCTTCTGGGCGATCGGCATGAACTTCTTCATGGAAGTGGCGAAGATGCGCGCCGCGCGCCTGCTCTGGGTGAAGCTCATCAAGCGCTTCGATCCCAAGGATGAACGGTCGTTGTCGCTGCGCACCCATTGCCAGACCTCGGGCTGGAGCCTCGCCGCCCAGGATGTGTTCAACAATGTGGTGCGCACCGGAATCGAGGCCATGGCGGCAACCCAGGGAGGTACCCAGTCGCTGCACACCAACTCGCTCGATGAAGCGCTCGCTTTGCCGACCGACTTCTCGGCCCGCATCGCGCGCAACACCCAGTTGTTCCTGCAGCAGGAAGCAGGAACCTGCCGCGTCATCGATCCCTGGGGCGGCAGCAGCTTCGTCGAGCGGCTGACCCATGATCTCGCCGCCAGGGCCTGGCGGCACATCGAAGAGGTCGAGACTTTCGGCGGCATGGCGAAAGCCATCGAGGCCGGTATCCCGAAGCTCAGGATCGAGGAAGCCGCGACCCGCACGCAGGCGCGTATCGACACCGGTGAGCAGACGGTCGTCGGCGTCAACAGATACATCCATGGCACCGACGCCGAGATCGACATACTGAAAGTCGACAATTCCGCCGTCAGGGCGCGCCAGATCGAGAAGCTCGCGCGGCTCAGAGCCGAGCGGGACGAATATGCCTGCCAGAAGGCGCTCGACCAACTGACGCTTTCAGCCAAGACGAATACCGGCAATCTCCTGGCCGCCGCCGTCGAAGCGGCGCGCGCCAAGGCCACGGTCGGCGAAATCTCGCTGGCGCTCGAAAGAGCCTGGAGCCGGCATGCCGCCGAGAGCCGCGCAGTCAAGGGCATCTATGACGAGGCGAGCCGCAAGAACCGGCAGAAACTCGATGAAGCGCGCCGTTCGGTCCAGGCCTTCGGTGAAGCCGATGGCCGCCCACCGCGCATCCTTGTCGCCAAGATCGGCCAGGACGGACATGACCGCGGCCAGAAGGTGATCGCCTCGGCCTTCGGCGACATGGGCTTCGATGTCAAGGTGGGGGCGCTGTTCTCGACGCCTGAGGAAGTCGCCAGCCTCGCGGTCAAGAGCGAGGTGCATGTCGTCGGCGTCTCCTCGCTCACCGCCGGGCATTTGAGCCATGTCCCCGCGCTGAAGGCGGAACTCGAAAGGCTTGGCCGACCCGATATCATGATCGTCGTCGGCGGCGTCATCCCGCCGGAAGATGTCCAAACCCTGCTCGATGCCGGCGCCGCCGTCGTCTTCCCGCCCGGCACCGTCATTCCCGAAGCGGCGCAAAAGCTCCTCGACCGGCTCAATGAACGGCTGGGCTATGCGCAACGGGCGGCGGAATAGAGTCTCCGCTGGTCCGCGCCTACCGCGTCCCCTGCTCGATATGCTCGGCGAGTTCCTGATATTCCTCGCAGGTCGTGCCGCAGCGCATGGCGATCTCGGTGAGCTCAACCTTCGCCAGATCGATGCGGCCGGCCGCCACATAACCCTCGCCCAGATATTCGCGCGCAAGCACGAAATCTGGATTGATCGTGAGAGCCTTGCGGTAATAGCCAATTCCCTCCTCGAGCCGTCCGGATTTGCGCAGGCTGTAGCCGGTATAGTTCAGGACATGCGGGTCGTCCTGATTGCGGATCGCCGCCAGAACGGTGAGCGCCCAATCATATTCGCCGGCCTGGGCCAAAGCGGCACCCTGTTGATAGAGGTCCTCATCGGGCAGAATTCCGTAAGAGACCTTGACGCATTTCTTGGTCTCCTTGTTGCGGGCCTCACCCTTCTTGCATTTCTTTATGGTCTGCTCTGCGTCACCGCCCGAGCTACTACCACCGCTGCTACCGCCACCGCTGCTACCGCCGCCGCCGGAGCTACCTCCGCCTGAACCGCCTCCACCACTGCCGCCTCCACCACTGCCGCCACCGCCACCGCCGCCACCGCCACCGCCTCCCTGAGCGAAGGCGGAGCCTGCCCCCAGAGCAAGGGTCAGTATCACTGCCAAAACAACGCGACTGGTCATGATCGGCCTCCCATTGTGGAATTGCACCCAATACGCCTTCGCTACGGGCGGCATTCCCTGAAAAGGTGCGATCAGGCACGGTCTCCGTGTGATGAGGCCGCGAACTGTGCCAAAAATGGATCTAGCGCTCCGAATACTGCTCAATGAACGGCTGGATCGTGCGCGGCAGACAGTGGAACAGAGTTCGAGAGTCTTCTCAGCAGAGGTTCTCGGCAGCAACACGCCGCGACAGATGTTCCGCGATCATCATGGCAGGCAGGCAAGTATTGCCGGTGGGGATGACCGGCATGATCGAGGCATCGGCGACATGCACGCCGACGATCCGCCTCACCCGGCACAAGGGGTCGAGCACGGCGAGCGGATCTTCCGCCCTGCCGATGGCGCAGCTGCCCGTCGGATGGAAGATGGGGCTCGCGAAATCCAGGACATCCTCGCCCGAAAGCGATGCCAGACGTTGTTCCGGAATCAACGCGCCTGCGCTCTTCAGCACCTGCCTGCGAATGATCGGCGGCATATCCAGAGCTCCAGCCAGGATGGCGGACATGCCGCAATTGATCGCTCCCGGCCGGTTCAGCCGGCGCACGATCGATGACGGCAGGATCGTGAAGACATCGTCCCGCGTCGCCCTGACCTGCTCGTCACCCAAAAGATCCATGGCCCGGCGACTCACTTCAGCAAGGCGGGCCCTGTCGGAAGGATGTTCGAGCAGCCTGAACTGGATGAGCGGCGGGCTTGCGTTATCGGCGGAGCGCAGGCTGACCTTGCCGCGCGACAACGGGGCGTAGAGCGCCGCCCCGACGAGGCCGATGCGGTCGCCATGCGGATGCAGGCTGGTCTTGGCGATGAATTGCAAATGCAGATCGCCCTGCCTTCCGTCCCTGTGCCGAGACGACAGCCGCGCACAGGCAAGTGCATAGCTGCGCAGATCACGCCGCTGGCGTGCCGCGGGTGCGATACGGGTTGCAAAATTGACGATGCAGTGATTCTGCAGGCCTTCGCCGACCCCCGGAAGGTCGGCTATCGGATCAATTCCTAGTGCCTTGAGCTCGCGCGCCGGTCCGATTCCAGACCGCAAGAGAAGCGCCGGCGTGCCGATGGCTCCGGCCGCCAGAAATACCCGCGCGCTGCGCATGCGCCCGGCCATGCCCAGGCGTGAATACTCGACCGCCGTAACCTCTCTGTTTTCGTTGAAGACAAGCCGTTTCGCGAATGTGTCGCTCAATATTAGGAGATTCGCGCGCGCCCTCACCGCCGGCGTCAGAAATCCGCTGGCGCTGGAAGCGCGACCGGAATGGTCATTGGTCACGGGGACGGGAAAGACTCCATCTCCGAAATCGCCATTGATGTCGCCGCGCAAGGAAAGCCCTTGCGCATCGGCGGCCCGTGCCAGGCTGCGCACGAAGCCCGGCCAGACTTCCGGCGGGAACCGTCGCAACGGGATGGGACCATCACTGCCATGCAGCGCGCCATCATAGTCGAGGTCGCGCTCGATCCGGTTGAAGGCCGGCAAGACATCATCCCAAGCCCAGCCGACTGCACCAGCCTCACGCCAGAGATCATAATCCCGCGGCGATCCTCGCAGCCCCCACATGCCCATGACACTCGAGCCACCGCCCATGACGCGCGCCTGGAGGAATGATTTCTCCTCATCTCCCTGGCGGGATTGCGCGCGCAGGCCTGGCCAGAAGTAATGCGGATTGGAATAGGCGAGAGGGAATGGATCGCGAATATCGGCGGGCACAGCATCGGGGGGCGTGTCAGGGCCGGCCTCGATCAACACCACACGCCGGCCGGGCTTGGCACTGAGATGCGCGGCCAGGATTGCGCCGGAGGCTCCCGCCCCCACAATGGCGATATCGCATTCATCCGGGAGGAAATGCCGTTCCACGCTATTGCGACCGGTCATGTCCGACCGCCGGCAAGGCGCCGCGAACCAGCAAGCGCAGACGTGACGGACGCTCACTATCATGATAGACGATCTGCGTCGCCACTACGGCATCGAGCTTGGCGGATCGATGGGCGCTTACGCCGGTGTTCGAATTCACATCGTAGTTCGGGAAATTCGAACTCGATATCTCCAGGCGCAACCGGTGGCCGGCAAGGATGCGCATGGCGGTCGATGCCAGCGAGATCCGGAACTCGTAGACTTGCCCCGGCTCGATGAGTCTCGGCTGTTCCAGCGACTCGCGGTATCGCGCCCGGACAATGCCGTCGCAGATATTCATCGCCGATCCATTGGGATGGACATCGACGAGCTTCGCCGTCCAGTCGGTATCGAGCGCGTCGGTGGCGGCGTGGAGCACGACGTCGACCGGCCCGACAACATCGCAGTCTTCGGCAAATGAACCGGAAGTGTAGGTGAGAACATCGGTCCTGCTCTCGACCCTCCTCTGGTCAAAGACACCGACCGGCGCGAGATCGGGACGGCAACAGGAGGCGCCGCCAATGCTCGGCACCGGCTCCCCCGGATCATAGACATAGATGTCGGGCGGCTCGCTGCGCGGCGGCTCAGCTGTCAGCATTCCATCGTCAAGCCGTCTCGCGGCGGTGCCCGATGAATGAAAGTAGAGTTCGCAGGCTCTGGCATCGGCCGGCGGCCACGAACTGTCCGTTTGCCATTCATTGGCGCCCATGAGGAAATAGCGGACCTTGCCGACATCCTCGCCGAAGGGGCGGTCCTTGAGCCAATGGTCAAACCAGGAGAGCTGGAGCTCATCGGCCCGATTGTCGCCGGCAGCGCCGAAATCAGCCGCGCCATTGAGACGCGACCAGGGCACATGCTGCCATGGCCCGACAGCCAGGAACTGCGCGCGACGCGGATCGCTGCCCGCCTGCTCGGTCAATCGGCGATAGGCATCGAGCGTGCCGCCCAGGAAAATATCGTACCACCCACCCAGATGCAGGCAGGGAATGTGGATATCCGGCAAGCCCGGAAGCGACGACAGAGATTTCCAGTAATTGTTGCGCGTGTCGCCGGTGACCCACTTCTCGAAGAAGGCAGGCAGCTCGCCGGAGCGCAGCCAGTCGGCGAGCGGGCGCCCATAGGCGGCATGCATGTCAGAGGCCAGGGAAAGCAGTGTCTCGGCGTTCCGGCGGTCACCGCGCTTCAGCGCGTCAGGGATCGCCAGGGCGCCCAGCGTCCAGGACAGGATGAAGGCAAGCTGCAAGGCACCGCCGCGATAGGTCCAGCCGTCAAAGAAGTCGGCACCGGCGCAGCCGATCGCGGCGCAGACAAGGCCCGAAGGCCTTTTCTGCGCTGCCAGGAGCTGGCTTGCTCCCGAATAGGAGAAGCCGTAGGTCCCGACCTTGCCGTTGGCGCCCTCCAGCTGCGCCGCCCATTCTATCGTATCGGCCCCGTCCTCGCTTTCCCAACGATAAGGCTCAAAGGACCCCGACGACGCAAAGCGTCCGCGCGTATCCTGCACCACGACGACATAGCCCTGCCGCGCATACCAGGCGGGATGCTCATAGACGCCCGACTGCGCGGTCGTCTTGTCATAGGGAGTGCGCAGAAGCAGGACCGGAAAACGGCCCGGTGCCGAGGGACGGTAGACATCGGCCCGCAACAGGGTCCCGTCCGCCATGGGAACCGGACAATTGCGATCGAGGCTTACTCCGACGAAATCCATAGAGATGCCATTAAACGAACCGCTCAACCGAGGACAAGCGGCACGGTTTTTCCCTGCCAGACATCGACGAGACCGGCCGATGAGATCTTCAGACGGCCGATCGACACCGGCAGGCCGGAGAACGCCAATGTATGGAACGGCGACTTGAGCGGACAACCCAGGCCGCGCAAGGCTGCAATGGCGGCGTTGATATCGCCGGCCAGCTTGTCGATCGGCTCCTCAGACAGAAGCCCATAGAGCGGAAATGGCACGCGGGCGAGCACCTCGCCCTTGTCCACGACGACGAAGCCGCCGCCCATGCCGGCGGATTCACGCGCGGCAACCGTCATGTCTTCCTCATTGGCGCCGACAACGAGCAGATGCTGGTAGTGCGGGTTGTAGGTCGAGGCCATGGCCCCCGAGCGCAGCCCGAAGCCCTCGACGAAACCGAGGCCGGTCTCGCCCTTGCCGGAATGGCGGTCGAGCGCGGCAATGATGTTCACACCGTCCTCCGCCGCGCATCGGATCACGCCGTTCCGCACCGGCAATTCGCGCGCAAGCTCGCGCGTGATGATCGTCCCCTCGCCGACACCGATCACCCTGACCCTGGCGCGATCGCCGCGACCGGGCGCCCTGATGGAAAAACGGCCGGCGTCGATAGGACCGGGATTGACGGTGTTGTAGGCGAAGTCCGGCCGCCTGATGGCCGCATGCTCCTCCAGATTGACACCGTTCTCGACGACGGTCTTGCCGGCGGCCAGCACGGTGTCGATCGTGAAATCTTCCAGCTTGCCGTCCAGCAGGATGATATCGGCCCTGCGGCCCGGCGACAACGAACCGACATCATGGTCGATCTGGTGGGTTTCCGCGGCGTTGATGGTCGCCATCTGCACCGCAGCGATAGGCGCCACGCCGAGATCGATGCACAGGCGCACGCAATAATCGATGCTGCCGCGCTCGACAAGGTCGACCGGTGACAGGATATCGGTGCAGAAAGAAACATGCCGCATGTCGGCGCCGCGCTGTAGGAGAACGCGAACGATGTTCGCGACATCCGAGACACCCGACCCTTCGCGGGCAATGACATGGATGCCAGCCTTCAAACGATCCAACGCCTCCCCGCCGGAGACCGCCTCGTGGTCATCGAGCCGCCGGACCCAGCCGGCCCAGGCCTGAACTTCCTGGGTCGAACCCTCCGAACCATGCCCGCAGACCTTGCCGCCATTGCGCTGAACGATATCGACGAGCCTGCGCAGCATCGGTTCGCCGCCGGTCAAGTTCTTGATGAAACACTCGTTGAGGCCGTGGCATTCCGGCCAGTCCGCCATCTCCTCCATTTCCTTCAGCGTGATGGTGCCGGTATGGAGAAACGGCTGATCCTGATAGAGCGCCGGCATGGGCAGGATGAAGACGATGTTGAGCGCCGTCCCAGCACCTTCCTGCAAAGACGCTTTGATGGCGTCCATGCCGCGCACGACGGCTTCGCCATAGAAGTCCGTCACGATGGTGGTCACGCCGTGACGGAAGAAGCCGCGCGCAATCTCCCGGATCGGCAGATGGCTCTCGTAAGTGTGAATATGACCCTCGATCAGCCCCGGAATGGCGATCCGGCCCCTGGCATCGATGACTTTGGTCGAACTGCCGATCAGGTCATCCACCTCACCGACATAAGCGATCCTGTCCTCGACAATGGCGATGCCGCCCGGCTCGATAAGACCGGTGTGAACATCGAGGATATTGGCGTCCCGCAGAACGACATCCGCAGGATCCCGCTTCAGCACGACATGCGAGCGGCGCTCGCGGCCAAGCAGATCATTTGCGCCAGTTTCCGCCGCCATCACCGATCTCCTGCACGTTTCGAGCCCTTGTGGGCCGTCTTGCCTGTTTCACTTGCCGCTGCCTTGACCCGGCACGAACCGGTCGCGATCCGCCGCCCTGTGGCTTCATCGAAGAGATGCACGCGCCGCGGCATGAAGGACAAGCCATCCCCCTTGTGCGAGACCACAGCCTCATCGATCTTCAAACGGAGATCGGCGGATATCTGGGCCTTGCGAAACGGCGCCACAATCTCGACGACGGCATATTTCTCAGCGCCGCGGTTTTCGACGAAGACCAGCGAAGCCGGGAACCCGGCGCCAGACTCCCTCCTCACCTGCACGTCCTCCGGCCGAAAGGCCAGGATGACATCGCCTGACCCGACATCGGAGAGGTCCATCTCGCCGGCATCGATCGTCACCACAAGACCGGGCTTGGCGGCATCCCCTTCCATAACGAATTCGACGCCACCTCCCTTGGCCGCCCGAAGCTTGCCGCGCAGTTCATTGGCCTTGGGAGATCCCACGAAACGCATACAGAACAATGTCTGGGGCTTGTCGTAGATTTCGTCTGGTGGGCCTATCTGCTCGACTTTTCCCTCCGACATGACCGCAATGCGATCCGCCATGACCATCGCCTCCACCTGATCGTGCGTCACATAGATGGTCGTGACGCCGAGGCGGCGCTGCAGTTCCTTGAGTTCGACCCGCACATGTTCGCGGATCTGGGCGTCGAGATTGCTGAGCGGCTCGTCCATGAGGAGGACCGAGGCCTGGCGAGTGATCGCCCGAGCCAGCGCCACGCGCTGGCGCTGGCCGCCGCTGAGCTGCGACGGACGGCGGTCGAGAAGCTCGCCGATGCCGAGCATGACAGCGACCTCACGCACGCGCCGCTCGATCTCGGTGCGCTCGATCTTTCGCAGCTTGATGTTGTAGCCGATATTGTCGCGCACCGTCATATGCGGATACAGCGCATAGTCCTGGAACACCATGCCGATATTGCGAAGGCCGGGGTCCATATTGGTTATCCGCCGCTCGCCAAGATGGATATCGCCGACATCGACGTTTTCCAAGCCTGCGATCGTGCGCAAAAGCGTGGTCTTGCCCGAGCCCGACGGGCCCAGCAGCACGAGAAACTCGCCGTCGCCCGCCACAAGCGAGATATCGGACAGCGCCTTATGTCCGTGCTTGCCGCCGTAGAACTTGCTCACCCCGGTTACGCTTACATGTGCCATTCGAACCTCTATCGCACTGCGCCCAGCGTGAGACCGCGGACCAGTGAGCGCTGTAGGAAATATGTGATGACGAGCAGCGGCAGTAGCAGCATCAGCGCGGCCGCCGCCATGGGTCCCCATTCGACCGAATGCTCGGTAATGAACTGCGAGAGCCCGATAGGCACCGTCTTCGTCCGCGAGCCGGTCAGGATGAGGGCGAGCACAAACTCGTTCCATATTTCAAGGAAGCAGAACGTCCCTGCCACCGCCAGGGCCGGACGCATGAGCGGATAGATCATGTCCTTGAAAATCTGCCACCGCCCGGCACCGTCCATGAGGGCCGCCTCGTCGATCGAGCGTGGGATCTCCTGGGCAAAGCCATAGAGAAGCCAGACGGCCAAGGGCAAGGTCAACGGCAGATAGGCGAGAGTCATGCCGGTATAGGTATCGATCAAGCCGACTTGCGAATAAAATACATAGAAGGGAATGACGATCGCTATCGGCGGCAACATGCGCAGGTTCAGTATCCACATCAACAGAGGATTCTTGAACCGGAACTCGAAACGGGTGATCCCGTAGACGAAGAGAAGCGCCAGAAGCAGCGTGATCGCGGTTGCCGCACTGGCGATGATCAGGCTGTGCAGCGCGTTCCAGAATATCCCGTATTCGAAGATCGCGATCGAAAAATTCTCGAATGTCGGCTCGAAGATGAATGTCGGCTCAGGCACGAAGAGCTGCGACTGGGTCTTGAGCGCCACATTGACGAGCCAGTAAACCGGCGCCAACCACGCGGTGACGACCAGAAGCGCCAATATCACAGTGATCCGCCGGGGGCGTTTTGCGTCCGGGCTGGTCATGGCTGTTTCTGCTCCTTGAACAAGAAGCGCAGAAGCAGCAGCGTCATGATCGAGATGAGATTCATCAGTATGAAGGCGGCGGCGCTCGCCTTGCCCATCAGGAACTGGGAGAAGCCCACCTCCCAAGGATAGAAGCCGGCCACCATGGTCGAGCGCCCCGGTCCACCCCTGGTCATGACATATATGAGGCCGAAGGTCTTGAAGACGTCGATGAAGCGTAGAAGGAACACGATCGCGATGATGTTGCGCATCATCGGCAACTCGATGGTGAGAAGCCTGGTCAGCCGGCCGGCGCCGTCGAGGCGCGCGGCGGCGATGACATTGGGCGGCAGGCCCTGAAGGCCGGCGACGAAGACAATCGCCACAAAGGGCGTCCATTGCCAAATCTCGGCGATGCCAATGGCCGGCAGAGCCAGGGCGCTGCTCGACAGCCAGCGCACCGGTTCGATTCCGAACAGGCCGATCACGTAGTTCACGATGCCGATCGAGGGCTGATACATCAGGCTCCACAGCAACCCGACCATGATCGGGACCATGAGCATCGGCGTCAGGAAGACCGTGCGAACGAGACGGATTCCAGGGAAGTCACGCGCGAACAGCAGCGCAACCAGAAGACCAAGAACCATCTCCAGCGCCACCACCACGATTGTGAAGATGAGTGTGCGCAGAAGCGAGCCGGTGAACAGGCTGTCGGTCAGAACCGCGACATACTGGCCAAGTCCGTCGAACTTCTTCATTCCCGACAGCAGGCTCCAGCGATAGAGGCTGTTGGCGAGCAGCTGGATGGTCGGCAGGATGACGATGAGGACGATCACCAGAACTGGCGGCAGAACGAAGAATTGCCAGGTGTTCCAGAATCTTCTGGAACCCCCGGCTTCTTCACGCGTTGTCGTCGACTGTGACTGCATAACAAACCTTGTTCCGGCAGTTTCCCTTACAAGTAGCCCGCTTCCTTGAGCGACTTCGCAAAGGAGTCATTGGCCGCCTGCAGTCCCTGTTCGGGCGTCGTCTGTTTCGTCAAAATCTCGGCGACATGATTGCCGACCTCGACCAGGAACTGATAGGACTCAGGTATTGCCGGGAAAGGATGGCCCTGCGCCAGGACTTTCTGCAGTGTCGGGAAGTACCGTCCGATCTTCACATTCTCGGGATCGTTCAAGGCGCTCGCACGTGCCGGCTGCCCCTGGTTCTGCACGAACTTGCGCATGGCCTTGGCGCTCGTCACATAAGATATGAACTTCGCAGCTTCCGCCTTCTTGTCGGTCCAGCTCGAAATCATATAGGCCTGACCGCCGAGGCACGGGGCCGCCGGATGATCGCCGCCATCGGGCGGAACCGCCGTTTCGATGTTGGCGGCCGTCTTGGTCTTCGTGGCATCCGTCAGGTCGGAGCGCCCCCATTCCAGCGGCGCCCAGGCGGCGAGACCGCTGGCGATGACTTGCGCCGTATCATCCTCACCGGCATTGATCGTGCCCGGATCAGCGTAGTCCATGAGCTCGAGCATGATCGCGATAGCCTTCTTGCCGGCCTCGCTGTTGATCGTCGGGTTGAAGCCCTCGTCCCAATAGTTCCCGCCATAGGAGAACAGGACGCTGCTGAAATGCGCGCCGGCATATTCGCCACGCCGCAGGCTCGCGGTATAGCCATAGACGCCATTCTTGGTCAGCGTCTTGGCGATCTGGATCGAATCTTCCCACTTGGCCGGCAAGCCGACACCTGCCGCGTCGAACAGATCCTTCCTGTAGAAGGACCATTGGGCGTTCGAGTCGTTGGGGATCGCATAGAGCCGGCCCTTGTAACGCCAGGTATCGAGATAGCGCGCCGGGATATCCTTCTCGAGATCGGCCAGCTCTTCGGCCGATAGCACTTCGTCGAAGGGAACGATCTTGCCGGTGGCGGCAAAGGCATAGAGAAGATTGGTGATGCCGGTGAAACAGTCGAGGCCGGGCGCGTTCGAAGCTACTTCCGTCGAGAGTTTCGGGAAGTAGTTCTGTACCGGCACCGTGTCCATGACGATCTTGATATCGGCATTTTCCTTGTTGAAATCCTCGATCAGCATGCCGTTCGGGGTGCCGAAACGGGCGCCGGCCGAGGTCTGGAAGTTCACGGTCGTCGCCGCATTGGCTCGGCGCGCAAAAGTCAGTCCGCCCAAGGCGGCAGCGCCGGTCGCCGCGGCGCCCAGGAGCGTTCTGCGATTCATCGCCATGTTCGAAAGACGGTTTGATCTGCTTGGGCCGTTGGTTGTCATGTCTACTCCTCCTCCACTGATTATTTTCATTTCAGCGCCGCGACGGGCAATTCGCCACCGCGGGCGCCAGTGATCACGCAGGTTTGCGCTTCTTGATGTCCAACACGGCGCGCGCCTCTTCCGGTGTTGCGATCTCCCGGCCGATGTCGCGCGCGATCCGCACGATCTTGTCGACGAGATCGGCATTGGAGCGGGCATACTCGCCCGGCGTTATGAAGGGGTTGTCCTCCATGCCGATGCGGACATGGCCGCCGAGATTGATGGCCGTGGACAGCACCTTCCACTGATCCAGGGGGTCCATGACGGACGTGTTCCAGACAAAGCCTTCCGGGCAATGATCCGCCATGTAGGTCATCGCCTGGACCGTCGGAGGGGTCCAGCAGCCGCCCTTCCAGCCGAGGAAGAAGGTCACCCAGATCGGGCCCTTGAGAAGCCCCTTCTCGCGCATCCGCATGGCGTTCCACACGCCGCCATAGTGGAAAGCCTCGACTTCGATCTTCACGCCGAGCTTGCTGGTGAGCTCGCAGTATTCACGCAACTCCTCGCGATCATGGATCGCGTAGAGTTCCACCGGCTCACGCCCCGGCTCATAATCGAAGCACTCATCATGGGCGTTGAAGCACGTGGAGATCATGTCGGGACGCTGATCCTCCATGAGCATCTTGCGCTGCGGAAAGCGGCCGTTGGCGATGCCGTACTGGATCACCGCGTCGCATTTGGAGAGGATGCCGTCGCGAAGCCGGCGCCAGCCCGGAATGTCGAGATCGGAGAGCTTCGTGCCGTCGGCCTGGATCTTCTCGTCGACGGTATAAGGACCGTGCAAGTGGCAGATGGAGGCGCCAGCATTGACCGACCTTACATATTCCTCGGCGACCGCATCCACCCCGCGCGGTGTCGGATTATGGGGATTCGACGGATAGGACATGGTCGAATCACAGGTCACCGTAACAATTAGCTTATCCACACAGGCTCTCCTTGAGGTTGGCACGGCAGGCTTAAAGGACGTGAGAAATCTGGTCGGCCGTGAGCTTCAGAATCTCGACATGGTCGAGGAGCGGCTCGAGTTGCCTGCCGCTTATGCCGATCGCGCCGACCGCGCGGTTCTGGCCGTTGAAGATCGTGGCCGCAATGCAAATTGATTGCAGCATGTGCTCTTCGCGATCGATCGCGTAGCCCTGGCGCCGGATGTGTTCGAGCTCTTCATGGAAGCGCTGGACATTCGTGATCGAGTTGGGTGTCTGGGCATGCAGCGGTTCGGCGGCCAGAAGCTGCGTCACCTCGGCTTCGGGAAGATGGGCGAGGATGACCTTGCCGAGGGAGCAGCAATGCGCCGGCGCCGTCTTGCCAAACCGGCTGTAAATGGTGGGCAGCGTCGGCTTTTCGACGCCGGCGAGATAAAGCACCTTGTTCTGGTGCATTATTCCCAGATTGGTCCTCTCGCCGCTAACATTGGCGAGTTTCTGCAGATGCGGAAGCGCCTCGATGCGCATCCGGTTGCTGTCGAGAAGACGCGCTGATTGCTGCAGCACGGAATAACCGATGGCGAGGCGTCCCGATTGCGGATCCTGCGCGAGATACCCTTCGGAAATGAGGGTCTGAACGATGCGATACGCGGTCGGACGGCTGACCCCGATGGCGATCGCGACCTCGGCAATACGCGGTGGAACCTCGGCGCGCCCTACTTCCTCGAGAACGGCCAGTGCCTTGCGGAGACTTTTGATCATCCCGCGGTCGTCATCCACCAATTCCAAGGCCTTGCTGACTTCCTTTGTCATAACCGGATCAATTTGACCGCATTGTGAACAACATGTACGTATAATTGCCGGACTGACCGTCTCTGTCAAGCATGATGATGGGGTGTGCAGTAACAATCCTTCAATCGGCACCGTGATTGCAGGCTCCAAGCGAGGACTGTGCCAGAATGGATTTCTCACGACGCATCTTCATGTCCGCCGCGCCGGCATTGGCCGCAGGTGCGATAACCGCAGGGCCGGCGAAAGCCGCGCCGGATAGTCCCTATGTCTCGGCTACCGATTTCGGCCTGACGCCCGGGGTCCAGCGCGATCAGTCGCAGCGCCTGCAGAAGGCCATCGATGCGGCCTCCGAGAGGGGCCTTACCTTGCTGCTGCCCGGTGGAACTTTCAGGGCTTCGAGCCTGCGCATCGATCGGTCTGTCGTCATTCAAGGTCTTCGCGGCCAGACACGGATCGTGGCGGCAGCAAACGCAGGCGTGCTCGCTATCGAAGCGCAGGATGTCACGCTCGACGGCATCATTTTCCAGGGAGCGGGCGATGTCCCGGCGCGCGACCAGGCACTCGTCGCGGCGGAGAAGAGCGAACGGCTGACCGTCACAAACTGCGGTTTCACGGATTTCGCCGGCATCGGCCTCTCGCTCGCCCAATGTTCAGGGCGCGTTTCATGCAACACCGCCGCAAGGCTCGGACGGTCCGGTATTTTCGCGCTCGATTCGACCGGGCTCGAGATCGCGTCCAACCATGTTTACGACATCGGCAATAACGGCATCCAGGCGTGGACCAGCGAGCATCGTCCCGACGGCACGCTTATCACTGGAAACCGGATCGAACGTATCCGCTTCGATGACGGCGGCACGGGAGAGAACGGCAACGGTATCGTCGTATTCCGCGCCGGCAACGTGATCGTGAGCCACAACCGCATCAGCGATTGCGGCTACAGCGCCATCCGCAACAACTCCGGCCGCAACTGCCAGATCGTCAACAATTCCTGTTCGCGGCTCAGCGAAACGGCCATCTATGTCGAATTCGCCTTCGACGGCGCGGTTGTCTCCGGCAATCTCATTGAAACCGCAGCGACCGGAATCTCGATCACCAATTTCAACGATGGTGGAAGGCTGGCGGTGTGCGCCAACAATGTGGTGCGCGACATCACCGGCGGCGGCTCTGATCCCCTGAAGCGTGGCATCGGGATCGGCGCCGAAGCCGACACGATCGTCACCGGCAATGTGGTCGAAGCCGTATCCCATATCGGGATCACGGCTGGCTGGGGCAGCTATGCGCGCAACTTGCTGGTCAGCAGCAACCTCGTACGCCGATGCCCAGCGGCGATCGCCTTGTCGGTGAGCGATGGCGCCGGAACCATCAGTGTCACCGGCAATATGATCGCGCAATCCGGCAAGGCGATCATCGGGATGAACTATCTCGATGAAGCTACCGGCGAGTTGGCGGCGATCGACGCCGCCGTGCCGGCGCATCTCAGGATCAGCGGCAACAGCGTGAGTTGACCGATTTACTTCATCTCCTGCAGCAGATCGTCGAACATCTTCAGATACTCCCGATAGACCGCATCATACTGGGCATAGCCTGCCGATCTGTAGACGTTCCAGGCGGCCTCGACCGACTGCCGCCCGCTCGCGACCATGGCCTTGTCCTTTGTCAGGATGCCCAGAGGCAGTTTCGCCATGCCGAGATTTTTCTGGGTTCTCGCCCATTCCAGCGGATTGCGCTCCCGGGTCCGCTCCTCGAGGGCGGCTTCATAGGCCGTGACGGCCCTGGCCAACAAGACTTGATCACCCTTCGGACGTCCGAGAGATAGAAGCGCGTTGCCAAGATTGTTCTGCGTCGCCGCCCAGTCCAGCGGCACGCGGCCTCGCGGGCGTTCCACCAACGAAGCCTCAAAGGCCTGCACGGCTTCATTCAGAAGGCCTGGACCGCGTTTCCGTTCACCGAGAAGCTGCAGAGCAACGCCGAGATTGTTCTGGGCCATGGCCCAATTGCGAGGGGCATTTGCCCGGGTCCAGGCTGAAAGTGCTCGCCGATAGGCGGTCACCGCGATGGCGAGTGACGCTGTCCCCTCCTCGCGTTCGCCCAGCTTGACCCGGACATTGCCGATATTGTTCTGGACCATGGCCCAGTCGATCGGCGCCTGCTCGCGCGTCAATATCGCCGATGCGGATTCATAGGCGGTGACGGCCCTGAGCAACTTGTCATTCTCCTGTTCACGCGTCCCCAGAGTCCACAGGACATTGCCCAGATTGTTCTGGAGCATCGCCCATTGGCGCGGCGCCTGCTCGCGAGTCGCAACCGCGAGCGCCGCATCATAGGCCTCGATCGCCTTCATAAGGGACACCGAACCGCTTTCCCGCTCCCCCAGAGCGCGATAGGCCCTGCCAAGATCGCTTTGCGCCATCACCCAGCTCTCAGCGTTCTTGTGTTTGTCGGCGAGGGCAATCGCCTCGCCAAAGAGAGGCAGCGACCGCTCAATGAAATCTCTGATCCCCTTGTCGATGCCGTGATTGGCCATCGCATCGGCTTGGCCGAGCTTGTATTTGAAAGCGAGATCGCTGTTCCTTCCCTCCACCTGCTCGTAGGCTTTGGCGTACCTCGCCGCGGCGAGCTCAGAATCGAATGCGAGGATCGCGGTTGCCGCTTCATCGGCATAGGCGGAGGCGAGCTCGATCCGATCCGCCATCACTTCAGCCTCGCGCTGGTCGAGGGTCTTATCGAGCTCGTCGGCCCGTGCACTGGCCTTGGCGCGGTAGTCCTTGGCGAGCGTGATCGCTCCTTCCGCCTGAGCCCGATCGGCCAGTCCGGCGAACCGGATCAGTTCTGGATCCTTGCGCAGCGGTACGACTTTCTCGGCGAGCAGTTTCTTGAGGTTCTCAGCCCCGATTCGAAGCTGCCTTTCGAGCTCTTCGGGACCTGCAGCCGTGTCGACTTGCAGTTCCTTCAACATGCCGTAAAGCGGATCGAGCGGCAGCGACTGAGCGCTGGCGAGGCCTTCGACCGCCTTGCGCAGATCGCGCGGAGTCACGGCGATGGAAAGCAACAGCTTGCGACGTTCGCCCGTGAGCAGCGCGTCATCAGGCGTCCCCTCCTCGACCGTGCCGCCGAAACTCAGAAAGCGCCTGAGGCTGGCATTGGTCCATGGCCGCTGGCGCGTGCCGGTGGCGAGATAGACCTCCTCGGTCACCATCGTCATGACCTGGCTGAAATCATATCCTTCATTGGCGGCCAGGTGCTTGAGCAAGGCCGCGGCGTAGGGACTGTTGGCTCCGGCCGCTCCATCCAGCGCCACCTGGCCCGGTTCCGCGGCAAAGCCGATGACCTCGCCGATGCTTTCGCCAGACGCCTGATCTTCGATGACGGCAGCGCCCCGCGGCGCGCCGAGACCGGACGCGGCAATCGGATACACGGCGCCGCCACCACGCTTGACCATCGCTTCCTTCGGAAAGGGATTGGAACGGCAGGCATCGAGCAGCAGGATGGTGATCCGGGCCTTGGCACGCAGTTGCTCGAGAACGTCCTGCAGCGAAATGAAGACCTCGTCCGCCGCTTCGAGCGAGGTCAGGCCGGAGTCGACCGGGATCAGATAGTCAATGCCGCCCGCCTCGATACCATGACCCGAGTAGTAAAGGAGCGCGACATCGGCACCCTCGGCATCTTCGATGAAGCCATCGATGCTTCGGCGCAGCTTCCGGCTGTTCTCATCGGTTGCGAGATCGGTCTCGAATCCAAGCCCGATGAGCAACGCCTCGATCGCGCGGGCGTCCTCCACGGGATTGGGCAAGGGCGCAAGGGTCTGGTATTGGGACTGGCCGATCACCAGTGCCACACCCTTGAGTGGTTCGGCGGCATGCGCCAGGGACGCGAGGCCGATGGCCAGCAGGAAGACGACAGCGGCCATTGCCCGTCGCCAGACGCCAATCCGATCCATGCGGCTTCGATAAAGCTGCATCATCTGCTCCGGCCTCGGAAAGCTGCCACTACGTCATGTCAGCATGAAGCCGGAACTGGGGCAAGGCGCGGGCACCCAACGGCCTTTGGGATGAATGGCAGGATCCGCATACGGATTGGCTTATTAGGGTCCATGCGCCTTGCTGGTGCTAGGCCCCCTCGTCATCGGATCGCAGCATGCACGTCGCCGACACGCGTCCTGCGCCAGTTGCTGAGATCGGTCGCGGCGAAGCTCGCGAGCGCCTCACGTTCGGTCTCCGTCCATACCGGCAATGAGGCGAGGACGGCCGCCATCGACGCCTCGGAGGCGCGATGTGCCCCATCATCGCATTTGAGGGCAATGCCAAGACCCGCATGGGGAACGGCGCCACAGAAGACGCCCTCGGCTCCTGTCTTGACGAAGACGCGCGGCACCGCCTCCATCACTCTGGTACAGAAGCGATTGGTGCCGGCCACCATGAAAGGATGAGCCCGCACGGCGGAGATGATGCGCTGGCAGGCGGCCTTGCGGGCTTCGCTCAGGCCTGAGCCCGAGCCGAAGCGGGCGAAGCCCAGGGCAAGATTGCGCAAGGGGACGGCCCATGTCGGAACCGAGCAGCCGTCGATGCCGTGAGGCTGAGTGTCGATATCGATATCGCATAGGTCGCTCATCGCCTTCGCGACTTCACGCTGGACCGGATGATCGATCCGGCTATAGCCAGCGGCGGGCGCACCCAGATGACGTGCGAGCGCCAGCATGCCGGCATGCTTGCCGGAACAGTTGTTGTGGATGGGGCGCGGCTCCTCATCGCGACGCACCATCGCGTGCTGGACCTGGAGTTCGGACGGCCAGTGCGGACCGCATTCATACTGGGTCTCGTTCGCTCCGGCCTTGGCAAGCATGCCTGTCGCGACCCTGAGATGCTCCATCTCGCCATTATGCGATGCGCAGGCGAGCGCCAGATCCTCATCGGTGAAGCCGAAGCGGTCGGCGGCGCCGCTTTCGATCACGGGCAGACATTGGAACGCCTTGATCGCCGAGCGCGGGAAGACGGCTTGTGCGATATCGCCGGCGGAGGCGACAAGCCTGCCCGACCCGTCGACCACGGCGTAAGCGCCGGTGTGCCGGCTTTCGATGAAGCCGCCGCGGGTCACTTCGGCGATGACGGGATTAGGCATGGACGATCTCCTTGTAGCGCGGCGCCCAAAGATACCAGCCAAGCGCCAGAACCTGGAGGGTCAGAAAGACACCAAATGCCCAGCTATAGGCCTCGGGCGCATAGCCTGTCGCCGTCGGCGCAAACAGGCCGATGATCATGCCGATCACGCCTTGCGCGATGAAGGCGGCTGCGAACATGGCGAAATTGATCGAGGCGTTCGAGCGGCCGGCCAGTTCGTTGCCGACACGGGCGGCGAACCATGGAAAAGCGACGATGCCGGCCTGCCCGGTCGCCGCCAGCACCAGCCAGGCCGGGAAGCTGAGTTCCGGGAGGCGCAGGACGATGACGGCCTGGGCCAGGAGATAGGCCAGCAGATAGAAGAGCATGACGGTGAGAGGACTGACGCCGCGCCGCCCCAGGCGGTCGACCAGATAGCCACTCGACAGGATTCCCAGCATGAAGGCGACCGCCATCCACAGAAGGTGACGCGCCACCTGATCACGCCCGAGGTCCAGCACATCGCGCAGCCAGGGTCCCGCCCAGAGAGTCTGGACGCCGATCTGGACGCCCGCCGTCAGCCCCAGGAACGGCGCCAGCCGCCAGAACAGCGGCAGCTTGAGGATGCGCAGCAGCTGGCCGAACTGATCGCCGAAGCTCGCGGGTGATCGCTCGCCGTCGCGGCGCGGCACAACCGCGAAGATCACGACCGAGACAGTGAAAACAAGTCCGGCAAAGATGAAGAATGTGCCGCGCCAGCCGACTTCGCCCACAAGATATTCGGTGGGTTCCGTCGCCCCGATGATGCCGAGCGCTCCCATCGACATGATGCAGGCATTGACCAGCGCCCGGCGCTCCAGCGGCATCCAGAGCGACGTCGCCTTGAAGCCCGCCATCAGGCCTCCGGCGAAACCCAACCCGATGATGGCACGGGCGAGGAAAAGCGTCACGAAGCCGGGTGCCAGGGCGAAGAGCATACAGCCCAAAGATGCGAGTGCCAGCAGGGCGGACTGGACGCGGCGCGGACCATAGCGATCGAACAGGACGCCAAGCGGCAATTGGAACAGCGCGAAGGCGAGCAGATAGGCCGAGGTCAGGAGTCCGAGTTCGGCCGGGCTCAGATCGAGGTCTGCCACGAGATCAGGCGCCACCACCGCATTGACGGCGCGCAGGAGGTAGGACAGCAGATAGCCGAGCGCGAAGGGGGCGAGTGCGGTTGCGATGATGCGAAAGGTGATGCCAGGCGCCATGTCACCGTGGGGAGTGTTGGTGGTTTCGGGAATTAGGGAGCCGGTCGGCCCTATTTCCGGCAACCTTATTGAACATGCTCATTTTCGGCAATGAGTTGCTTCGTCTCTAAGGGGTAAATGGAAACGAATTCGGCAAATGCCCGGATTGGGCTATACTGGACTTGCATGGCGGCGGCAAAGGCATTTGATTCCAGGCGTTTGAAGCGGCGGGCCGTTGGATCGTGGAGCGCTTCCTACTAAAGGAAAGGCTCCGGAATGTGCGTAATCGAGCCCTTTGCCCGTACGGCGCGTAGCGACCCGAGGGCGAAGGGCTGCAAGGAGGCCTATTGATGATTCGCAGTGCTTTCGTGGCGCTGAGCTGTGCGTTGATCCTGGTGGTCGGGCTTGGCTGGCAAAACATCAGAGCTCCCGGATGGGGCCAGTGGTCGATCGACTGGGATGCCCTGTCCGCCTATGTTGACCAGCCACGACAAGCTGAATTTCCGGGGGTTATCACGGACGAAAGCCAGATCAGCCCCCTGATCCCCAAAATGGTCGGCGCGAAGATCAGCCTCGCCAATGCACCCTATCCGCAGACCCAGACCGAGGATGCCCGGCTGATCACGAACAACCGGGAGTGCGAAAGCACCAAGGCCAATCTCGACAAGACCGCATTCTTCCTTCGCTCGACCTTGTTTCAGCCACTCGATCCGATCGCCGTCTATCATGACCGCAATGCGACGCTGGTTCCGGAACTAGCACTGTTCTTCCAGGATTACGGCTATGGCCAGCACGGCCTCACGACGAACGCGCTTGGCGAACGCACCACTGTCCCGGCGGTCGAACGACCGCGCAAGGTGGTCGTGGCCGGGGGCTCGGTCGCCTTCGCAGCTCCGCTCGAGGACGCAAACACCCTGGCCTCGATGCTGCAGGCAGTGGACAGCGAGCGGCAATATATCAATCTGGGCATTCCGGAAGATACGGCGGAGTTCGTCGTCTGCAGCCTGACAAAGGCCATAAGCCGCTATCGCGGTCAGGTGGACGAACTCTTCTATCTCTACCCGGAGGAGAGTCTGGATTCGGCACAGAAATATGGCACGCCGGAAGAGGTGATTGCCTCGCTGAAGACACTCGTTCAGGCCGAATCGATCGGCAAGGTGACGGTGGTTTATTCGCCGACGATTTACAATGTTGCGCCGCAGTTCACGCGAACCAAGGGCGACAGCAGCGAGCGCATCCCTTATCGCGACGGCGAGAAGGAAAGGTTGCGCAAGATCGCCGCCGGGGCAGGCTATGGCTGGCTCGACATTGGTGACATCGCCCTCGAGGCCAGCAAATCGGAAGGCATGCCCTTCTCCATCCTCACCTATTTTGTCGATGACCGAAATCTTTCGTTGAAGGGTATGACGAAGCTCGCGGAAACCATCAAACCCCCGCCCAAGACCGAGGCATTACTGGTTTCCGCGGTACCCGATGCGGAAGGCCAGGCACAGCCCCAACCACAGGCCTTCAATGCCGGCCTTGAGAAGCGCAACCAGGCGCAATCCGATGCGCTTGAGCAGATCCGCGCCGCTGCCGGCCGCGCTGCCAAGAACAACAGGCTGAAGCGCGAAGTCGGCGATATCCTCCAGAAACTCAAGACCGATCTCGAAACCGAATCCCAATAGTCCCGCTGGCGGATCTGGGTGCTGCAGTGACTGAGGGATACGCGCCTATTCCGCAGGCCCCGGGGGGCGTCACCTCTTTCCGACAGGCTCCCATGCAGGGATTGGCTGGGGCGCCAGGATTCGAACCTGGGAATGGCGGAATCAAAATCCGCTGCCTTACCACTTGGCTACGCCCCA
>CAZICN010000044.1:0-21027 GCA_964537655.1 uncultured Aestuariivirga sp.
CGGTCGAGCGGCCTGATCAGGTTTTCGGGCAGCATGATCTTGCGCGCCCAGGGATTGTTGACGTTGATGAGGTCCCAGATCTTCGTTTCGCCGGCGCGCAGCCGGTTGATCATGGTGGGATCGTTGGTGAGGGACTCGGCCTTGACGGTGGCGCCCTTGGACGAGCGGAAAGGGTCGAGAACCTGGGCCGAGTTGTATCCTTCCCAGCACAGGATGTTCAGTTCCTTCTCGCGGGCGGCCTCGGCGGAACCGATGGTGAATTTTGCGCCGGTGGCAAAAGCTGCCGCAAGAGCGGTCGAGCGTTGCATGAAATTCCGGCGCGACAGGGGTGTTTTCAGCATGTGACTTCCTCCATTGTTCTGTTTGCCCGTCATTCGCGTGGATCACGGGCTTTTATCGGCGTTTCCCAGGTTCAGTCTAAAGCACGTTCATTGGCACATCTTGACTTTTGACGTTCCGGATTTGACACCCTCCTTCTTATCGAGCCCCATCATCATCACAAGCTCCGCGCTCGAGACGACATGACAATAGATCATGTTGATGATCTCGAGTTCCTTGCGGTGAAGCTCTTCGGAGCCCGCGGCGCAGCAATCCTCCACGACGACGACATTGTAGCTTTCATCGGCCAGGCTGCGCACCGTGGAAGACACGCACTGATCGGTGAAGATGCCGGCGCAGACGACGTTCCTGATGCCGAGATTGTGCAGGATGAGGCGCAGATTGGTGCCGGTAAGGGCCGAATCCGTCGTCTTGGTCACGATGATCTCATCGCCTGTTGGCGATAATTCGGGGACAAGTTGCGAGGACGCCTCGTCCTTCGGCAGCAGCAGGTTGTTCCAGCCGGGCATCTTCTGGCTGAGCGAGCGGTCGCGGCCGTCTTTGGTGTGACAGGCGATGCGGGCGAACAGCCGCTCTATGCCGTGGCCCCGAAAGAGATCGAGAAGGGCGCGGGTGCGCGGTATGACCTGCCGGTGCATGCGCTCGTGGAAGGGCGTCCAGGCATCGTAGCGGCGGCGCTCATCATCGGAGAGCGAGGCACGGTCCGGCCGCGCCAGATAGGTGTTCTGGACGTCGATGACGAGGAGGGCGGTCTCGGCCCAAGCGAGATCGAGGTCCGCCGGCTCCGGCGCCCCGTCATAATAGATCGAGCGGAAAGAATTCTTCCAATTCATCGTCAGGCTCTTCGGAATTAGCTTGCGCCAACTATGTCAGCTATGCAACATGTTTGTTGCAGGTACAACATCGGGTCGAGACCATGGATTTCATCTTTATGCTGACGCATCACGACAGGACGGTCCAGAACTGTCTTGACGTCTATGATTCACTTTCCGGTGTCGGCTTGAAGCATGTGGGGTTCAAGGATGTGGGGGTCGACAAGGCGACGCTGCGGGAACTGACCCGGCGAATCAAGGCCGATGGTTCGATCGCCTATGTCGAGGTCGTCAGCCAGACGCCGGAAACCATCCGCCAGTCGATCAAGGCCTCGGCCGAACTGGGGGTAGACCGGGTTCTCGGCGGCCAGGACATCAAGCTCGCCATGGAGACCTTCAAGAGTGGCGGCCCCGCTTATTATCCCTTTCCGGGCCGGCCGGTCGGCCATCCGACCAAGCTCGGCGGCACGCCCGCCGACGTCGAAGCGGATTGCCGCAAGGCGGTGGCATCCGGCTGTCCGGGCGTCGATCTGCTCGCTTACCGGGCAACCGACGCCGATCCCCTGGATCTCATCCGGGCGGCACGCCGGGGTGTGGGCGAGACCGGCTATCTCATCGTCGCGGGCAGCATCGATTCGCCCGACCGCATCAAGGCGGTGGCCGCCGCCGGGGCGGATGCCTTCACCATCGGCTCTGCCGTGTTCGAAGAAGCCTTCGCCAAAGGCGTCAAGGGGGTGCGCGACCAGTGCAAGGCGGTGTTGCGCGCGGTCGGGACATGACCCATGGATACGCTGCGAAAGCTGCTCGAAGGGTCTTACCGCGATCCTGACACGGGCGAGGTTCTGCGTGTGCCGATGAAGGCGCTGGTGATCGAGCCGACGCTCGCCGGGCGCGAAGGCGATCTCGTCAAGGCGCTCGACCTGCCGAAACCGTTCGCCGTCCTTTCCGACGACAATACCCATGCGGCGCTCGGCCACCGGGTCGAGGCGGCGCTCGCGCCATTGGGCGAGATCATCCCGATCAGGCTCGGCCAGAGGCCGCATCCCGACGACAGGACCGCAGCGCGCGTGATGCAGGAAGGCGAGCGGGCCGGTTCCTATATCGCCGTCGGCTCGGGCAGCATCTGCGACCTCGCCAAATATTCGGCCGCCCGGCAGGGCAAGCGCTGTGCGGTCTTCGCGACGGCGCCCTCGATGAACGGCTATACCTCGGTCAATGCCGCCATCACCGTCCACGGCCACAAGAAATCGCTGGCCGCCATTTCGCCCGACGGCGTGTTCGTCGATCTCGACGTGCTGGCCAAGGCGCCGAAGCGTCTCATCCAGGCCGGCTTCGGCGACGCCATCTGCCGCTCGACGGCGCAAGTCGACTGGCTGCTGTCGAGCCGGCTCCTGAGCCAGACCTACCGTACCGCGCCCTTCGCCTTTATCGCCGAACTCGAAGACCAGCTGGTCCAGGACCCAGGCGCCCTGCTGAAGGGCGACCGGGCGGCCCTGAGTTGCCTGATCCGGATACTCTTGCTCTCAGGTTTCGGCATGACGATCTGCGGCGGCTCCTATCCGGCGAGCCAGGGCGAGCATCTGATCAGTCATCATGTCGAGATGATGCCGCCCGCCGGCTGGGAGCCGGCGCTGCATGGCGAGCAGATCGCCGTGACCACGCTGGTCATGGCCAGGCTCCAGGATCAGCTCCTGGCGCGCGATTCAGCCCCGCAGCTCGGCGCCAGCCGGCTCAGCGCCGGATCACTCAGATCGCATTTCGGCGACGAGATCGGGCTCGCCTGCTGGAAGGACATCCAGCCCAAGGTGAGCGACAATGATCGGGCGATGCAGCTGAATGAGCGGCTGCAGGCGATCTGGCCGCGGCTGCGCAGCGAGATCGAGGCGGTGCGCCGGCCATCCGCCGAGATCGAGACGGCGCTCGCCAGGGTCGAGGCGCCGCGGCGCTATTCGGCGATCGGCCTTTCCCGCGCGACGTTCACGGACGCGATCCTGCATGCGCGCGAAATCCGGAACCGCTATACCTTCCTCGACCTTGCGGCCGATTCCGGCCTGCTGGAACCGGAAAGGCTGATCGATTGACGCAGACGCTTTCACCGCTCGCTTCCTTCGCCCCGCATGATCTCAAGGCGGTAAGGGCGGTGCTCACCGATATCGACGATACGCTCACCCTCCATGGCCGCCTGCCGGCCAGCGCCTACAAGGCGCTGCAGGACCTGCATAAAGCCGGCCTCGTCGTCATCCCGATCACCGGGCGGCCGGCCGGCTGGTGCGACCACATCGCCCGCATGTGGCCAGTCGACGGGATCGTCGGCGAGAACGGCGCGTTTTATTTCCGCTACGACGACAAGAGCCGAAAAATGCTGCGCGTATACGGGCAGGGCACAGAGGAGCGGCGAGCCAACAACGAGAAGCTGAACAGGCTGGCTGCGCGTATCCTGGCGGAATTCCCCGGCACCGCCATCGCCTCGGACCAGGCCTATCGCGAGATCGATGTCGCGATCGACTTCTGCGAGGACGTGCCGCCCTTGCCGCTGGCGACAGCGGAGCGCATCAGGCAGGCCTTCGAGGCCGAGGGAGCCGTCGCCAAGGTCAGCTCCATCCATGTGAATGCCTGGTTCGGCCGGCACGACAAGCTGACCATGACCCGGCGCATGCTCAAGGAGTGTTTCGGGATCGATGCCGACAGCGAGCGCCGTCATGTCGTCTATGCCGGCGATTCTCCCAATGATGCGCCGATGTTCGCCTTCTTCCCGAATTCGGTCGGCGTCGCCAATGTGGTGCCCTACAAGGCGATCATGGCGCATCTGCCGCGCTTCGTGACGCGCGCCGAAGGCGGCGAGGGATTTGCCGAACTCGCCAAGGCCCTTTTGGAGGTTCGCCATGGATAAGCTGTCCAAGCGCGAAAGACAGGACCGCATCGTCACCAGGCTCAATACGACAGTGGCGGTGCGCATCTCCGATCTCGCCGAAGAGTTCAACGTCACGACGGAGACGATCCGGCGCGACCTCGACGAACTCGCCGAGCGGGGCCTCCTCGCGAGGACCTATGGCGGGGCGGCGATGCGGGCGCTCACCGATGAGCCCGGCATTGCGGCGCGAGCACAGACCTATGTCGCCGAGCGCGAGCGGATCGGCCTGCATGCCGCGACCCTGGTCAAGTCCGGCGACGTCCTCATCATCGATGCCGGCTCGACGACGGCACATCTGGCGAAAGTGCTGGCGCAGCTGCCGATCGAGTTCAAGGTCATCACCAATTCGATCGGCGTGGCCCGTATCCTCGGGCAATCGGACACCGCCTCCATCCTCATGTGCCCGGGTGATCTCAGGCTGACGGAAGAGGGCGTGTTCGGCACCGAGACGCTCGACTTCCTCGACCGTTATCATGCCAATCTCGCTTTCATCGGCGCCGGCGGCTTTACCGCCAAGGAAATCAGCGACGCCGACAGCGCAGGCGTCGCGGTCAAGCGCAAGGTCATCGCGCGCTCCGAGCGCGTCTATCTGCTGGCCGATCACACCAAGGCCGGGATCACGCAGTTCGCGACGATCTGTCCCCTCAACGCCATAGACGGCCTGATCACCGATGAAGCGCCGGACGAGACGCTGGTGCGCGCCCTGGCCGAGGCCGATGTCGAGCTCAGGATCGCCGAGCAAGGGAAGGCCGGCCTCGCCGCATGATCGTCGGCGTCGATATCGGCACGCAAAGCCTCAAAGCGGTGGTGCTGGCGCCGGAGATGAAGATCATCGGCTCGCATGCCGTTGCCTATCAGCCGAGCTTTCCCCAGCCCGGATGGGCGGAGCAGGATCCGCTTCTGTGGGAGGGAGCGCTCGGGCCCGCCATCGCGGGGGCCCTCGCCGAGGCCGGATGCGGCCCCGACGATGTCACCGCACTGGGCATCGCCGGCCAGCTCGACGGCTGCGTCGCCGTCGATCGCATGGGCCAGCCGCTTCATCCCTGCCTCATCTGGATGGACCGGCGCGCCGACATTTCAGGCATCGATGCCGAGCAGGTGCATCGGACCTGCGGCGTCGTGCTCGACGCCACTCATCTCGCCGCCAAGATCAGGTGGCTCAAGGCGAATGTGGCAGCCGTCGCCGAGGCGGCGACATTTCATGTGCCCGTATCCTATCTGGTGTCGCGTCTCACCGGCGCACATGTGATCGACCATTCGACCGCATCCACCAGCATGATCTATGCGCTTGCCGACCAGGCCTATGACGAGGATCTGCTCGCCGCTTTCGGGATCGAGAGAGAGGAATTGCCGACCGCGCTGGATGCGGCCGCCTGTGCCGGAGGGCTTTCCAGTACCGGCGCCTCGCTCGCCGGCCTCAGGGCCGGGATCCCGGTCGCCGTCGGCACGGGCGATGATTTCTCCTCGGCGATCGGGGCGGGGCTCACCGCACCCGGACGCTTCATCAATGTGCTCGGTACCGCCGAAGTGACGGGCGCCCTGCACCACCGGCCTGTGATCGATCCCGGTCGGCTGGTCGAGACCCATGCCTTTCCGGGCGGTCAATACTATGTCGAGAATCCGGGATGGTTGTCGGGAGGTGCCCTGGTCTGGTTCCGCGACACGTTCAGGCTCACAAGCTTCGAGCACCTGACGGCGCTCGCCGCCGAGGCGCCGCCCGGGGCGGCGGGCGTGACCTTCCTCCCGGCTCTTTCCGGCGCGATGGCGCCCGAATGGATCGCTTCGGCGCGCGGCGCCTTCTACGGCCTCACCCCCTCGCATGGCGTCCAGCACCTGGCGCGGTCACTGCTCGAAGGTCTGGCCTTCGCCATGCGCGATGTGTTCGACCGGACGCGGGCGCTCGGCATAAGGGCCGATGCGCTGCGGATCGTCGGCGGTGGCGCCCGCAGCGCCCTGTGGAAACAGATCCGTGCCGATCTCGTGGGCCTCCCGGTCGAGACGCCGCTCCATACCGATACATCAGCCGTCGGGGCGGCGCTCCTCGCCGCCAAGGCATCCGGCCTCATCGGCGACATCGGCGCTGCCGCTTCGGAGCTCAATCCGGTGGCGAATGTGACCTTGCCGCTTGCCGCGCACCGGGAAGCCTATGACAATGCGTATCGGCGCTATAGCCAGCTCTTCACGTCACTGAGGCCCTTGTTCTGATCCGCATTTTTCTCACGCTTGCCCTTGGCGCCGCAGGTGGCGCCCTGTTCTCGATCGTCCATTTTCCGGCTCCCTGGCTCGCCGGCAGCATGATCGCGACGATCCTTGCCGTGCTTCTGGGGTTGAAGCTCGCCGTACCTGCCTATCTGCGCAGCGTGGCCTTCATCATTCTCGGTGTCCAGATCGGCAGCAGTGTTACGATGGAGACACTGATGGGGGCCACGCGCTGGCCGCTCAGCCTCGCCATGCTGGCCCTCACCATCATGCTCGTGACGCTCGCCTGCTATTTCTTCTATCGGCGGGTGCGCGGCTGGCCCGAGGCCGATGCGCTGTTCTCGAGCCTGCCGGGCGCCCTGGGCCTGGTGGTGGCGCTGGCCGATGACGCAAAGGCCGATATGCGTCGCGTGATCATCGCGCAAAGCATCAGGCTGTTCTTCCTGGTCGCGGCTCTCCCCCTGGTGATATCGAGCCTGTCGCCGCCGCAGGGACCGGCGGGGCTGGTCGCGGATCCGGTGTGGTGGCAGATCGCGCTCGTGCTGGCGGCGAGCGCCGCCGCAGCCCTGCTGCTCGAGAGGCTGCGGGTGCCGGCCGGCTTGTTCATTGGCTCGATCTTCGTGAGCGCCGCCCTCTATGTCGGCGACATCGCCCATGGCGCGCTGCCCGCCCCCGCCCTCATGCTGGCCAATGTGATTCTCGGCACATCGCTCGCCAGCCGGTTCCAGGATTTCACCCTGGGCGAGCTCCTGAATGCGCTGGGCGATGGGTTGGCGGGCTTCGGCATCGCGCTTGTGCTCTCCGTTCTTGGCGCCGTGCTGGCCGGCATGGTGGCGGGCCTGCCGGTCACCCTGACGCTTCTCGCCTTCGCGCCCGGCGGCCTCGATGTGATGACGGTGATCGCGCTGGCGCTCCACCTGGACCCCGCCTATGTCGGCGCCCATCAGCTGGCGCGCTATCTCGCCATGTGCGTCGTCATCCCGCCGCTCACCGCTTGGCTCTTACGCCGCAAGCTGCCGCCGCCCGCGAACCGGAACAGCGATTCCGGCGATTTTTAACGCGTTCCGACGAATCAGGCGGTGAGCTAGAAGCGGCCACCGTTCCGCCGCAATGCGGTGGTGCAAGGCGGCCCAATCAACGGAGCATCCCATGTCCGCGATACGACCCATGCGCGATCTTCTGGTCCAGGTCGCGGCGACCGTCATGATCCCGCTGACGGTTGCCGGAACCGGCCTTTACTATACGAGCTGGCAGCAGAATGTGAGCGATCTGAAGACCATGATCGATCTGGTCAGCGACGAGAATTCAGAGAAGCGCAAGTTCGGCGTCGCCATGCTCGAATACCTGCTCAAGAACAATAAGGTGCCGGTGGAGTTCGTCGCGGCGCAGCTCGACTACGCGAATTCATCTTCCGACAAGCAGATGCTGCCCCTGATGGAAGCGGCGCTGATGAAGGCGGCGGACGAGAATCCAGCCGTCGCCGAGACCTTTCGCAAGGCGCTCGAGCGCCTGCCGAGCCGCCTGTTCGTCCATGCGATGACCGATCAGCAGCGCGCCTGCATCTCGACCATGCTGCTCTCGCTCAAGGACGGTGATCGCGCCCAGATATCGGTGCCGCTCATCGCGCAGGTGAACTGGGACGGCAAGCAGCATGAGTTGCGGGTGCTGAAGGACAGCGACATGGATCGCGGGCAGGGGATCGCCAACATGTTCGCCGCGCTAGGCCTCGAGCTCAAGGTCATCAACCTGACCACGATCTGGGAGGGCGCCAAGAAGGTCCGCCCGAACACCTTCGAACTGTGGTTCGGCGATGCGCCGCTGCCGACCGTCTGCGGCGGAACCGCCCGGCCGGCAGGAACTCAATAGACGACGATCGTCAGCGCGCCGGTCCTCTTCTGAAGATCCTCAGGCTTGAGCCGCATGACACAATGCGGCGTTCCCGCCGCCGTCCAGACATCGGCATAGGCGAGCAGGTCGGCATCGATGAAGGTCTTGAGCGGTGTGTCGTGGCCGAAGGGCGGTATGCCGCCGATCGCATAGCCGGTGGTGCCGCGCACATAGGCGGCATCCGGCCGCGCCAGGGCCTCGCCGATCACATTCGCGGCCTTCTTCTCGTTGACCCTATTCTTGCCGGAAACCAGAAGCAGGTAAGGCATGCCGGAACTGGCGCCCCGGAAGACGAGCGACTTGACGATCTGGCCGACCTCGCAACGGCAGGCCGCGGCGGCTTCCTCTGCGGTACGCGTGCTGTCGGCCATGGTGACGATATGGGGGGAAAGGCCAAGGGCGCGCGCTGCGTCGGCGACGCGCTGTGCGCTGGAAGGCAGTGGATTGTCCAATTCGGTCATGGCGCGGCTGGTGTGGGAGTTGCAAGATGAGGGAAATAGCCGGGAAAAGAGTCGAAATCCGGCCTGTTTTGGCACAGCTTGTTCATAGTTCGGGAGTTTCTTAAGTGGTTTCCCCCATGTCGACAAGATTGCCGGGAGATCAGGGCCTGAACGGGGCGCTGCGTCAGGCCCGCCTGGCCGAGGCCGCCCATTTCGAGGCCGTTCTCGACATCAGGGACGCCCAGACCCTGCGGCTCCAGGTCCTCAAGGATGATCTGGCGCCTGCCGTGCTCGCCAATGTGGAGGCGGCTTCCTTCATCGACCTGGCGCTGGTGCCCGGCGATCCGCCGCGCCTGTGGGTCGATCTTATCACCTCGGTCGTCATGGCACCCGATCCCAGGACTTACCGGCTGGTCCAGGATGGGCCCGGAGGGCGCCAGACCTTGCTCGAGACCGCCGATCGCGTCGAAATGATCGAGCGGATCAAGCAGCATATCGCGCATCGGCTGATCACCCGCGAGCGCGAGAAGATCAGCGCCGCGCCGCCCAAGACGATGCAGGCAGGCTACTCCACCGGAGCCCTTGTTCTGGCCTGGTTGTCGGGCTTCTCGATCGGCGTGCTGGGACTTTTCGCCGCCGGCATCCTCATCACGCGGCTGTGGGGATAGTCCCGTTATATTCTGAAATACCTTTTGATTTTCCGCTGATCGGCCGCGCTGTTAGCTAGGGACGAGGGGAATTCGACGAGTCCTCCGCCATGCGGGCACGACCGTTGGATAATTTATATAAATCAAGAGGTTAATTTTGCACGGGACGGTGGTCAGGGGGAGTTTGAGGCAGGGCGGTGAAGAATTCGCCGTGAAGCCGACCCCACATCAAAATCCGGTGCTGGCGAAAGTGCTCGGTGGCTTTGCCACTTTGACGGCTGGTCTCGATTATGCGGCCCGTGGCGTGACCGGGTTCAACTTCTATTCAGCCCGTGGCCAGCTCGAACATGTGCTGCCCTATCGCGAGCTCAGGATCCGGGCCATCGTCACGGCGCGCAAGCTCCTGTCGAGCGGGTTGAAGCGCGGCGATCGCGTCGCGATCGTTGCCGAAACCAGCCCCGACTTCATGACGGTGTTTTTCGGCTGCCAGTATGCCGGCCTCGTGCCCTGCCCGATGCCCTATTCGATGTATATCGGCGGCAAGGACGCCTATATTTCGCGCATCGCCGGCATGCTGAAGACGGCCAGAGCACGCGCGGTCATCCTGTCCGTCGATCTCGCCTCGCATATCGGCGCCGCGGCGAAGATCGCCGATACGGCCATCGTCAAAACGTTCGAGGAACTCCAGGCGCAGCCGGAGAGCATCGAGAGGCTGAAACCCTTCGAGGTCGAGGACGTCGCCTATATCCAGTATTCGTCCGGTTCGACATCGAGTCCCAAGGGCGTGCTGATCACCCAGAAGGCGGTCGTCGCCAATACGCGCGGCATCCTGCGCGATGGTCTCGCGGTCACCAATGACGATCGCGCCTTTTCATGGCTGCCGCTCTATCATGACATGGGCCTGGTCGGCTTCTGCCTGTCGCCGATGATGGGGCAGGTGACCGTCGACTACATGGCGACGCCGGCCTTCGCGAGGCGCCCGGCACTGTGGCTCAAACTGATGTCGGACAATCGCTGCACCATCGCCTATTCACCGTCCTTCGGCTTCGACCTCGCGGCGCGCCGGATCAATGGCGAAGCGGCGACGTTGGATCTCTCCTCCTGGCGCGTCGCCGGCATCGGCGGCGACATGGTGCGCGCCGACGTGCTCAACCTCTTTGCCGAGAAGCTTTCGGTCGCCGGTTTCGATGCGAAGGCCTTCACGCCGAGCTATGGAATGGCTGAATCGACGCTCGCCGTCACCTTCGCCGATCTTGCGAAGCCGGTGAAGATCGATACCGTGGATCGTCTCCACTACAAGCTGGCGCACAAGGCGGTGCCGGCCAGCGAGCAGCTCAAGCAGTCGCCGGAGCGGGTGCGCAGTTTCGTCGTGTGCGGCAAGCCGATCGCCGGCCACGCGATCGCGGTTCGCGACAACAATGGCCGGGACCTCGGCGACCGCGAGATCGGCCATATTCTCATCAAGGGCCCGAGCCTGATGGCTGGCTATTTCGAGAATGACGACGCGACGCAGGCCATCATGTCCGCCGACGGATACATGGATACCGGCGACATGGGCTATTGGCTCGATGGCGAGATCGTCATCACCGGCCGTGCCAAGGACCTGATCCTGCATAATGGCCGCAACATCTGGCCGCAGGATATCGAATGGGCGGCGGAGCAGATCGAGCCGCTGCGCAGCGGCGATGCCGCGGCCTTCGCGGTCGAGGGCGAAGACGGCGATGACGACGTCGTCGTGCTGGTGCATTGCCGCGTGGCGGCGCCTCAGGACATGGAAGAGCTCCGGCGCAAGGTCGCCGCGGTCGTCCACCAGACGGCCGGCGTCGAATGCGCCGTCGTTCTCGTGCCACCCAAGAGCCTGCCCTTCACGTCCTCCGGGAAGCTTTCCCGCGCCGGGGCGAAGGACGGCTATCTCGCCGGCGACATCACCGAGATTTCGCCGCTGGCTCGCCTGCCGCATCGTCCCTCGGGTGAGGCGCGGCTCCAAGCCGCCCAGTAAGCCGCTGATTGGCCCGGGCCGATGAAGGGGCCAGTCGCACTCACGGGAAGCACCGGCTTTGTCGGCCGGCACCTTTTGAAAACGCTCGACGAGGCAGGATTGGCGTTGCGCCTCCTGGTGCGCGAAGGGCCGCGCGACTGCGGTTTCGGCTCGGCTGAAACGGTGATCGGTACCCTTGACGACGAGGCGGCACTCGAACGTCTGGTCAGCGGCGCTTCGGCGGTCATCCATCTGGCGGGCGCGATCGCCGCGCCCGACCGCGCCGGTTTCTTCGCCATCAATGCCGGGGGCACCGAGAAGCTTGCCAAGGCGGCGCTCGCCGCGGGCGTCGAGCGCTTCATCCATGTCTCGAGCCTCGCGGCACGCCAGCCGGAGTTGTCCGACTATGGCGCAAGCAAGCGCGCCGCCGAGGACGCGCTTGGCGTGATCAAGCCCAAGGGCCTTATCATCGTGCGCCCGCCCGTGGTCTATGGGCCGGGCGACCGCGCGACGCTTCCGCTGCTGGCGCAGTTCACCAGGCGTTTTGCGATCATTCCCGGCAGGTCGAAGGCACGGTTCTCGCTCCTCTATGTCGAGGATCTGGCGCGCTTCCTGCTGACGCGGCTGTCGGACGGCCGGGAAGGTCTTTGCGAAATCGACGACGGCCGCCCGCATGGCTATGGCTGGCCGGATCTTCTCGCGATAGCGGCTGTCGTCGAGGGCCACAGGGCGCGGCCGATTTTCCTGCCGCAGTGGCTGCTCGAAAGCTTCGTCTGGCCGATCGGCATGCTCGGCGCCACGTTCAAGCTGCGCGTGCCGCTGACGCAAGGCAAGGTTCGCGAGCTCTATCATCCCGATTGGGTGGTTCGCGGCGCCGGCCCGGAATTGCCCGATTGCACGCCTTTTGCCGAGGGCTATCGCCGCACTGTCGCCTGGTATCGCGAACAAGGATGGTTGCCCGCCAAGGCCACCACCGATAGAAGGCAGTCTGCCAGGCTTTATGGAGAGAACAGCAAATGAGCGCCAGCGGCGACACATTCGCGACCCTGTGTCGGTTGCTTGAGCCGTTCAACACGGCCAAGATCGCCCTCAGGCCGGAAACCGACATCTCGGCCGATCTCAATATCGATTCAGTATCGGTCATGGACTTCGTCATGGAAGTGGAGGACCACTTCAACATCGACATCCCACTCAATGTGCTCTCCGAAACGCGTTCGATCGCCGACCTGGTTAAGGTCGTCGAGAGCCGGCTGACAAAGGTTTGATCCAATGACCGATCTGTTCGACAAGCACCGCGGCATTTCCGAGCGTCACGAGCGCATGCTGTCGCTCGGCGTCAATGCCGTCAGCCTTACCAATGACCGCATCCTGTCGCCGACGCGCGCCATCATCGAGGGGCGCGAGACGGTTCTCGCCGGCACCAATAACTACATGGGCATTACCTTCGAACCGGACTGCATTGCCGCCGGACAGGAAGCGCTGGCGCTCTATGGCACGGGCACGACGGGCTCGCGCATCGCCAACGGGTCCTACGCCATGCATCGCGACCTCGAAAAGGAGCTCGCCTCCTTCCTCGACCGCGAGCACTGCATCATGTTCACCACCGGCTATCAGGCCAATCTCGGCATGCTGGCCGGTCTCGCCGGGCCCAAGGACACGATCTACCTCGACGCCGACTCGCATTCCTCGATCTATGACGGCTGCACCCTGTCGGGCGCCAAGCTGGTGCGGTTCCGCCACAATGACGCTAGCGACCTCGACAAGCGTCTGGCGCGCTCGGAAGACGAAGGCGGAAGACTGGTCGTGCTCGAGGGCATCTATTCGATGCTGGGCGATCGCGCCCCGCTCGCCGATTTTGTCGCGGTCAAGAAGAAGCACGGCTTCCAGCTGCTCGTCGATGAGGCGCATTCCTTCGGCGTCCTGGGCCGCAACGGCAGGGGCCTCGCCGACGAGGCCGGGCTCGAGGATGACGTCGATTTCGTCGTCGGCACTTTCTCGAAGAGCATCGGAGCGATCGGCGGCTTCGGCGCCGGCAACCATCCCTTGTTCAACATGCTGCGCTATGCGTCGCGGCCCTATATGTTCACCGCGTCACCCTCGCCAGCCACGGTCGCCACCTCGCTCGCGGCGATCCGCAAGCTCAAGGCGGAGCCCGAGCGCCGCGAGCGTCTGCAGATCAACTCGGCCCGTCTCTTCAACGGATTCAAATCACTCGGCCTGGCGCTCGGCTGCGACAGGGTCAGTCCGATCGTCGCGGTGAACTGCCCCGATGAAGTGTCGACCATCGCGATGTGGAACGCCCTTCTCAAGGCCGGGGTCTATGTCAACATCGCGCTGCCGCCCGGCACGCCCGGAAAGCAATGCCTGCTGCGCTGCTCGGTTTCGGCCGCGCACACATTCGAA
Organism: uncultured Aestuariivirga sp.; assembly: GCA_964537655.1. GTDB lineage: Bacteria > Pseudomonadota > Alphaproteobacteria > Rhizobiales > Aestuariivirgaceae > Taklimakanibacter. Next base: position 13,617 of record CAZICN010000044.1, read on the forward strand.
GACATCGACAGGATCGTGGAACTCTTCGGTGAGGTCGTTGCGCAGGGCCATTACAAGCAGGCGGTGTAATGCGTCAGATCACGCCGTGGATCTGAGGCATGGCGCGAGGCGCGAAAGGGGTCCATTTCTCGATCAGGGCCAGGCAGGCGAGCCGGCTGATCGGCCTGCTGTACAGATAGCCCTGGCCATAGGTGCAGCCGAGCTGCTGAAGCTGGAGCGCCTGATGCTCATGCTCGATCCCCTCGGCCGTCGTCTGCATGCTGAGGCTGTTGGCCAGGCTGAGCATCGATCTGACGATCTTGGCGTTCTGCCTCGGATCTGCCGACGGGCGAATGAACGACTTGTCGATCTTGATCTTGTTGATCAGAAGCTCAGACAGATGCTGCATGCTCGAATAGCCGGTGCCGAAGTCGTCGAGGGCAATCGAGACGCCGAGCTCGCGCAGATCGGTCAGAGGCCGGCGCACGGAAGCGAAGTTCGCGGCCAGGGCATTCTCGGTGATCTCGATCTCGAGCCGGCCGGGGACGATGCTCGCTTCCTCCATGATGGAGCGAATGCGGGCGGAAATGTTGGGGTTGGCGAGCTGGGTGGGTGAAAGATTGACCGATACCGAGAGATGCTGCGGCCACAGACGGGCATTGGCGCAGGCCTGGCGCAGGATCGAGTAGAACAGCTCATCGATGAGGCCGGCCTCTTCGGCAACGGAAATGAAGGCATCCGGGCCGATCAATCCTTCATCGGGATGCTCCCAGCGCGCCAGGGCCTCGAAGCCGGCCAGGCGCCCGGAACCGAGGTCCACCACCGGCTGGAAATAGGGCACGATGAAGCCACATTCGATCGCTCGCGGCAACTCCGTCTCGATCCGGGCCCGCGACCTGATCCGGTCATCCATCGACGTGTTGTAGTGGACGGCGGCGCTGGATTGCTCGTTGCGCGCCTGCTGGAGAGCGATGTCGGCCTTGCGGTAGAGCGACTGGGGGTCGGTCGCGTCCTGCGGCGCCTTGGCGACGCCGAGCCTGGCATTGAGCGAGATGGTGCCGGATGCGGCCACGATGGGCTTTTCGAGATGCTGAACCAGCCGGCTGCACCGCGCCTCGAGATCGGCCTCGTCGGCGAATTCGCTCAAGACGACGAATTCATCGCCGCCGACACGAAAGACGCTGGTCTGGTCGCTCTGACTCGCCTGCAGCCGCTTGGCCAGAGCGACAAGGATGGTATCGCCGGCGACATGGCCATAGAGGCTGTTCACTTTCTTGAAGCCGACCATGTCGAGCGAGATCAACGCCAACTTCCTGCCGGACATGAAGATCTCATGCAACCTGTCGCTGAGAAGATCACCGAAGGCCCGCCGGTTGGCGAGACCGGTAAGTTCATCATGCATGGCGAGGAACCGGATGTTGTCTTCAGCCTCGGCAAACACGTCTTCCGAGCGGCGGAGATTGCGGTAGAGAGCAGCCCACAGAAGCCCGATGCCGATGAGCACGAGACAGAATTTGGACAGTTGCGAGACTCTGACCAGCGAGGCGAAGTCCGACTGCAGTTTCTGGCGGGTCGCCTCGGCGAGCCGTCCGGTCTCGCTGGTGAGCGTCGCCTTCTCCATCGCATAGGTGCGGGAGTTCAAGATGGCCTCGGCTTCCGATTTTTTGCCTTTTTGCACCAGACCCATGGCCTGGCGTTCCATGGTCGTGGTCGCGTCGTTGGCTATCTTACCATAGGTGGAGAAGCGCCTGGCGGCGCCGTCCGGCGCCATGCCAGTCGCGTCGCCGATCGAGCGCTCGAGCAGGGGGGTTACGTTCTCATAGCGGATGACCCAGCGCCAGTCGCTGCTGGCAACCGCCATGTTGGCGAACATGGAGAGCCGTTCGTCGAAAAGGGAGATCTGATTGGCGGCGTCGCTCGCCCGCTGCAATCGTGCGCCGATGTCGGTCGACCAGTTCTCGAACATCGACCGCTCGATCATTCCGGCGACCATGAGCAGGAACGCGCCGAAGAGCGCGATGATGACACTGCGATGCGCGACCGAGATAGCCCGCTTGACGATCGAGTGCTTCATTTGTCACCGGACACCGAAACTTCGACGTTACTTACGCCTCGGCACAATATTAAGTACTAACACAGTCAATCTGGTGTTTAGTTGGTAAACAAGCGGTTAACCCGGCCACTCAATTGCGATGCGACTACTTGATGGCGCCGCGCCTCAGGAGCCTGGGCAGCAGCATGAAGCCGGCGATGACGGGGTGGCGCTGCTGCCAGGCGGAGAGAATGATCTTCTCTCCGCTGTGCCTTTCGATCTTCCACGCCGCGTAGGAAGCGCCGCCCTCGAAGGTGAAGGCGGCTTTCACCAGGCGCGCGACCGACAGAAGCTTGCCCGCGAGCCGGCGCTGGGGCCATGAAACGGGCCGTACTTCCGGCCTGCCGATGAGGCCTGCCGCATCCAGGTAGAAGTCCTTATTCGCCGCGACGATCTCGCCGGCGCGATGACCGGCTTCGGGACGCAGCTCGGTGCGATAGGTCTCGGCGAAGCCGCACTGCCAGGTTTCCAGCGGATCAGTCCCGGAAGGCGCCGAGGCGAGGGCCGCGCGGAACATGGTCGTCACCGCTTCGGCGACGGCCGCAACGACATGTTCGCGATAGGCTTCGCTCGCGGCGTGCACGAGGGCGGCCGGCTGCGAGAAGCGCGCCCAGAAATAAGGATTGGCTGTCTCGGGGCGCATGCGTCCGGCAAAGGCCGACAAGGTCATGACGGCGTATTTGCAGCGCAAGGTCCGTCCGGCATCGGTCATCTCGGCATAATAAACATTCGGCGGCACCAGGCGGGCGGCAAAGCGGCTGAGCGGATTAGGGCTGATGCCGCGCTCGCGATCCATCAGAACATAGAGATCGATCAGGGTTTCATCGGTGCTGACGCCGCGCAGGCAGGAGCCATAGGCGAGGATCGCAGCGGCTCCCTCGTGCCGCGCGCGGACATGGTCCGCCATTGCCCTGACGTCGGATGAGAGCGGGCGCTCGAGAGTGCGGGCAACGAGGGCGGCGACTGTCGCGGGCTTGATGTCCATTACCCGCAAACATAAGTGAATTCGGGTCCGGTTTCGAGATGCAGGGGCCCGTCGGCAGGGCCATCGAAGAACTCCCCGTCAATGACGAAGGGCGTCGCCGTCCTGATCTTGAAGACGCCACCCGACAGGCTGTGCGAGCCTGGGGGAACCTTGCGGTCCTCGCCGCCATACATCAGAGGCCACAGCCAGCGTGCGATGCTGGGGACCGGATAGGGAATGGAGGAGACCCGTAGCGGCCCGGTCTTGCCGCCCCAGAACGGCCTGGTCCCGAGAATGAGCTTGTCGAGAGTCGTGGCGAGCAGCAGGAGATGCTCACCATCGATGACGCCCTTGCCGTCCTGTAACAAGGCGATCGGGTAAGGCTGGTCGATGCGGCTTCGGTCGCCCGGATTGGCGGCGGTGAAGAGGGATTTTGCGATCGCGGCGGCGAGCGTCGCAAAGGTCGCCAGGTCGCCCTTCAGGCCGACGCCGTGGACGGCATCCTGGCAGAACACGGTTGCCCGCCATATGGCGCCGGTGCCGAGAAACATGCCGTGACGGGCTTTGCCGTCCCGGGGATTGGCGGCGCGCAATGTCGGACGCCTGAGCAACAGGCGGGCTTCGCGATTGGCGATGAAATCGGCCTGGACCTTCACGGCGCGGTTGCGAAAGCCGAGATCGGCCGCGGTCATGTTGGTTGTGCCATGCGGCAGGAGCGCCAGGCGGGGAAAGAAACCCGGGGCGTGACGCTCGGCGATCTCGGTCTGGATGGCCTGGACCGTGCCATCGCCCGAACTGATGAAAAGCTCGCTGACCCGGGCCTCTGCCATCTCGTCAATGAAATCACTGAGGTTCGAGAAATCCTCAATGACGCGAACCATGACATGGCTATTTGCCTTGAGCAGTGCCGCGAGCTCCAATCCCTTTCCGCTTGCCTTGCCGGACTGTGGATTGACGATGAGGCCGCGCGTCATCAGCTCTTCGCCATCCAGGAGCCGAGCGGACCGCTGCGCCGGGCGAACAGCGCCTGGATGAGCTGCAGGCCATGCAGCACGAGGCAAATGACCGTCCACCAGGCCACCGCGATCAGGCCCCAGTCGGGCCGGCCGAGCAAGGTAAAGGCCGTCAGGATGACGAGGTTGGGATTGCGGCGCGCCGTGATCTGGCGAAAGACCGTATCGATGCGGCGCCAGATGTGGATTTCGAGGCCCAGCCATTTGATGGCTATGCCCTCCATCAGGCGCTGGAGGATGTAGCCGCCGAGGATGGCGGCAATGACGATCCAGAACGTCCCGCTGTCGAGCGCATAAGCCGTCTGGCCGAGGCCCAGTCCCCAGGCGACATACCAGAAGGGCGGATGGACGAGATCAAGGCCATGATCGAACACATCGCCCCATTTGCTCGATGTGAGGGTCGTGCGGGCCAGCTTGCCGTCGACCGTGTCGAGAAAGGTCATGAGCCAGGCGGCGAGAAGGCCCAAGGCATATTGACCCTCGAGGAAGAACCAGAAGGCCAGGAAAACCATGACGGCGCCGACCAGCGTCACCATGTTGGGGGTGATGCCGCGCGGCGCCAGCCACCGGGTGATGAGGAAAGCGGGGCGCGGCCAGACATGCTTGGTCACGAGATCGGTGGCGCCCTTGTAGGTGCCCATGAACATCCGCCATTCGACATCGGGCTTGTTGTCCGCGTCCAGGCGAAAGGCATAGGGCGTCTCGCGCTTGCGCAGCGCCTTCCAGAACTTGGCATCGAGCTGATCGGGCGTGCGCGAGAGCAGTTGCAGTTCGGGCGACGGCTCGCCGCCCTGCTCGAGTAAGGCGGCGATCGCGTCGGCGTGCTGGGCCTGGGCCTGGACGGCGAGTGGTGCGCTCTCCTTGCCGGTGCTGCCGACCATCAGGAGATTGGGCCGTTTCACCAGGATGGGGATCAGAGGCTGATCGATGACGGCATCGGCGCGAATGAAGATAATGGGTCCGTTGTAGCGTTTGGCCTCCGCCACGGAGAGTTCGTCGACGATGGCCTCGCGGGCGAACTGGCGGCGCAACCTCTCGGCCGGGGTCAGCGACCACAGTTGGATATCGCTCGTGCCGATGAAACACAAAGCCGGCTTGAAAACACGATCGGGCAACGGCTCGACGACCGCTTTTGCCGGTGCAGGTGCCGGCTTCTTCTTTTTCCGTTTTGCCGTCATATATGCTCGGTGCGGAAAGAAACGATGCCGGCGACGGCGGTCAAACCCAATACCGGCGCCCAGGCCGCAAACCATGGCGTGACGAAGCCCAGTTCACCCATGGTGAGTGAGACTCCGTCGACAATGAAGAACAGGAAGCCGAGGCTGAGACCGGTCGCGAACATCACGCCGATGCCGCCGCCGCGGCGAAAACGCACGGCCAGCGGAATGCAGAGCGCGACCATGGCAAGCGCCGTCACGAACAGCGTCAGGCGCTTGTGCCACCAGGTCTGATAGACCCAGGCCGGCCTTATGCCGAAACCCGAATTCTCGATGAAATACCCGAGATCGCCCATGCTCATTTCCTCGGGATCGCCAGAACGCGACCCGGCCGCCGCTGGGCGGAAGGAGCCGGAATAAATCATTTGGTCGAGGCGGTTCGGCGGGAGGTTGTCACGGTAGTAGACGACGACGGTGGACAGTAGCCAACGATCCTGATTCAGGATGGCACGCTTCGCCACGATCTGCTCGTGCAGAAGCCCTGCTTCGTCGCGGCGGAAGATAATGATATCCTCGAGCTCGGTCGATTGCGCGTTGGAACTGCCGGCTCGCAGAATGTCACGGCCGGCGCGCATCCAGATGGGATCGCGCTCACCGCCCACTTGCAGCTTCTTCTCGCCGTAGTCGCCGATGCCCCAGTCGCGCAAGGTGGGCGCGGTGCGCGGCACAGCCTGGTCGTTGAGGAGGAAATGCAGGCCGCCGGCCACGACGGCGAAGGGCAGGAGCATGAGCACGATGCGGAGCGGTGAAATGCCGGCCGACCAGATGGCGGGCAACTCGTTGCGATAAGTGAGTTCCATCAGGACGAGGAGCATCGCGATCAGGACGCTGATCGGCAGGAAGGTCGACAACGTCCCGGGCAACCGCATCATGAAATAGGAGAAGACGATGTCCGGGTTCCCATTGTCGAGGGCGAGGATATCCTTCGCATAGGTGACGATATCCAGCGTTATGACGAAAATCGATATGCCGAAAAGGGTGAGGAGAAAGCGTATGAGAACCATACGCGTGAGCATCCAGCCAACGATCTTCATGCCGGGTCCCCGCGCAAAATGAGCGCCGTAAGTCGCCGGAAGAACCGCCTCACGACGGTAGCGACCCGGTCGATGATGCTTTCAAGCCGATCGGGCCTGAGCGTGAAGCAGACCGACCAGAAACGCCATGCCGCGAAGGCGGTGACCGCCAGAAATGGCAGCCACATGGTGAGCCATGGCGAGGTGCCGCTGGCCCGTGTGGCGATGGCGCCCTGTTCGATGATCTCATACAACGCCACGAGCAGGATCAGAGCGATGCCGAAACGGTAGTTGCGCTGGTTGCGGCGGCGGCCCAGTGCGAAGGGCACGGCGAGGAAAGGCAGCATCGGCATGGTGAGCATCGTTATGACGCGCTTGTGGAGCTCGGCGCGCATCTGGTCGGGCGTGGCCCCCTTGGGAGGGCTGTCCTGCTGGGCGATGAGCTCGGGCATCGTCAGCTCGCGTTCGTCTTCGCCGCGTGGCCGGAAGGTCTTTTCTGCTACCTGTCCTAACGGCGTATCGGCGACTTCGAAGTTACTCACGGTCGCCTGCGGAGGAGGCTGGTCCGGCGCGAGGCTTGGCATGCGGTCGATCTGCAGCCGGTGGCCATTCTCGAGCCGCAGCACTGGTACTGGTGTATTGGGATTCTCGATCAATTGGCCCGACGAGGCGGTCACCGTCTCGATGCCTCCCGCGCCGCGATTGTCGAAGAGAAAGATGCGTTCGAAGGATCCGGCGGCGCGATTGAGCTTGTCGAGGATGAAGGTGCGGGTGCCCGCCTGCATGAAGATGCCTTCCTCGGCGAGATAGAAGACATCGACATTCTTCACTTCGAACACTACGGCCCGATAGGCGTAACGCGTATGCGGCTGCATCCAGCCTATGATCAACACGGAGAATGCCGCCAGGATGAGCGACAGGATCGCCACCGGCTGAGCAATGCGGTGAAGACCGACGCCGGATGCAAGGAAGGCATCGATTTCGCTGTCGCGCGACATCTTGTTGAAGCTGAACAGAAGGCCGAGGAACAAGGCAGCCGGCAAAGCCACGCCCAGATAGTGCGGCACCAGATAGGCCAGCATCTCGAAGACGACGCCGATCGAGTTCTTCTTGCCGAGCGTCGTGTCGAGCAG
>CAZICN010000045.1:0-21025 GCA_964537655.1 uncultured Aestuariivirga sp.
GGGGCGGTTTGCTTTCTGTGGCACTTTCCCTGGGGTCGCCCCCGCCGGGCGTTACCCGGCACCGTGTTTCCATGGAGCCCGGACTTTCCTCCCGGGAGGCACGAAGCCTCCCCGGCGGCCATCCGGCCAGCTGGCGCGTTGACAGGTAGGAGCCCGGCGCCCCGGCGTCAATCGCTTAAAACAGATTGAATAGCCACACGGATTTACCATCTAAGGCTCGTTCCGAAGGGGAACCAAACAGATGACGACATTCGCCGCCACCGCTGCCGACACTCTCGGCCTTGACGATCACGCCCGCCGCCTGGCGCGGCTGAGGCGGCTCGCCCATGTCATGGACACGGCGCTGCGCATCCCCGGCACCCGCATCCGCTTCGGCGCCGATTCCGCTTTGGGCCTCGTTCCGGGCGCCGGCGATGTCATCGGCCTCGGCATCTCGGCCTTTGCGCTGATGGAAGCCGTGCGCCTCGGTGCCCCGCCCCGCCTCATCGCCCGCATGGTCGGCAATGTCGCCATCGATACCGGGCTCGGCGCCATTCCGGTCGCCGGAGACATTTTTGACTTATTGTTCAAGTCGAATACGCGGAATCTTAAACTGCTGCTTGAGCATTTCGAACAGGAGACGAGAGCGTGAGGAACTTCGTTTGGGTCATTGCTTGGCTGTGCGTCGGCCTGTGGACGGCGCTCGCCGCCGTCGGCTATTGGATCATCAATGCCCTCACCGGCTTTGCCGCCAGCAATGCCGACAAGGTGGGGGGCGACGCCGAGACGGTCGAGTTGATCAACTGGCTGGCGCTGCTCCTGCAAAATGTCGGCGAGGTCGCCGCCATCATCCTGTGGGCGGTCATATCGCTGGCGATCCTGGGCGTCGCCTGGGCCATCACCAAGCTGACCGGCAACTCGCCCGGAGCGCCGCCGGCGGTCAGAGGCTGAACGGGTCTTATCGCTGTCCTTCAACTCGGCTATGATTCGGCCGGGTACCGGTTCGCACCATCGCACAGGCATCAGCGTCCGCGAACGGATCGGAGCGAGAGAGGGTGATACATGTGGACGCGTTATCTGCTGGCCGTGGTTCTGGCCTCGGCCGCCACGTCGGCATTTGCCCAGGAACGCGAATGGATATTCGACACCGGCGAGGAGGATGCCTATCTGGGCTTCGGCGTTCCCGAATCGGACGATGTCGGCATCAGCTTCGGCTGCACCTTGCAGTCCGGCGAGATCCGCATTTTCGTTCCGGAAGCCGGCGAGGATTTGAAACCGGAGACGATGATCAAGCTCACGGTCACCGTCGGCGGCAAGGGCTTCACCTATGATGGCGTCACCTCGCCCAATGAAATGTCGGCGACGACCAGCGCCGAAGCGCCGATCCGCCCGGACGACGCCATCTTCGCCGAATTGCGCAAGGCCGACCGCTTCACGGTGAAGACCGGCACGGAGGAGAACACCTTTCCGCTCGAGGGCTCCGATTTCGAGAGTCTCGTTCGGGCCTGCAGCAAGAGCTGAGATTGTTGGAAGTCAGGCGACGGCGGCGGCCGCCGGCAATCCATCGATCAGCTGGCGCAAGGTCTCGATCGTCGAGCGGTCGGCGATGCCATCGACCCGCGCCGGCCGGAAATGCCGCTGGAACGCCGCCACGACGGATGCCGTCTGCGGGTCGAACGAGCCGGTGATCTCGACGCCATAGCCATAGAGCGCCAGCATGGCCTGCAGCGCCTCGACCGCATCGCCCGTGTCGCCGGCCTGCAGGAACTGCCCGCCGCCGAGCTTGTGCGGCGGCACCCAATGGCCGAGGCCCTGCTCATGCAGGCTTTTCCAGTCGAACTTTTCGCCGGGATCGATCTTGCGGCGCGGCGCCACGTCGGAATGGGCGAGCACATGTTCGGACCTGATGGCGTGGCGGGCGACAATGTCGCGCCCGAGCGCCAGGACCGCCGCCATCTGCGCCTCGGGAAAATCCGGATAGCCGTGGTCATGGCCGGGATTGTGGATCTCTATGCCGATCGAGCATGAGTTGATGTCGCGCTCGCCCTTCCACACCGATTGGCCGGCATGCCATGCGCGCATCTCCTCATCGACCATCTGGATGATGCGGCCGTCGCCGTCGATCAGATAGTGGCACGACACCTTGGACAGGGGATCGCACAGCCATGCGCAGGCCCGCTCGGCATCCTCCATGCCGGTATAGTGCAGAAGCAGGATGCGCGCCGTCTTGCCTTTCTGGCGCGGCTCGACATTGGGCGAGGGTCTGACGTGGTGCCTGAGCGCCGTTCCCTTCACAGGCCGCGCTCCCGCGCCACCGTTTCATAGGCGGCATTGATGCGCGCCAGCCGGTCGGTCGCGACATCGATCATCTCGGCCGGCATGCCGGCGGCGATATGCTTGTCGGGATGGTTGTCACGCACCAGCTTGCGGTAGAGCTTGCGCACCTCATCGTTGCTGGCGAAGGGTTCTATGCCGAGAATGACATAGGGATCGTCCCTGGCGGGAACCAGATGGCGCGCCTTGATGCGCCCGAAGTCGCGCGCGGTGAAGCCGAAGATTTCCGCGACACTCTCGAGATAGGCGAGTTCGCGCTCATGCACGGCGCCATCCGCCTTGGCGATGTGGAAAAGGCTGTCGACGACGTCTTCCAGCACCTGCGGCTTGTGGGCGAAGAGCCGGGCCAGCTGGCGGGCATAGGCGTCATAGCCCGCGACATCCTGCTTGGCGAGGTTGAACACCCGGGCGACGCCACCGAGCTCGCGCTCCGGCACGCGGAAGACCTGCTTGAAAGCGGTGATCTCGTCGCCGGTCACGACGCCATCCGCCTTCGCCATCTTGGCGCCGAGCGCGATGACGCCGATGGTGAAGGCGATCGACATTTCCGGATTGGAGCGCGGCCTTGTGATCTTCGCCAGGAAGGTCGAGACCGAGTCGCCGATTACGGAGATTGTCTGACTTATGCGGGACCAGATGGACATGTCGCGGCGCAGCATAGTGGATTCGGTGGCGTGCGCCAGTGCGGCGGATTTGACGGCATGGCTCGCATCATTGGTCCGAATTTCCCCGCAATTGACGCATAAACTAGTGTGATGGTTCGGAAATTCCCTCCCGTATTGCTGTCAGGATTCACGAGAATTTTCTCCGCTCAGGGGACACTGCCATTGCATGCGAACTTCGGATTCGGGACACTAGGTCCGTGATAGGGAAAACGCCATGAAGCATTTGTCGATTGCGATCGCGGCCACGCTTTTCGGCCTTTCGAGCGTTTTTCCCGGGGTTCGGGCGGCGGAGAAGTTCGATTGCGCCAAGCCTGAGAATATCGAGGTCGCCCAGACGCTCAAGCCGCTGATCGAGAAAGCGAAACTGTGCAAGGGCTTCAGGAAGAAGGTCGATGCCGGCCTGTTCAAGGTGAAGATCAAGATCGACCAGACCAAGTCGGTGCGCGTCGAGGACATCAGCTATTGTACATCGCAGACAAGCCGCAAGATCGAAGGCACCGTCGCCGTCGAATGCGAGACCGACGAGGACGAAGAAGTCCAGATCAATGTCGCCGAGAGTTTCGCGGTCGCGATCGAGATCGGCAACGATACCTGCGCTGTCACCCGGTTCAGCATCGAGCCGGAAGGCGACATAGGCAAGCTGATCGCCAAGAACATCGATTTCGAGGAGAAGGTCCGCCGGGCGGTGGAGAAGGAGATCGCCAAGGCCTGCGACGGCCCATCGTAATTCAGCCTAGGCGCCCGGCAAGCTCCGTGCAAAGACGATCTCGCGCGGCCGCCGCATAGGGAATGCGCTGACCCTGCCCCCAGACCGGCCCCGGCCAGGCCGCATCGGTCTCGAACCGGGCGATGACATGCACATGCATCTGGCGCACGATATTGCCGAGCGCGCCGACATTGAGTTTCGTCGGCTTGAACATTTGCTCCAGTCCGCGCCCGGCCCGGGTGATCTCGGCCGCGAGCAGCGCCTGATCCGGCACGCTGAGTTCGATCCATTCTTCGAGGCCGGTGCGTCTCGGCACTAGGATGAGCCACGGGAAGCGCGCGTCATCCATCAGGCGCAGCTGGCACAGCGGCCAGTCGGTGAGGAAGATGCTGTCGGCTTCGAGACGCGGTGCGAGCGAAAAGCCGGTCACGGGAGGCGGGCGGGGCTCAGATCACGATGAGTTGGATCGTAACGATCCAAACTCATAAACGTGATAGATTCCATTATGTTAGCGCTTCTTGAAATAGTAGAAGGCCTGGAACACCGGGCGGTCGACGTCGCGGCCGGTTTCGAGAAGCTGCTCGACATGCCAGGCGCGTCCGGCGACCCAGATCGTCGCCCAGATGATCGGGATGAGGCCGAGCGCCATCAGCACATACATCGCCATGTCGGGCAGGCCGAGGAGCTGCGAAAACGCCCAGATGATGGCGGTGAAGGCGGCGCCAAGCTTGGTCACCGACAGGAGCACCACCCCGGCCGCCGACAGGAAGCTGTTGAAAAGGCCCATCGAGTGCGAGCCAGGCGCGGGCGGGGCTTTGGGCGTGATGATTTCCTGTTCCATGCCGGGAGAGATAGTCCGCCTTGGCCGAAATTGCAAATTACACCGCACCAGCCTGGGTTGCGGCAGAGGGCTGGTCCAGGGCGGCGATCATGCCATGGGCGATCTCGCGCTCGCCCATGATCACGACATCGGCGCCGAGCTTGGTGAGATAGTCGACCTCCTCGTCGGAATGGGCGCGGGCGATGATGCGCAAGGCGGGATTGCTGGCGCGGGCGAGTTCGACCACCCTCCCCGCCTCGAAGCCGTTGGGGATGGCGAGGATCGCGAGACGGGCGCCGGCGATATTGGCCGCGGCCAGCGTCTCGGCCTTTGCCGCATGCGCCGGGATGACCTCGATGTTCTTCTCCCGTAGCGTCGCGACCGAGGGGCTCGCATCCTCGATGACGAGGAAGGCCGTGCCCTGATCCTTGAGGGCCTGGGCGACGATGCGCCCGACCCGCCCATGCCCGATCAGCACGACGTGACCGTCGAGCGCGGTCGTCGGCAGGGCATCTTCGGCGGCGGCTGTGTCCGCCTCGCCCTCCGGGGGTTTACGGTCGAGCCTCGTCCTCAGCATGTCGATCGCGGCGAAAGCCAGCGGATTGAGCAGGATCGACAGGATCGCCCCGGCGAGGATGAGATCGCGCGCCGCCTTGGGGATGAGGCCGAGGCCCAGCCCCACATCCGCCAGGATGAAGGAGAACTCGCCGATCTGGGCGAGGCTCGCCGAAATGGTGAGCGCCGTCGCCAGCGGATGGCGGAAGGCCAGCACGATCAGGAAGGCGGCAAGCGATTTGCCGATCACGATGACGAACAGTGTCGCCAACACCGGCAAGGGATCGCGCAGGAGGCTCATCGGATCGAACAGCATGCCGGCCGAGACGAAGAACAGGACCGCGAAGGCATCACGCAAGGGCAGTGATTCTTCCGCGGCGCGATGACTGAGCTGCGATTCGGAGAGCACCATGCCGGCGAAGAACGCGCCCAACGCCAGCGAGACGCCGAACAGCTTGGCGGCGCCAAACGCGACCCCGAGCGCAATCGCCAGCACCGCCAACCGGAACAATTCACGCGAGCCGGTATGGGCGACATAGTGCAGGAGCCACGGAATGACTTTGCGCCCGACGATCAGCATGAGCGCCACGAACAGCGCCACCTTGATGAAGGTGATGATGAGCACCCCGGTGAGGCCCATGCCGACAAATTCGGCAAGCGGTTCCTGCGGCGGGCTTTCGGCCCCGCTGACCTGCATGAGCTGCGCCAGCGCCGGCAGCAGCACGAGAGCCAGCACCATGGCCAGATCCTCGACGATCAGCCAGCCGACGGCGATGCGCCCGCGCTCGGTTTCGAGGATGCGGCGCTCCTGCAGCGCCCTGAGCAGCACGACGGTGCTCGCGACCGAGAGCGCCAGCCCGAAGACCAGGCCGGCCGCCGGCGTCCAGCCCAGCCACCAGGCGATCCCTGAGCCCATCGCGGTGGCGATGACAATCTGGACAATGGCGCCCGGCACCGCGATCGCCTTCACCGACAGGAGATCCTTGAGCGAGAAATGCAGGCCGACGCCGAACATGAGCAGGATCACGCCGATCTCGGCGAGCTGCGGCGCCAGCGTCTGGTCGGCGACAAAGCCCGGCGTGAACGGCCCCACCAGGATGCCGGCAACGAGATAACCGACAAGCGGCGGGACCTTAAACCGGTTGGCAAGGGCGCCGAGCAGGAAGGCTAGGCCCAGGCCGATGACAATCGTGGTGATGAGCGGCGTGTCATGCGGCATGCGGGTCCCGGATCTCCTGATAACGTTCGGTTGATTTTTTTATTATGACCGCCCGGTCACCTCCGGAACAAGCAAACTATTGCGTGATGACAATGAGTTGTGTGAAAAGCCGGGCTGGCCGCGGCGATGCCACATTCAAGCGGTTAGACTGAACGCCTATCCCAATATCCGGCTTGTCTTCATGAAGCTCTCAAAGCTTGCCTGCCTGCTTTGGTCCTACTTTGCCGCGAGCCTTGCCGTGGCAGCCGATCTTCCCGCATCGGCGGATGGGCTGCTGGCCTATGTGGGCAAATACCCGTTCGACGTCGTGGGCGGCTATTCCTTCTATGAGCACCCGCGGGTGATCGCGGCTTTGGATGAGGCCGGCGGGCCTGGCACCGCCGAATGGATCGACAATCTCGACGTCGGCACCCCGATCAGCCTGCAGGAGGACGGGCTCATCTCGGCGGTCTGCGAGGCCCATAATTGCGGCGGCAACAATGCGGCGCTGGCCATATCGGCCGCGGGCGAGCTCATCGCCCTGTGCCTGTTCTCGAAATCGGGAGACGTCGGCATCGTCCCGGGCCAGGTGCACTGGGTCGGTCTCAAGCTCGACCGCTATGTCGAGCCACCCGAAGATGGCGGTGGCTGTCCGCGCGATTCCGATGAATTTCTCGAGGCCTATACGCGGGTAATCCGCTAATGAGGCAGCTCGATCGGACCTTGACGGCCGAGCATGACGCCAAGGAAAACCAGTGGTCATTAATTGCGCTCGCGCGGTAGACTGGCTTCAGTCGCAAGGTCATCACGATCTTGGTTGATTCGCTCTCTGAGAGATGTCGCCTAAGATTATGATTCCGCTTGGGAGTTCGGTGATGAGATGGGTAAGGGTGTTGCTCTGCGGCGCGGCGTTCCCGCTCATGCCGCTATCATCCTTCGCCCAGACCGCGACCGAGGACAGCGACGCCACGCTCCTGCCCGGCTGCCAGTGGAAGGACCAGACCGTCCTCATCCACGGCAAGGCAAACCAGCAGCTGAGCTTCCGCTACCAGGAGTGCTCCAGCAAGGAACTGCCCAAGGTCGTCTATGCGCTCAATGAGCGCGAAGAGCTCATCCAGTCCTGGGGCGGCGACCATGGCGGGCCGGTCGCGCGCTTCTGGCCGCTCGCCGGCGAGAAGCCCTCCGTCATGATCCACAAGATCGCGGCTCCTTCCATCGACAACAAGGAGATCGGCCGCTGCCTGGTGCATCTCGATTTTGCCGCGGGCACCTACAATTACGAGCCCAACGTCGCCTATATGGAAGAGCTGCTGGCCACCGACGAGCCCTTCTCCGCCTGCGGCAATTACGGCACCACCAATGACGCGATCCAGTATTTCGTCGTCATCGACAAAGTGCTGCTCGCCTATGTGTGGCTCGGCCAGGACACCCCGTTCTTCGATCCGGCGAGTTTCAGATATGTGAACACCGAGAAGCCGGGCGTGGTCGAATAGTCCTCACCGCCGATCTGCTATTTGCAGATAGCCTTGCCGCTGCGCCGGTTGGCGAGGTCGAGATGGAAGTGATCGCCGTGATAGCGATCCGATCCCGGGCCCAGCACCGTCATGAACTCGCCGCAGGCATCATGGCGGATCTCGCGCAGGAACTCGCGCTCGTCGCCCTCGCCCCGCCAGCCGTTCTTGACCGTGATCCTGCGGCCATCGGCCAGCGTGAAGCTTGCGATGTCGATGGCATTGCCGAAGCCATGCTCGCTCATGCGTGCCCCCCGCTTGTTGTTGAGTGCCCGGCAGGAATAGGACGAGGCGACGGTGATCGCCGTCACATTCTCCCCGAAAGCGGCCATGGCCGCCGGCTGGACGGTGCCGTTCATCCAGTCATGGAGCGGCTGGGTCACGCTGCAATTGAGAGTCGCCGGCTGGCTGAGCTGGACGCCCGCGACCGATGACATGCGCCATGGATTGGGCACCTGGCAGCCATTGCCCTCATCGAGTGGCTCGAGCCTCTCGGCATCGCCCAGGATGCGCGGATCGGTCAGGCAATGGAGGGGCGGCGCGATGAGGCCTTCGGTGGTGAACTGCTTGGAGCCGTCGCCGCAGGCGGAAAGCATGGCTACCAGGATCGTGCCGACGCTCAGCCCGACGACCTTTGAGATACGCATGAACCAACTCCGTAACGCAACCGACCCGTCCGGAACGTTAGAATTTTAGGATTAAGGGAGACTTAGCGCCCGAGGATAGCCGCCGCAGAGGGCATGCGGATGCGAAGCTAGCCTTCCAGCGCGTTCATGAGCTGGAGCAGGTCGCCTTTGCGCTTCGACAGATAGGACGTGAAGATTCCACGCTGCATGTAGACCATCGAGAAGCCGAGGACCTTGGCGTCGGCGACCTTGTAGGTCTTGTTGCGCCATACCAGCCGCCAGGTGACATTGTAGGTCTGGCCCGACAGGAGATAGATCCGGCTCGACACCAGCACATCCTTGCCGTCGGTGGTGGCCTCGCCCACTTCATACTTCGCGATCGGATATTCGCGCGACTGGCCGGCGAAATAGCGCGACATGAAGACCGCCACGCCGCGGAAATAGCGCGGCCGCTGCGCGCTTCCGAGATTGCCTTTGTACTGGCCGAGCGAATAGAGCGCGATGTCGGGAACATCGGCATAGCGCTGGATGACGGTGAGGAAGCTGCCGACAGTTCCCTGCCGGTGCGCCTCGAGCAGGTCCTTGCCGACTTTCTTCATGAAGGTAACGGAGGGATGGTTCTGGTCGCCGGCCTGGACAGCCGGCACGCCCACCGCCGCGAGCGCAAGTCCGGCACCCGCCGTGATGAAGGCGCGCCGCGACAAGCGCCTTGCCCCGTGCTTCGGAACTTCAGTCATGATTCGTCCTGTTGGCCTTCAAGTGCAAGACGTAACGGAACCGCTCGCGTTTCGTCAACTGCGACGCCTCACCAGGTTTCCGCGCTTTTCAGTTCCGCGAACAGCTCGTTGAAATCGCCCTTCGACCGCTTGAGAACGTCGGTGAAGCGCTTCTTGAGCTGGAGCGACAGCCACACGCCACGCACATTGATGTCGCCGACCTGGCCGCCGCCGACGATGCGCCAGCGCACCTGGGTGGTCGAGCCGTTCTTGAACCGCACCGAAGAGTTGACGACCGTCGTGTTGCCCTGCTTGGACGAGGAATTGATTTCGATGTCCGAGCCCTGGAACTCATCGACATAGTAGACGAAGAAGGCTGCCATGTAGAACGACACGAGTTTCACGAACTCGCCGGCCATGCTGGGGGGCAGGTCCTTGCGGTAGGGTCCCAGCGCCACCAGCCCGACCGAGCGGACATTGGCGTTCTGGTTGATCAGGCTGGAGAAGCGTTGCCGCATCGCGGCCTTGCCGGCGCCGCTATTGGCCAGCTTGATCACGCTGGCGCCGACCGCCGTCACATATTTCTCGGCCGGCGTCAGCGCAAGCGCGGTGCGGCCGACGATTGTGGTTGATGCAAGTAGCAGCGTCAGCCCCATGAGGCTGCGGCGGCTCAGACTCTTATTGATTGTTTCGTCGCTCATCCTCGATCCGTCGATTGTGCCTGCCCTCTCCCGGGCCGAGATTTCTGCCAGAGATGACGGGTTTCATGCAAGCCCGGACTAGAGCGCTTCCCGCCAGAGGCCTGCCCCGGACTCGATCCGGGGTTGCTCGACTTTGGCGATAAGGAAGCGCTCCAAGATATATGTTTACGAGCCTTCTTACCCGTTTTCATCGAACCGGAATGATTCGATCAAACCGGGAAAGGCTCTAGTGTCCCGAATCCGAAGTTCGCATCATATCGCCGCGCCTTCCGAGCGAACTTCGGATTCGAAAGGACACTAGAAAATCCAAGATTCTAGTGTGGTTTTGGTTCAGAAATTCCCTCAAACCCCGACAGCGATACTGGAGGGAATTTCTGAACCACCACACTAGGTGAAGATCCTATGACGACTACTGCCGGAGATAGTTGAGCAGCGCCGACATGTCGCCGTTGTTCTTCTTGAGGACGGCCACGAAATTCGTCTTCTGGGTGGAAGCCAGCCAGATGCCGTCGACATTCACATCGAATATCTTGAAACCGCCGCCGCGCTTGACCAGGCGCCAGGTCACCGGAACCGATCCGCTGCCGCCGAAATTGAGCACGCTCTTCACCAGCACGCTGTCGCCGGCATCCTTGCTGCCCTTCGTTTCGAGCCCCTGCCCGGCAAGCTTCTTCGCATTCTGCTGGAAGACCCTGGCGATGTAGTTCTCGACCAGGCCGTAATATTCCGATTTGACGTCGTTGGTCAGGCTCTTGCGGTAGGGCCCGAGCGAATAGATAGCGATCGCGGCGATATCGGCATTGGCTTTGAGCAGCGAGCGGAACTGGCTGACCGAATTGTTCCGGGCCGCAGCGATGACGCCATTGCCGACCTTTGAAACATAGCTTTCGGCCGCCGAAGCCGCGAAGGCCAAAGACGGGGTAACGGCCAGGGACGCGGCAAGGGACATGAAAAGGCGACGGCTAAGAGGCCGGACACTATCGGTCATCGTTGGGAATCCTCAATAAGGGTTGAGGGTTTGCGGGACGGTTGTCGGCGGCAATGAGTTGACGCCCACTCCTGGATCATAGCCAGCGGCTTCATTGGCGATCTCGGCTTGCCGTTTCTGCGCATAGAGGTCGCGGACACTGGCGTACAAATCGGGCGAATTTTTGCGCAGATTGTCATAATCGTCGAGAATTGCCTCGCGGCTGACGACGATTTGCGTCCCGACCGGGATCGATTTCTGCCACAGGGGCGCATCATACAGGATCCAGGTCATCGGATTGACCGCAGTATCGGCAACCATGCCGGTCAGGTCGCGCGGATTGCTCGGTCCGAGCACCGGCAATACCAGATAAGGTCCGCCGCCCACACCCCATGTGCCGAGCGTCTGGCCGAAATCCTCCCGATGCAGCGGCTCGCCGAGGCCGGTCGCATGATCGAAAATGCCGCCGAGGCCAAGCGTGCTGTTGACCATGAAGCGCTTCATGGTGTTCGCCGCGGCTTCCGGATTGCCCTGCAGTATGTCGTTGGTGAGCGTGATCGGCGTCGCCAGATTGTTGAGCACGTTGGTCACGCCTCTGCGCACCGGCGGCGGAATCACGGCGCGGTAGATGCGCGCCGTGGGCTCGAGGATCAGGCGGTCGACCACCTGGTTGAAACCGAACACCACGCGATTGAGGCCTTCGAGCGGATCGTCGACCGCGTCGACGAGGTCGTCCGGCACATCGGGATCGGCATCGCTGCCGGTTTCAGTCAAGTCCCGCGGAACCTGCACGCCGTCGACGACATCGATGCCGGGAACCGCCGCCGCAGGCTCGACGATGACCCGCATCGCGGGATCGCTTTTGAAGGCCTGGGCAGCAGCTCGCTTCTTTTTCTTGGCGCGCTCCTCGACCGGCTGGAGCGACAAGGGCGTGGCTTTGAAAGCCGATTTGTCAGGCTGGCGTTCCGCCGAAGCCGTCGCTGGCACCAGAGCGAAAAGCGCAAGCGCGCACACGCATGTCATCATGCGCCGCACGTCAAAGCCCTTTCGGCTGTCCACCGCCCGAACCATTACGACTCCCTACTTAGGTCACTGTAGCGCACTTTCCCCGAGGGCGGCCACTAATATGTGACGCTTCATTGCGTGTTTGAACGGGGAGTGAGGCCTTTTTTAGGTTAATACCCCACCAACATTGATTTTGACATAAAGATATGTTTATGTGAGCATGTCAATGGATGGACTTATGGACGAACTTCTTGCCGGAATGCGGGCCATTGCCGAGACGACACGGCTCAGGCTCCTGTTTGTCCTTTCGCATGGCGAATTCAATGTCAGCGAGCTGACCCAGATTCTGGGCCAAAGCCAGCCGCGTGTCAGCCGCCATCTCAAGCTGATGGCCGAGGCCGGGCTTCTGTCACGATACAAGGAAGGAAGCTGGGTTCTCTTCCGCTTGAGCGAGCAGACCCGCGGTGCCGCTCTGGCCCGCGCCGTCGTCGATCTCCTGCCGGGAGCCGACGCGGTGCTGGTCAGCGACATCGCCCGCATGGAAGAGATCCGTCGCCAGCGCGCCGAGAACGCCGCCGCCTATTTCCGCACCAATGCGGCCAACTGGGAAAGACTGCGCTCGCTTCATGTCAGCGAGACCGACGTCGAGGCCGCCATGGTCGACATGGCGGGTGACGAGGCGTTTGGGAGCTATCTCGATCTCGGCACCGGCACCGGACGCATCCTGTCGCTGTTCGCCGGGCGCGCCGGCCAGGCCACCGGTGTCGACCAGAGCCGCGAGATGCTCATCGTCGCCAGGGCCAATCTCGAGGCGGCGGGCTTGCGCCAGGCGCAGGTGCGCCAGGGCGACATCTATGCCCTGCCCTTCGCCTCGGCCACCGCCGATTTCGTGACCATCCACCAGGTGCTGCATTATCTCGACGATCCGGCCCGCGCGCTGACCGAGGCGTCCCGCATCCTGAAACCCGGCGGCCGTCTTCTCATCGTCGACTTTTCACCTCATGAGCTTGAGCATTTGCGTGACCAGCATGCTCATCGCCGCCTCGGCATCGCTTCCGACATCATGGCTTCATGGCTGAAGCGCGCCGATCTGCATCTGATCCGGGAAAAGACACTGCCGCCGCCCAAGTCCAATGGTTCGTCCGGCCTCACCGTCTCCTTGTGGCTGGCGCAGCGCCCAGCCGATGATGTATCGCGGACCGGTCGCACCGCACGAAATCGCGTGGAAGGAAATCTGGCGTGAACAGTAAGTCGGACTTGCGGGTCTCTTTCGAATTCTTTCCACCCAAGGCCGGTGAGGCCTCGGAGAATTTCTGGAAAGTCATCAAGAAGCTGGAGGAGATGAAGCCGCTCTTCGTGTCGGTGACCTATGGCGCCGGGGGCACCACACAGGATCGCACGCTGGGGACGGTGAACTCGATCATCGAGCGCACGTCGCTCAAGCCTGCGGCGCATCTCACCTGCGTTGGCGCCACGCGCGACGAGGTCGATGCTGTCGTGCGCGGCTATTGGGAGGCCGGCATCCGCCATATCGTCGCGTTGCGCGGGGATCCGCCGGGCGGCGTGGGCAGCCGTTTCGTGCCGCACCCGCAAGGCTATCGCAACGCCGCCGATCTGGTGCGCGGCATTCGCGAGATCGCGCCCTTCGAGGTCTCCGTTTCCGCCTATCCGGAAAAGCATCCCGAAGCGGTGTCGATCGAAGAGGATCTGGCTTTTCTCGCCGACAAGGCCGAGCATGGCGCGACCCGCGCATTGTCGCAGTTCTTTTTCAACAATGCCGCCTTCCTGCGGTTTCGCGACCGGGTCTTCGCGCGGGGCATCGACATCGAGCTGGTGCCGGGCATCCTGCCGATCACCAACTTCGCGCGGGTGAAGGAATTCGCGGCCAAATGCGGCGCGTTCCTGCCGCCCGCCCTCGCCCAGCGGTTCCATGGCCTCGATGCCGATCCCGAGACGCGCAATCTGGTGGCGGCGATGGTGGCGGCCGAGCAGATCGATTTCCTCCGGCGCGAGGGCGTCGACAGCTTCCACTTCTACACGTTGAACCGGGCCGATCTCGTTTATGCGATCTGCCGCGTCGTCGGGCTGGGCGAACAGGCCGAGGCGGCTTGATGGCAGCTTTCGGATTAATCCGACGCGCGGGAGAAGTCAGTTCTTCCAGTCTTCCATCTCGTTGCGGGCCCAGACGCGGGCGACGGCGGGATGCGCCGTCACGCGGTCATACATCTGGCGCAGATTGGGATGCTTCTTGAAGAAGGCGGGCACATCGAAATTCCACGTCGCCAGCATGGCGGCATAGATATCGGCGACGCACATCTTGTCTCCGAGTATGTAAGGCTTTTCCCCCAGCGCTTCGGCATAGACTTCCCATTCTCGCGCCATGCGGGTGAGCGCCGCCGACTTGACGCATTTGCCGCCATTCTGGTCCGACGTGTAGCGGTCCGGATAGTAGGCGCGCAGATCCGTCATGTAGATATTGGCGGCGAGATAGACCATCCAGCGCAGATAGGCGGCACGTTCGGCGGATGCGGGTGGCGGCGCCAGGTCGATTTGGGGATATTTCTCGGCGAGATAGAGCGTCATGGCGGCCGATTCGGTCATGATCTCGCCGCCCGGCAGCCGCAGCGTCGGCACTTGCCCCAGCGGATTGATGCGGGCGATCTTCTCCGGCACTTGCCCGTTCTGCGACCGCTCGACGAGCTCGACCTCATAGGGCGCTCCCGCCGCTTCAAGGATGGCCTCGACCACGACTGAGCCCGACCCCGGGCGCCCGTAAAGCCTGTACATGAAACTCCCCTTATCAAGTCTTCGCCGCCCTAGTTTTCCACCCTCGACGGGAAAAGTCACTTGCTTGTGATGCATGGGCGTTTGAAAGTAATGCGGGGGTACGGCGGAAAATGACCAAGCGCGGAGGCCAGGGGAAAGACCAGGCGGCTGGTGAAAGGCCGGTGCGCTTTTCCTATTCGACCGCCGACCAGCCGCTGCTGCAGCGCACCGTGATACAGGCCATCGAGAAGATCGGCGGCCAGGGCAAGCTCAAGAAGCTGTACGACAATCGCATCACCGAGCGCCGCCCCGGCGAGAGCTTTTTCGAAACCGCCCTGCGGCTGCTCCGGATCGGCGTCGATGTCGACCGCTCTTCGCTCGACCTCTGTCCCGCGCAAGGTCCCGTCGTCTTCATCGCCAATCACCCTTATGGCGTCCTGGACGGCATCAGCCTCGCCTGGCTCTCGACACTGGTCAGGCCGGACACCAAGGTGCTCGCCAATTCGGTTCTCTGCCAGATCCCCGAGGCCCGCGACAATCTGCTGCCTGTGGATTTCGCCGGCACCCGCGAAGCGCGCGAAACCAATGTGCGATCCAGGCTCTCGGCCCAGTCATGGCTGCGCACCGGCCATGCCATTGGCATCTTTCCGGGCGGCGGCGTATCGACCAGCGAGCGGCCGCACAAGGGCCCGGCAGTCGAATTGCCCTGGGCGCCCTTCACCGCGAAGCTCATCCGGGCGTCGCGCGCCGCCGTCATCCCGGTCTTCTTCGTCGGCCAGAACAGCCGCCTCTTCCAGCTGGCGAGCCATGTCAGCGACACGCTGCGGCTGTCGCTGGTATTCCGCGAAACGGCGCGGCGCATCGGCACACGCCTCACCATGCGGGTAGGCTCGCCCATCCCCTTCGCCGAGATCGCCCATATCGAGGATCGCTCCGAGCTGGTGAAGGAGCTGCGCCGGCGCACTTTCGCTCTGGCGCAGCCCGGTGACATCAAGGGCGCGAAGCCCGATCATCATTTGCGCGAGATCCGCAAATGGGTACCCAAGGACGACGACTGACGGTCGGTGCGGCCGATCTGCTTCTACTTCACGCAGACGATGAACAGTCGCGGAAAGCGCAGCAGCGCCTTGCCGTCGTGTTCGACCGGATAGGCCCTGGCGATGCGCTCCTGATAGAGAGCGAGATAGGCCCGGCGTTCGGCTTCATCCAGCGGATCGATAAAGGGCTTGAGACCCGTGCCTTTCACCCATTCGACGATGCCAGCCGCGCCCTCGAGGGGATGGTTGTAGATCGAATGCCAGATATCGATCCGCGCCGCATGAGGCTTGAGAGCACTGTAATAGGCATTGGGCGTCGGCAAGCGGTCGCGGCCACGCCCGAGGCTCTTGAGCTTGTCCGCCCATTCGCCGGCAAGGGCCGTTTCGCGCATGGCAACATGCGAGGGTTCGTTGAGATTGTCGGGCATCTGGACGGCGAGCACGCCGCCTTTCGGCAAGGTGCCGAGCAGCCGCTGCAGGACCTGCAGGTGGTCCGGCACCCACTGGAAGACGGCATTGGCGAAGAGGAGATCGGCCTTCTCGCCGGGTTGCCAGTTCTTGAGATCGCCCTCGACGAAGCTCGCCTGCGGATAGGAGTGCCGCGCCTTGGCCAGCATGCCGGGCGATGAATCGACGCCGATGATGCGGGCACCCGGATAGCGCTCGATCAGGAGCTCGGTCGAATTGCCCGGCCCGCAGCCCAGATCATAGACGAGCCGCGGACTTTCGATCGGCACTTGCGCCAGGAGGTCGCGCGCGGCACGCGTGCGCTCGTCGGCGAATTTGAGATACTGCTCGGGCGACCAGTCAGCCATAGCCCACTTATGACATGGCCGGCCGACAGGATCACCTCGGCACTTGCGCAGGTCAGCCAAGAAACGCGGATGTGACCGCGTTTCTTGACATCACCAATCGTTGGTCGTCAGAAGATCTTGTCGATCGGCAGGCCAAGCGCCATGGCGCCGGCATACTCGGCCTGGGGGCCGGCCTGCAGCGGATGATAGCGCGCACCCTGGATGTCGCGGAAATGCTTCTCGAGCTTCTGGGCGCGGTAGAAACCGGCTCCGCCCGCCGCCTCCATGGCCAGCTCCACCGTGCGGATCGCATTCTGTCCGACGAGCTGGCGCGCGATCATCACTTCATTGATGGTGTCGGCTGAGGGCGCGTTGCGCCTGACCTGGGCCAGCATCGCCTCGCGCGCCATTTGCGCCGCGCGCAGCGCCGTCTCCATCTGGCCGACCAGCGACAGGACAGTGTGGTCCGGCCGCCGCTTCCTGGCGAGATCGACCGCGATGTCGCGCGCGCTTTCGGCCACGCCCAGATAGACCGAATAGACCAGCGGGAAGGCGATCGTCGCGATGATCTGGAACAGCGGGTGCCATTCGCCGGCCTTGCGCTTGACCGCGATCGCCGCGTCGGGAACGACATGACCGTCGATCACAACGTCATGCGAGCCGGTGCCGCGCATGCCGAGCGTGCGCCAGTTGTCCAGAACCTTGACATGCGGCGAGTTCATCGGGATGCCGAAATGCAGGACTTCGCCATCGGCGATGGCGCCGGTCATCAGGAGGTCGCCGATCGGCGCCGCGGACGTGAAGACCTTGCGCGCCGTGACGCGATAACCGCCCTCGACCTTCTCGGCCTTGCCGGAGCCCGCGATCCAGTCCGAACCGCCGCTCGACAGGAGAATGATGCGTTCCTGGGCGACGCGCTTGAGCAGCGGCTCGACCGCGGTGACCTTCTGATGTTTCCAGCGCCAGGCCGGTATGGCGACCTGGTGCGTGTGCATCGAAAAGGCGAGCGCCGTCGAGGCGCAGTGGCGCGCCAGGATGCGCAGCATCTCGGCGAGGTCGTCGACGGAAGCGCCGCCGCCGCCCAGTTCCTTGGGCACGCCGGCTTCGACGAGCCCCGCTTCCTTCAGCGCCTTGATATTGTCGGCGACGAAGATGTCCTCGTCTTGCTGCGCCAGCGCCGCAAACCGCTTGCCCAGGTGCAGCGCCGTTTGGGCGATGTCGGCAGGCTTAGGTGCGTGAATGGGTTGAATCTGGGCCATGAAAACCTCTGGATTGGAAAGCCTCTCGAACCCATCATTCCACCGGACCTTACGTAATTCTAGTCACGGAACTGTACTGGCCTGCTCCAGCACCGGGCCGCCGGGATTCGGTCCAAAAACTGTACTGGACACTCAGCCGGGCTTTGGCGTAGCGTCCGCGCCGAGGGCCTGACCCACAGGAGACGATTGTGGAACAAGGCAGTTATGGGCAGTTTTGCCCGGTCGCCATGGCGGCAGAGGTTTTTTGCACCCGCTGGACAGCCCTCGTACTGCGCGAGGTGTTGTGCGGCAGCACACGGTTCAACGACATCAGGCGCGGCGTGCCGCGCATGTCGCCCACCCTGCTCTCCAAGCGGCTGAAGGAACTGAAGAAAGCCGGCATCATCTATACCCGTCCCACGAAGCAGTCGGGCGGCGTGGACTATGTGCTGACCGAGGCCGGCGAGGAGCTGCGGCCTCTGGTGATGTCGCTGGGCAATTGGGGACAGCGCTGGGTCGAATCGAAGCTGTCGCTGAACAATCTCGATCCGTCTCTCCTCATGTGGGACATGCGCCGCCATCTCGATCCCGATCCCTTGCCCGAAGCGCGCTGCACCATCCATTTCGAGTATCCGGAACTCGAGGGGCCACGGCGTCATTGGTGGCTGGTCGTCGACAAAGGTCTCGTCGATCTCTGCCTCGTCGATCCGGGTCATGAGATCGACCTTTCGGTCACCGGCTCCCTCAGGGTCATGACGGCGATCTGGATGGGCCTCTCGACGGTCGACAAGGAAGTGGATTCAGGGGCGCTCGATATCACGGGCGATCCGGCGATCGCGCGCTCGATGCAGAAATGGCTGGGCCTCAGCCCCTTCGCCGCGGAAAAGAGCCGGGTGGACGCTCGCGCGGCTTAGCCTTAGTCCCGTCTCTCGGTCGGGATGAGTCCGGCGACGACGCGGTCGATCACCCGCTCGCTCCCGGCCAGTCCCTTGGCGACGCCGGCCCGGTCTTCGGCATTTCGGTTCTGGCTCATCTTGCGTTTGCCTTCGAGGCGCGTGATCGGCATGCGCAGGCCGACGATGCCGCGCAACTGCGCCTTGATATAGGCTTGCGGTGCATCGCTGACGCTCCAGGGCTGGGCGCGCGAAGCTTCATGGAGCGTCGTGATGCGCGTCACCACATCGAGCAGACGTTGCTCATCGTCGAAGAACTCGACCGGCCCATAGGCATGGACCGCGGCATAGTTCCAGGTCGGCACCACCTTGCCATGCAGGGCCTTCGATTCGTACCAGGACGGCGTGACATAGGCGTCGGGGCCCATGAAGATGGCAAGGCTTTCGCCGATCACGGGCGTGCTCCATTGCGCATTGGCCCTGGCGACATGGCCATAGAGCACGCCCTGCTCGCCTTCCGCTTCCGAGAGAAAGAGCGGCAGGGGCGTTGCGATGGGGCCATCGGCGGTGGCGGTCACCAGATTGCTGAGCCGTGCCGCCCGCATCAGTCCATGCAGGGTTTGAGCGTCGTCTTCACGAAAGGCGGGCGGAACATACATGGCGGCATCCTTCGGCTGTCAGCCTGGAGGATAGAGAGAAAGTGGCCCGTCCAAAACCGCCAGTTCCGGAATATCCACGCAGTCCAGTTCGCCTGCAAATTACCGCGTGAACTGCTTGTATTTGATGCGCTTCGGCATCACCGAATCCTCGCCGAGCCGGCGCTTCTTGTCGTCCTCATAGTCCTGGAAGTTGCCCTCGAACCATTCGACATGGCTGTCGCCCTCGAAAGCGAGCATGTGGGTGGCGAGCCGGTCGAGGAACATGCGGTCGTGGCTGATGATGACGGCGCAGCCGGCGAAATCCTCGAGCGCTTCTTCGAGGGCGGCGAGCGTTTCGGTGTCGAGGTCGTTGGTCGGCTCGTCGAGGAGCAGCACATTCGCCCCCGATTTGAGCATCTTTGCCAGATGCACGCGGTTGCGTTGGCCGCCCGACAGCGTGCCGACCTTCTGCTGCTGGTCGCCGCCCTTGAAATTGAACGAACCGGTATAGGCGCGCGAATTGATCTCGCGCTTGCCGAGATAGATGATGTCATTGCCGCCCGAGATCTCTTCCCACACCGTCTTGTTGGGATCGAGCGCATCGCGGCTCTGGTCGACATAGCCCAGATGCACGGTCTCGGCGATTTTGATCGTGCCTGAATCCGGTTTCTCCTGGCCGGTCAGCATGCGGAACAGCGTGGTCTTACCGGCCCCGTTCGGACCGATCACGCCGACGATGCCGCCGGGCGGCAGCTTGAAGGTGAGATCGTCGATGAGCAGCCGGTCGCCATAGGCCTTCGACAGGCCCTCGATGTCGATGACATTGGTGCCGAGGCGCTCGCCCGGCGGAATGATGATCTGCGCCGTCGTCGATTTGAGGCGGTTCTCGTTCGCCGTGACGAGCTCGTCATAGGCCTTGAAGCGCGCCTTGGACTTGGCCTGCCGCGCCTTGGGCGAGGAGGCGATCCAGGCCTGCTCGCGCTCGAGCACCTTCTGGCGCGCCGCGTCCTCGCGCGCTTCCTGGGCGAAGCGCTTGGCCTTCTGGCCGAGATAGGCCGAGTAGTTGCCCTCATAGGGAATGCCGCGGCCGCGGTCGAGTTCGAGGATCCAGCCTGTCACATTGTCCAGGAAGTAGCGGTCATGGGTGACGATCAGGATGGCGCCCGGATAGTCGCGCAGGTGATGCTCGAGCCAATTGACGCTTTCGGCATCGAGATGGTTGGTCGGCTCGTCGAGCAGCAGGAGATCAGGTTTGGCGAGCAGGAGCTGGGTAAGCGCCACGCGACGGCGCTCGCCGCCCGAGAGATTGTCGATCATGACATCGCCCGGCGGGCAGCGCATGGCGTCCATCGCCTGCTCGACCTGGCTTTCGAGATCCCACAGATTCTGCGCATCGATCTTGTCCTGGAGGACGGCGGCCTTCTCGGCGTTCTCGTCCGAATAATCCGCCATCAGCGCGTTATATTCATCGAGAATGGCCTTCTTGGCGGCGACCCCTTCCATCACATTGCCCAGCACGTTGAGCTGCGGGTCGAGCTGCGGCTCCTGCTGGAGATAACCGACGGTCGCCCCCTCGGCCACCCAGGCCTCGCCGGTGAACTCGGTGTCGAGCCCCGCCATGACGCGCAACAGCGTCGATTTGCCCGAGCCGTTGGGGCCGAGCACGCCGATCTTGGCGTCCGGGTAGAAGGACAGGTTGACATTGTCGAGGACCTTCTTGCCGCCCGCATAGGCTTTGGAGAGGCCGTGCATATGATAGATGAACTGACGCGCCATCAGGGTTCCGTTTACCGATGAGTGGAGTTGCCGCGGCTTCTAACCGATGATCGCGGGCGATGCAATGTTTGCCGGTTTCTCCCTCCGCCGCCGAAGGCGG
>CAZICN010000046.1:0-20868 GCA_964537655.1 uncultured Aestuariivirga sp.
CAGATCATCACCTTCGGCAAGCTGCAGGCCCGCATGGTCACGCGTGATGTCGGCCGCGTGCTGCAGATGCCCTATGGCCAGGTCGACCGCCTATGCAAACTCATTCCGATGAATCCGGCCAATCCGGTGAGCCTGGCGCAGGCCATCGACGGCGAGCCGCGCCTCAAGGAAGAGCGCGACAAGGACGGGACCGTGCGCACCATGCTGGAGATCGGGCTCAAGCTCGAAGGTCTCTACCGGCATGCCTCGACGCATGCCGCCGGCATCGTCATCGGCGATCGGCCGCTTGAAGAGCTGGTGCCGCTCTATCGCGACCCGCGCTCGTCGCTGCCGGCCACCCAGTTCAACATGAAATATGTCGAGAAGGCGGGCCTGGTGAAGTTCGACTTCCTCGGCCTCAAGACGCTCACCATCATCGACAAGGCGCAGAGGCTGATCCGCCAGCGCGTTCCCGATTTCGACGCCAACAAGATTCCGTTCGACGATCCCGCGACCTACCATATGCTCGGGCAGGGCGACACGGTGGGTGTGTTCCAGCTGGAAAGTTCGGGCATGCGCGATGCGGTGCGCCAGATGCGCGCCGATCGCTTCGAGGACCTGATCGCGCTCGTCGCGCTCTACCGTCCAGGCCCGATGGCCAACATTCCACTGTACTGCGCGCGCAAGCTCGGTCGCGAGCCCATCGAATACATGCATCCGGCGCTCGAGCCGATCCTGAAGGAGACGTTCGGCGTCATCACCTATCAGGAGCAGGTGCAGCAGATCGCCAAGGATCTTGCCGGCTACACGCTGGCCCAGGCCGATCTTTTGCGCCGCGCCATGGGCAAGAAGATCAAGTCGGAAATGGATGCGCAGCGCGAGCACTTCCTGAAGGGTGCGGTCGAGCGCGGCGTCGACCCGTCGATCGCCACCAATATATTCGATGCTTGCGCCAAGTTCGCCGAATACGGCTTCAACAAGTCGCACTCGGCACCTTACGCCTATATCAGCTATCAGACGGCCTATCTGAAGGCCAATCATCCGGTAGAGTTCCTCGCCGCCTCGATGTCGTTGGATATGGGCAATACCGACAAGCTGCAGGTCTTCCGCCAGGAGGCGCAGCGCATCGGCGTCAGGATCGTTCCGCCGTCGGTCAACACCTCGCAGGTCGATTTCGCGGTGAAGGACGCGGCGGTGCTCTATTCGCTCTCGGCGCTCAAGAATGTCGGCGCCGGCGCCATCGAACACCTGGTGGCCAAACGTGAGGCCGAAGGGTTTTTCGTTTCGCTCGGCGACTTCGCCCGCCGCATCGATGCGCATGTCCTCAACCGCCGGGCACTGGAAAGCCTGGTCAAGGCGGGCGCCTTCGACGACCTGCAGCCCAACCGGGCGCAGGTGTTCGACGGCGTCGACGCCATTCTCGCCATGGCCAACCGCACCACGGCCGAAGCCGAGGCCGGCCAGCATGATCTCTTCGGCCAGGCGTCCGGACGCAAGGAGGATGTCGCCTTGCCGGTGCGCGAGGCCTGGTTGCCGATGGACCGTCTCTCGCATGAGTTCGAGGCGGTGGGGTTCTATCTCTCCGGCCATCCGCTCGACGACTATATGACGCGGCTGCAACGTCTCGGCGTCGACACCTGGACGTCATTCCATGACAAGGCGTTGACCAAGGGGGCGACCGCGGCGAAGCTCGCCGGCACGATCACCCATCGCCAGGAACGGCGCTCGAAATCCGGCAACAAATTCGCCTTTGTCGGCTTCTCCGACCCGACCGGCCAGTTCGAGACGATCTGCTTTTCGGACACGCTCGCCGCGTCGCGCGACATGCTCGAGCCCGGCAAGGCGGTTCTGGTGCGCGTCGAGGCCGATGTCGACGGCGAAGAGGTGCGCCTGCGCCTTCAGGGCGTCGAGGAACTCGAAAAAGCCGCCGCCCAGATCACTTCGGGCCTCACCATTTTCGTGCGCGATGCGAAGCCGATCGATTCGATCGCCCAGCGCCTGAGCAATGGCGGCAAGGCGCCGGTAAGGCTCGTTCTGCAGATGGACAAGGGGCGTGAGGTCGAAGTGGTGCTCGGCAACAAGTTCACCGTGACGCCGCAGATCAAGGGCGCCATCAAGGCGATCTCAGGCGTCATCGACGTGCAGGATCTGTGACCATGACGGGGGCTCGCAATCTCGAAGGCGGCTGCTTCTGCGGTGCTGTGCGCTTCAGGCTGAAGACGCCGCCGATGTTCGTGAATTGCTGCCATTGCCGCGATTGCCAGCGCCAGACCGGCAGCGCCTTCGTGATCAATGGCGTCATCGAGGCGGACCGCATCGAATTGCTCAAAGGCAAGCCGGAAGCCGTGAGCATGCCGACCGAAAGCGGCCGCCCGCATGATATCTATCGCTGTCCCGAGTGCCAAATCGCTTTGTGGAGCGACTATGGCCGCAGGCCCTTGCGCTTCGTGCGCATCAGCACGCTCGATGACGCAGCCGCCTTCAAGCCCGGCGCCCATATCTTCACGCGCTCGAAACTGCCCTGGGTCAACCTCTCCGATGATGTCCCGGCCTTTGATATCTATTACGAAATGAATAAACTGTGGCCGGCTGAAAGCCTTAAGAGGCGCGAGGCTCTGTTGGGCCCGGGAAAATAGGGAGGAGTTGGGATGGCCGAAGATCTGGAGAAGGGTATCACCGCCAATGGCGCGGGCTTTGGCGGCAAGAGCTGGAACATTCTGGGCCAGCTCTATTTTCCGAAGGCCGTGTGCGCGTCGAGCTTTGCCTTCGAGACCAATAGCGCGCCCGGGCAGTTCGTACCGGTGCATGTCCACCCGACCCAGGACGAATTCATCCTGGTGCAGGAGGGCGAGCTCGATCTCAAGCTCGACGGCAAGTGGATGAAAGCGAAGGCCGGCGACCTGGTGCGCATGCCACGCGGCATTCCGCATGGCTATTTCAACAAATCCGACAAGCCGGCCCGGGCGCTGTTCTGGGTATCGCCCGCCCGCATGCTGGCGAAGCTGTTCGACAACCTGCACAATGTCGCCGATCCGATGGAGGCGGTGCGGATATCCGCGCAACACGAGGTCGATTTCCTGCCGCCGGAAGCGAATGCCTGAACGCGGCTCTGGTTACGTGACATGGTCTTCGCGTAAACTCCGATTCCATGGATGACGGCTTCATCGCTCTTGTGACCCTGATCGGGCTGGGCATATTCTTCGCCCCGCTCATCCTTTCCCTTGTGGCCTTGAGCCGGACGGGCCAGCTGCGCCGCAAGATCGCGGCGCTGGAAAGCAAGCTCGCTCACTACCAGCCGGGCGCCGTTGCCGAGGAGGGCACACCTGCCGCCACCGACGAGGCACCAACTGTCGAGGAACCACCGGCCGCAGCGCCCGGACGAGTCTGGGCCGCGGCGAGCCAGGCGGACAAAAAGGTGGCGGAAGCCGAGGCGGTACCTGAAGCGGACATCGAGGCGGTCGAGCCCATCGCAGCGGCAGAACCTTCACCGCCGCCCGCGCCACCTCCGCCGCGTGCCGGAATCGAGGAGCGTCTGACGTCGCGCTGGCTCGTGTGGCTGGGCGCCGTCGCTTTGGTGCTGGCCGGCATCTTCCTCATCAAATATTCGATCGACAATGCCTTGCTGACGCCCGCCATGCGCGCGAGCTTCGGCCTCGTCCTCGGCATAGCACTCACCTTGGCCGGTGAATGGCTGCGCCGCCGCCCGGTGCAGAAGCAACTGGCTTCGCTCAAGCCGGACTATGTGCCGGGCGCCCTGACCAGCGCCGGCCTGTTCATCAGCTTCGCCAGCATCTACGCGGCCTATGCCTTGCTCGGCCTGTTGAGCCCGACGGTCGCCTTCATTGGCCTTGCCATCGTGGCCCTGGTCGCCTTTGCGTTGGCCGCCCTGCACAGTCCGATCGTGGCGATCATAGGATTGCTCGCCGGCTTCGCCACGCCGGCACTGGTATCGTCATCCGATCCAAATGCCGGGATCCTCTTCGCCTATCTGGCGCTCATCGTCGCGGCCGCCTATGCGGTCGTCATCTATCGCGGCTGGGGCTGGCTGGCTTATGGCGCGACGATCGGCGGGCTTCTGTGGTCGGGCGCCTGGATCCTGCTGGGCTTCATGCAGGCGCGCGACATCCTGATCATCGCCGCCTTCCTCGCCGTGCTGAGCGCGGCCGCGCTCTGGCTGGCGCTCAGGCTGACGCCCGACGACGCGCCGGTGATCTGGCAGAAGCCGCACCAGCCGGATGGTCCCGAATTCAATTTCTGGCTGGCGGCGACGGGTAGCGTGGCTCTCCTGGGGCTCGGCGCCCATTTTGCCAATACGCCGATGGTGAGCCTGGGGCTCGGGGCGACCGGCGCCGTGGCGCTGGCCTATGCCGGCCGGCGCTTTGAGCGCTTCGACGGCCTGATCGCCCATGCGGCCGCACTCCTCTTTCTCGTGCTCCTCGCCTGGGATCCGGAAGGCATACTGGGCCAGCTTCTCTATGATGCGGATGCCGGCAACATCATCGCGCCGGCCGGAGCCCTGTTCACGCCAGAGGCCAAGGGCTTCGTCCTCTCGCATCTCTTTGGCGGCGCCCTGATCGCGGGCCTCGGCTTCCTCCTGTTGCGCGGCAGCGTCCGCCCGTTCGTCTGGGCCGGCATTTCGCTGCTCGGCGCGGCCCTCATCCTCGCCGCCGCCTATGCGCGGAGCCGGTTCTTCACTACCGATCTCCTGTGGGCGATCACCGCCACCGCCGCGGCCGGCCTTGCCGTGTCGCTGGCCGGCGCCCTCAACCGAAGGCGGGAGGAGCGTCCATACCGCCTGGCGCTCGGCTTCTATGCATCGGCCGCCATCGCCGGCGTCAGCTTCGCCTTCGCTTTCGTCTTCCGAGAGGCCTGGCTCACCGTCGCCCTCGCCTTGCAGCTTCCGGCACTGGCCTGGCTCGAGAAGTCACTCGATCTCAAGGAACTGCGCAGACTGGCGCTCGTCGTCGCGGCCGTCATCCTGGCGCGGCTGGCGCTCAACCCCTATGTGCTGAGCTATGAGACCAACCACGCTCTGGGGACGCAGTGGATCCTCTATGGTTATGGCATTCCGGCACTCGCCTTCTTCGCCGCGGGCCTCGTGTTCAAGCAGAGGCTGAGCGACCTCACCGTCAGCGTCATGGAGAGCGGCGCCTTCGTCTTCGCCTTGCTGCTCGTGGCGCTGGAAATCAGGATATTCACCGAAGGGCGGATCGCCGCCGAAGAGCTCAACCTGTTCGAACTCTCGCTGCACACGCTGGTCTGGCTGGGCGCCGGCTGGTGGCGGCTGCGCGCCTATGCTTCATCCGCCCGGCCGATCGACAAATGGTGGTCGATCATCCTCATCGGACTGGGGCTTGCCGGCGTCGTCATCGGCCAGGTCCTCGTCCTCAGCCCGCTGTTCAGCTATGAGAGCATCGGGACCTATCCGATCTTCAATGTGCTGCTGGTCGCCTATCTGGCGCCCGCGGTGCTCATTGGCCTCATTGCCTATGCGGCGCCGCCCGTTCCTCAGCTGCCACAGCTGCGCACCATCCTCTTCGCGCTCGCCTTGATCCTCGTCCTCACCTGGATCACGCTCGAGACGAAGCGCGCCTTCCAGGGACCGGTCCTCGATCTCTGGGCCAGGACCGATGCCGAGTATTATGCCTATTCGGTGGTCTGGCTGCTGTCGTCCTTCGTCCTGCTCGGTGTCGGCCTGTGGCGGAAAGCGCCATGGCTCCGGCATGGGGCGCTTGCCATCCTGATTCTCACGGTCTGCAAAGTGTTCCTGTCCGACGTGGCGGCACTGGGCGGGCTCTACAAAGTCGCCTCATTCCTCGGTCTCGGCCTCTTCCTGGTCGGGATTGGGTATATCTACCAACGCTATGTTTTCTCAGGGAAAAAGGTCGATGAGACGCAGGCCTGAATGTAATGTTCCCTTCATCACAAAATCTTTGCCTTGAACTTGCAAGCCCAGCTACAACATCCCCCGAGTCAGGCAGGGAACACTATAACGTTGCGTAAGGAATTTTAAGCGAGGTTTTAGCGATCATGACGCCTTTTGCCATTGCCGGCATCCAGATGCAGCTGGGCCACGGATCCAATATCGATGCCATGCGCCAGCGCGTCGATCTGACGATGCATCTGTTCCCCTGGGTGCAGATGGTGA
Source organism: uncultured Aestuariivirga sp. (assembly GCA_964537655.1). Lineage (GTDB taxonomy): Bacteria > Pseudomonadota > Alphaproteobacteria > Rhizobiales > Aestuariivirgaceae > Taklimakanibacter. The sequence continues at coordinate 6,128 of CAZICN010000046.1, forward strand.
TGTTCTCCGAACTCGCCTGCTTCGGTCCGCTGCTGCAGCATGCCCAGCCGCTGCCGGGATCGTCCGAAGACGCGTTCCGCGACATGGCCCGCCATCACCGCATCTGGATCGTCAACGGCTCCATGTATGAGCGCCGCGACGGCGGCATCTACAACACCACCTCGGTGATCAACCCGGAAGGCGACATAGTCGGACGCTACCGCAAGATGTTCCCGTTCCTGCCACTGGAGCAGGGGGTTCAGGCCGGCAAGGAGTTCCTCACCTTCGACATCGAAGGCGTCGGCAAGTTCGGCGTCCTCAATTGCTACGACATCTGGTTCCCCGAGACGTCGCGCCAGCTCACAGCCATGGGCGTCGATGTCATCCTGCATCCGGTGATGACCCACACGATCGACCGCGATGTCGACATCGCCATCAGCCACGCGACCTCGGCGATGATGCAGTGTTATATCTTCGATGTGAACGGGCTCGGCGCCGGCGGCAATGGCCGCTCCTGCGTGTTCGATCCCACAGGCCGCGCTCTGTTCATGGGCGACACGACCGAGCAGATCATCCCGATCGAGATCGACATGGGACTGGTGCGCCGTTCGCGCGAGCGCGGCATCAGGGGGCTCGGCCAGATGGCCAAGAGCTTCCGTGACCGCACTGTCGATTTTCCGGTCTATGACCGGTCGCGGTTCGATCAGGCCTATCTCGATTCGCTCGGGGTTCTGGCGACGCCGCGCCGCGTCGATGCGCCCGCCCCGCGCAACGTGCACACGCTCCCCGTTCGCCGCAGCCTGGTGAACTAGCCGGGCGCCGGCGAAGCCCTGGCCTAGGCCTCTTCCAGAATCCTGGGACTGATCTGCGATGCCGGCATCGGCCGGTTGAAGAAGAAGCCCTGCAGGAATTCACATCCGGCGAGGCGCAGGAACTTCGCCTGGAACTCGTCCTCGATGCCTTCCGCGGTGACTTTCAGCCCCATCGAACGGGCGATCGCGATCGTGCCCTGGACGAGTTGCTGGACATTGGCGCTGATCGTGATGTCGGAGCAGATCGAGCGGTCGAGCTTCAGCCGGTCGAAGGGGAAAGTGCGCAGATAGCCGATGCTCGAATAGCCGGTGCCGAAATCATCGAGTGCGATCGAGACGCCCCGCTCCTTCAGCCGCCGCATGACCGCGAGCGCGATATCGGGCTCGATCATCAGATGCCGCTCGGTGATCTCGAGTTCGAGCCGCGTCGGCGGGAACCCGGTCTCGGCCAGCACCTGGCCGACCATGTCGTCGAATCGCGGATTGCGGAACTGGACCGGCGACACGTTGACCGACAGGTGGAAGGACGGCCAGGCGAGCGCATCCATGCAGGCGCGCCGCAGCACATGATTGCCGAGGATATCGATGAGGCCGCCTTCCTCGGCGAGCGAGATGAAGATGTCGGGCCGGATCGCGCGCCCGTCGAACATCGTCCAGCGCGCCAGCGCCTCGACGCCTTTCGGCTCATGCGTCGATGCATCGACGATAAGCTGGTAGGCGACCGAGATTTCGCCGTTCCCCAGCGCTTCGCGCAGATGATGGGTCAGGCCGGCGCGTTCCTGCATGCGGGCATCGATATCGGCGTCGTAATGGGCGACGCGGTTGCCGCCGAGCTTCTTGGCTTCGTACATGGCGATGTCGGAGCGGCGCAGAAGCTCGTGGATGGTCGTGTCCTTGGAACAGCCCGAGGCGATGCCGACGCTGGTGCCGAGGCGCAGATCGCCCTTGGGCGTCCTCAGCGGCTCTTTCAGGAATTCGATGAACTGCTCGGCGACCTTGCTGGCGGTACTCTGAGCCTCGGGCCCGGTGGTCAGGAAGGCAAACTCGTCGCCGCCGACGCGGGCCAGCAGGCCCTTGCCGGCGCTGATATGGCTGAAACCCGCCGCGCAGCCGAGGAGGGCCCGATCGCCGGCGAAATGGCCATGCGTGTCGTTCACGTCCTTGAAGCCGTCGAGGTCGAGGAAGACGACACAGACATCGTGCTGCATGCGCAAGGTCTTCTCATCGCCGATCGCGGTGGCGAGCAGCGAGGCCCGGTTGGGCAGTCCGGTGAGGAAATCATGCGAGGCGGCATGCTCGGCTTCCTGCTGGCTGCGCATCGTGGCGCGCAGATTGGTCCAGGCGGTGACGACGACCGCCATCATGATCAGCGACAGCAGGGTGAGGATGGTGGCGACCGCCGGACTGATGGTCGCGAGCACATCGGACCCGCGCGTCTTGATGGTCCACATCAGCCTGCCGATCGGCGCGTCGGCGGGGTCGGCCAGCACGATGCCTTGTCCGGCCGGCAGCCCGGCATCGGCAAAGCCGAAGCCGGCGATGACGAATTCCTCGCCGAGCCGCCTGACCGTGGCGGTCGACAGATGCCGGGCGATCACCAGGATGCGCTTCTGGCCGGGTGGCATGGCGGCGCCATAGGAGAACGGCACGACCGGGCCGACGGCGACCGCAGCAATCCCGTCCGGTGTCTTGAAGAAGCCGGTCGCCGAAGCATATTGTCCGCGCGGTCCGTCGCTGCGCCTGATGAGGCGTTCGAGCGGAGCGCCGAAATAGTCCTTCGAGGTGACGGCGATCGACGTGCCGTCGCGCAGGGCAAACAGATCCTTGCCGTTCTCGTCGATCAGGAAGGCGGTGTCGAAGATGATGCCGGTCGCGGTCGAATCGGTATAGCCGCTCTGCACGAAATCGGGATCGGGAGCGCCATAGAGGCTGGTCGCGGCGTCGTCCCAGCGCGCATAGTCCTGATGGCCGTCTTCGAGTTTCTGGAGGAAGGATTTGATCGCCGCTTCCGCCGTCTGGCGTGTCAGCAAGCGATCGGTGCGGTCGACTTCGCCGGCCAGATGGTTGAGCGAATAGAACACCACGCCGATGGTCGCGAGGAGGGCGGCACCGGCCATCAGTGCCATCCAGAATTCGAGTGTTCCCTTGCGCCCGAAGCGCCTAAGAAGTGCGCGGAGATCCATTGCCTTACCTGCCCCCGCGCGCAAGGCTACCGGTTTGCTGTCACCAAATGATTATGAATTTGACGGAAATCAGCGGTGGCTCAGAACATCTTGTTAACGCTGTCCGCGGGCGGCGGCGTCGGAGCCGATGATCCCTCCAGCGGAATGGCGTCGAAATGCCGGTAGATCGCCTCGACCCATTGCTTGGCGCGCTCCTTCAACTTTCGGTCGTCGGTCTGCATGCGCCCGCGCGACACGAGTATGCCCATATCGGCGCCATGATAGCGGTAATCACCGGCGGTATAGACGCGCAGGTAGAAGGCCTCGTTCTCGCCTGACACGAGGAACCAGTCGATCGACTTACGGATGAGGGTGATGTTCCCGTCATCGTTGATCTGCCAGATGCCGGAGGCGGGGGCCTTGGTAATCATCTCGACCCGGTCGACCGGATATTTGAGGATGAGCTGGCTCCAGTTGTCATATTCGGTCCAGCGCTTCTGCACCTGCGCCAGGTCGATCTCCCAGTCGACATCCATGAATTCCAGCATGTGGAAGAGATAGATCGGGCAGCCGCCATAGGTCGAGGTGATGAGATTGGTGAGGGGTGAGGCGCCCGAGACGCGCGGATTGATCTCACCCAGATAGACTTCGCGTGTATCCGTATCGATGAGGAAATCCATGCAGAAGGCGCCCTTGTAGCCGGCCTTGTAGAGCCGGTCGCCGAGCTTCTGCGCCATGCGGGTGACGGCCTTGCGCTCCTTGTCGAGGCCGCCGACAAACACGTCATTGCCGCACCAGCCGCCCTTATAGGGCGTGACCTCGGCAAAGCCGGTGATGTCGGTCTGCAAGGGGCCGACCAGGGTGCCATGCCGGGTGGCGACCGCCTCGACCGTGCCCGGCAAGTGGTTGATCCGCCGCATGACCTTGAGCTGCTCACCCTCGATCTTGTCGTGGTATTTGTTCCAGTCGGCCTCGCTCTTGATGAAGAAGGTGGTCCGGCCGGAATCGCCATAGGGCGTCTGGACGACCAGATCCTTGCCCAATTTCGCCTTCTGAGCGAGCTTCAAGAGTTCGGCATAAGTATTTGCTTTACCGAGGGTATTTGGCGCACTTTTGATCCCGGCCTCGTTGCCGAGCTGGGTGGTGACGATCTTGCTGTCGATATGCTTGCGCAGCTTGACCGGCGGCAGCGCGATCTTGAGGCCGAGTTCCTTGGCGAGCTTCTCGGTCTCCTCATCGAGCATCACCAGGACGAGGAGGCCCTTGCCGCGCTCGGCGATCCGGGCCCTGACTTCCTTGTGGCGCAACAGATAGTTGTTCACGTCCTCGATCGAGCGGAATTCGTGCGGGCCATGCTCGCGCGGCACCGTGATCTTGGGGTGGGTTCCGTCGAAGGCGTCGAAGAAGTTGATGTATTCGAACTTGTTGATCCATCGCCCGAGGCCGAGGAGGTTATAGGGGGTGGGGGAGAGGAAATAGATCGGCGTCTGGTTATGCCGGAAGAATTTGTAGATATCTGAAAGACTTGTGAGTTTCTGCCGCTTTGCCCGTCGTGCCATGTGTCCCCTCCAGATCGGGCTTTTGGGCGCCCGTTTTGGAAAGACTACGCAAAAATGTTAGTCGAGGCCAAGAGGGTGTTTCCGAGGGGCGGGTGAGGTCCCTGAAAACCCTTGTATTCGGGGGGCGGCTTCCGTATAAGGCCCGCCGTTAACTCACACGCGAATGCGGGATGAAACACACGGGAGCTTCGGTTCCCCACATAGTGCTTCGTCCCTCCGGTGCCGGATCATCCGGTCACATCATTCGCGGCGGATCAACCGGAAAAGGAAAGTCGCAGATGGCTCTGCCAGAATTCACCATGCGCCAGCTCCTCGAAGCGGGCGTTCACTTCGGTCACCAGACCCACCGTTGGAATCCCAAGATGAAGTCCTTCATCTATGGATCGCGCAACGGCATCCACGTCATCGATCTCGCCCACACCGTGCCGCTCCTGCATCAGGCGCTGCTCGCGGTTTCGGACACGATCGCCCGCGGCGGCCGCGTGCTGTTCGTCGGCACCAAGCGCGCCGCCCAGGACGCGATCGCCGATGCGGCGAAGAAGTCGGCCCAGTACTATATCAATTCACGCTGGCTCGGCGGCACGCTGACCAACTGGAAGACGATCTCCAACTCGATCAAGCGCCTGCGCCAGCTCGAGGAGACCGTGTCGAAGGAAGGCCAGGGCCTGACCAAGCGCGAGTTGCTCCATCTCACCCGCGAGAAGGACAAGCTCGAGCAGGCGCTCGGCGGTATCAAGGACATGGGCGGCACGCCCGATATCCTCTTCGTCATCGACACCAACAAGGAGCAGCTGGCGATCAAGGAAGCCAACCGTCTCGGCATTCCGGTCGTCGCGATCCTCGACACCAACTGCGACCCGGCGGGCGTCACCTATCCGATCCCGGGCAATGACGATGCCGGCCGCGCCATCACGCTCTATTGCGACCTGATCAGCCGCGCCTGCATCGAGGGCATCTCGCAGGCCCAGCGTGGCGGCGGTCGCGACATCGGCGAATCCGAGAATCCTCAGGGCGAGGATCTGCCGGAAGCCGCCAACGCCTGATCACTGATCACGAGCGAGTCCGCCCGACGGGCGGACTCCCGATATTTCACGAGGACAATTATGGCTGAGATCACCGCAGCAATGGTGAAGGACCTGCGCGAGAAGACCGGCGTGGGCATGATGGACTGCAAGGCTGCTCTTGCAGCCACCAATGGCGACATGGATGCCGCCGTCGACTGGCTGAGGGCCAAGGGCCTCGCCAAGGCGGCGAAGAAGTCGACCCGCGTCGCGGCCGAAGGCCTCGTCGGCGTCGCCGTCGACGGCAATACCGGCGCCCTTGTCGAAGTCAATTCGGAGACCGACTTCGTCGCCCGCAACGACAAGTTCCAGGCGATGGTCGCCGCTATCGCCAAGCTCGCGCTGAAAGCGGATGGCTCGACCGAGAAGCTGAAAGTCGCGCATTATCCGGGCTCGAAGCACGCGGTTGCCGAATATGTCGCCGAGATGGTGGCCTCGATCGGCGAGAACATGGGCGTGCGCCGCACCGCATCGGTCGCCGTCAAGGACGGCGTGATCGGCAGCTACATGCACAACCAGATCGCACCCGGCCTCGGCAAGATCGGCGTGATCGTGGCGCTCGAATCGACCGGCAAGAAGGATGAGCTCGCGCAGTTCGCGCGCATGCTGGCGATGCACATCGCGGCGACCAACCCGGTCGCCCTCGACCTCGCCGGCGTGCCGAAGGAGACCATCGCCCGCGAGAAGGCCATTCTCGCCGAGAAGAATGCCGGCAAGCCCGAAAAGGTGCTCGAGAAGATCATGGAGAGCGGCCTCAAATCCTACGCCAAGGAGAATTGCCTCCTCGAGCAGGCCTATGTCCATGACGGCGCCAAGTCGGTGAGCCAGGTTATCGCCGAAGTCGCCAACAAGGCCGGCGCGCCCGTCAAGCTCAGCGCCTATACGCGCATGCAGCTCGGCGAAGGCATCGAGAAGAAGGAAGACGATTTCGCCGCCGAGGTCGCCAAGGCGGCCGGCGCCTGATCAGCTACATGGGCCGGCGCGGTGTTGCCTTGAGATAGGCGGCACCGCGCGGCGACAATCTGTAGCCCGTCTCCAGGCTTTCGGTGAGGCCGAGCTCCTTGAGCTTGCGCACCCTGATCTTGAAGGCCTGCGTCTCCCAGCCGAGCTGTGCAGCAAGATCGCCCGCCCGCACCGCCGGATGACGCGCAATGAGCGCCAGCACATTTCCCGTCCATGCATCGTCCTTGCCTGCTTTGTCGAGGCGCGCCAGCCGCCGTGCGATGTCCGCCTCATCCTTCCGCGTCGGAACCCTTTGGCGCAACACTACGCCGGATCGCCGCCGGCGAAACGCAAGCCGATCCTGTAGACGGTGCCGTTGCCGAATTTCCTGAGCTCTTGAATGAGCGCGTCGCGCGTCACATAGCCGGCCTTGCGGGCATCCAGGCCGGTGATGGCGGACAGGGGCACGGCCTCGACGCCGGTGATCGCGACGACACCGCGAGCGGTGCGGACTTCACTGTCCGCCCTGACGCGGGGTTTCGGCCAGCGCCTGAAGGCCAGGGTGATGCTGCCCTCGCGGATGCCTTCGAGACTGGCGGTTTTGAACAGCATTTGACCTCCTTCGCCGGAGCCAATACGAATCGCGTTAGCCAGCCTTAAAAATATGGTATCTGCCTCAAGTCCTTCCATTTTTTCGATCGGGTGAACATGGCCAAGCTCGCTTTCAAGCGCGTCCTCCTGAAAGTCTCGGGCGAAGTCCTCATGGGCTCGCAGCCTTTCGGCATCGATCTGGCGACCGTCGAACGTGTCGCCGGCGAGGTTGCCGAGACCCTGAAGACCGGTGTCCAACTCAGCCTGGTCATTGGCGGCGGCAATATCTTCCGCGGCATGGCGCAGGCCGCCAAAGGCATGGACCGGGTCAGCGCCGACCATATGGGAATATTGGCCACCGTCATGAATGCTCTGGCGATGCAGGGGGCCCTGCAGGGGAAGGGCATCGATGCCCGCGTCCTCTCCGCCATCGCGATGCCGACGGTCTGCGAGACCTATTCGCGCGCCAAGGCGGTCCATCATCTCGAGGCGGGCAGGGTGGTGATCTGTGCCGCCGGCACCGGCCTGCCGTTCTTCACCACCGACACGGGTGCGGCCCTGAGGGCCGCCGAAATGGGCTGCGACGCGCTGTTCAAGGGCACCAGCGTCGACGGCGTCTATTCCGCCGATCCCAAGACCGACCCTTCCGCCAAACGCTTCGAGCGCATTACGTTCAACGACATACTGGCGCGCGACCTGCGCATCATGGACCCGGCGGCCATCGCGCTTGCACGCGACAACGGGATTCCGGTAGTTGTGTTCTCCATCCGCACGCCCGGCGCGGTGCTGGCTGTTCTGAAAGGCTCGGGCAAGTATACGATAGTGACGAAAGACTGAAACGCCATGGCACAACCAAACCCGTTCGATTCCAAGGAACTCAAGCGCCGCATGCATGGCGCGGTCGAGGCCCTCAAGCATGACTTCGGCGGCCTGCGCACCGGACGCGCCGCAGTGAGCCTTGTCGACCCCATCCATGTCGATGCCTATGGTGCCTCGATGCCGCTCAACCAGGTGGCGACCGTCACCGTGCCGGAGCCGCGCATGCTGTCGATCCAGGTCTGGGACAGGGGTCTCGTCATCGCCGTCGAAAAGGCGATCCGGGCGTCCAATCTCGGCCTCAATCCGCAGACCGAGGGCCAGGTCATCCGCCTGCGCATGCCGGACCTGACGCAGGACCGCCGCAAGGAGCTCGTCAAGGTCGCTCATCAATATGCCGAGAAGGCGCGCGTGGCTGTGCGCAATGTGCGGCGCGACGGCATGGATCATCTGAAGACGCTCGAAAAGGGCCACCAGATGAGCGAGGACGAGCACCGCGACAAGTCCGACGAAGTGCAGAAGATGACCGATGAGACGATCAAGGAAATCGATGCCGCGCTCAAGGTGAAGGAAGGCGAGATCATGCAGGTCTGAGTGGCTGCAGAGCTCGCCAGACCATGAGGGGCCATTGATGACTATTCCCGCAGGCCACACGGCAATGCCGCAGCACGTCGCCATCATCATGGATTGCAATGGCCGCTGGGCGCATGCCCGGGGCCTGCCGCGCTCCGCCGGGCACCGCAAGGGCGTCGAAGCGCTGCGCACCGCGGTCAGGGCCGCGGGCGAGATGGGCATCGAATATCTGACCATCTTCAGCTTCAGTTCGGAAAACTGGTCGCGCCCGCCATCCGAGGTCTCCTTCCTGCTCGACCTCATGCGCCATTTCGTGCGCCAGGACGTCGCCGAGCTGCATCGCGAGAATGTCCGCATCAGGATCATCGGCGAGCGCCAGGGGCTCGCCGCCGATATCGTTGCCCTTATCGAGGAGACCGAGCAGCGCACCCGGTCGAATACCGGCCTCACTCTGGTCGTCGCCTTCAATTACGGATCGCGCCAGGAAATGGCGGCCGCCGCGCGCGACCTCGCGGTGGCAGTCAGGGAAGGGCGCCTGGCGCCGGAGAACATCACGCCAGAGTTGTTCGAAAGCTATCTCGCGACCGAAGGCATTCCAGATCCCGATCTCCTCATCCGCACCAGCGGCGAGCAGCGTCTCTCCAACTACCTGTTATGGCAATGCGCCTACACGGAGTTCGTGTTCGTCGACGAGTTCTGGCCGGATTTCAACCGAGAGACGATGCAGCGCGCCATTGCCGAGTACCTGACGCGCGAACGGCGTTTTGGCGGCCTGACGGCGCAATCGGCCTGATCATGGCCGAGATCACCGATCCGCCGCAAAGTGCCAACTGGCGTGATCTCGGCATCCGCACGCTCTCCTCGGCGATACTGATTCCCGCCGTTCTCCTCGATGTCTGGCTGGGCGATGTCTGGTTTCACCTGCTGATCGCTCTGCTCGCCGTGATGATGGCCCATGAATGGACCAACATCGTGCATGATCGAAGCTCCGCGCAGTTCGCTCTCCATGCCGCGGCGGCTCTCTGCGGGGCATTCCTGCCGCTGTCGCTCGGCTGGGCCGCAACGCTTCTGGTCATCGCGGTCATTGCGGTCATGAGTGTGGCGCTGGCGGTGATCCAGAACCGCAAGCCCCGAATCTGGGTGGTTACAGGCGCCGCCTATGTCGGGCTGCCCGCCATGGCCTTCGTGATCCTCAGGGGCGAAACCGCCGAAGGCATGCTCGCCATCATGTGGCTTTTCGCGGTGGTCTGGGCGGCCGATATCTGCGCCTATTTCGCCGGACGTCTCGTTGGCGGGCCGAAGCTCGCGCCGCGGATTTCGCCGAAGAAGACCTGGGCCGGCCTCCTGGGGGCGATTGCCGGGGGCATGGCGGCAGGCCTGGCCGTCGGCTATGGCGCCGGTCTCGTGAATCTCGCGGTGCTCGGCCTCTTGGGCGGCGTCTTGGCGGTCGTCGAGCAGCTGGGTGATCTTTTTGAATCGGCCCTGAAACGCCATTACGGCGTCAAGGATTCGGGCCGTCTCATTCCCGGCCATGGCGGCGTTCTCGACCGTGTCGATGGACTTGTCGCCGCCTCGCTTGCGCTCGCCGCCATCGTCATCACGGCGGGATATTTCGGCGCCGGTAACGAACTTTTCGCTTGGTAACCATAGACTGCCGAAATGTTGTCGCAATAACCGGCTTTCGTGGTTAATAAATCCTTATCCCGCTGGCTTAATTGGCACAGGCCTTGCGGAACAGGACAGGGCCGGCGCATCAGACCGGAATTGAAACAGGAATTCAGAATGGATTTTCTCGCGAATTTTCCGGCAACGATACTGTCCTATGGCAGCAATACGCTGGCGCTGCTGGTGGCGCTGACCATCATCGTCTTCGTCCATGAATACGGGCATTTCAAAATCGCGCGCTGGTTCGGGATGAAGGTGGATGTGTTCTCGATCGGCTTCGGCCGCGAGATCTGGGGCTGGAACGATCGCTTCGGCACCAGGTGGAAGATCAGCTGGCTGCCGGTGGGCGGCTATGTGAGGTTTGCCGGCGACGCCAATGCGGCGAGCATTCCCGACCCGAACGACGCACCGAAACCCGACGAGTTCCATGGCAAGCCCATCTGGCAGCGGGCCCTCGTCGTGCTGGCCGGGCCGCTGGCCAATTTCATCCTCGCCTTCTTCATGTTCATCGCGGCCTACTTCCTGTTCGGCGACCAGATTGTCGGCACCCGCATCGGCAAGGTCCTGGAGGGTGAGCCAGCCGTGCAGGCGGGCCTGCAGGCGGATGATATCATCGTCAGGATCAATGGCGAAAAGGTCGAGTCGTTCAACGACATCGTGGCCATCGTCAGCGAGAGTCCCGGCAAGAGCCTGGCGTTCGATATCGACCGCGCCGGCGAAGCGCTGACGCTCGTCATCGTGCCGCGCGCCGAGGTGGTCGACCGCGAATTCTTCGGCAAGTTCACGCTTGGCAGGATCGGCGCCACCCCCAGCCAGGATCCATCGAACCTGCACGACATTTCCCTGCTGCGCGCGACCCAGCTTTCGGCCAGCCATATCGAGCGCATCGTGGTGCTGACCCTGCAATATGTCGGGCGCCTGATCATTGGTCAGGATACCGTGGCCCAGCTCGGCGGAGTGGGGACCATGGCCAAGCTCACCGGCGATGCGGCTTCGGGCGGTATTTTCCCGTTTGTCGCGACGATCGGGCTGCTCTCGGTGAGTATCGGATTAATTAACCTGTTTCCTATTCCAATGCTCGATGGCGGCCATCTGGTCTTCTATGCAATCGAGGCCATCCGCCGCAAACCGTTGGGTCCGCAGGCCCAGGAATGGAGCTTCAGGATCGGCTTTGCCGTCGTGATTTTCATCATGCTGGTGGGCAATATGAATGATTTGATGCGGGCTTTGTTTGGAAACCTAGCTTATTGAAATAAGGCAAAAATCTTTCATTTGCATTCGGATTGAAACAGCGTAAAACGGCACCCGGGTGAGGGGATTCTTGCGGGAAGAAGCGCGTAGCAGGGGATCGAATACAAGCGAATGCGTTATCAGTCAGTCATTGTCGCGGTTTTTGCGTGTGTGTTGTCTTTTGCCCTCCCGGTGATCGTACCCGGTGAGTTCGCGCCGGCAGCTCAAGCCCAGACCGTCGGCCGCATCATCGTCGAAGGCAACCAGCGCATCGAGACGGAGACCGTCCTCTCCTACATGCAGATCGGCCCCGGCGATCCGTTCGATTCGGAAAAGATCGACGAATCCCTGAAGACCCTGTTCCAGACCGGTCTGTTCTCCGACGTCCGCATCTTCCGCCGCGGCAGCAACCTGGTGGTTGTCGTCGAGGAAAACCCGATGATCAATCGGGTGAACTTCGAAGGCAACAGCGAGGTCAAGGACAAGGACCTCGAAAAGGAAGTCGAGCTCAAGGAACGCACGATGTTCACTCGCGCCAAGGTGCAGAGTGACGTCCAGCGCATCATCGCCGTCTATCGCCGGTCGGGCTTCTATTCGGCCCGCGTCGAACCCAAGATCATCCGCCTGCCGCAGAATCGCATCGATCTGGTCTATGAGATCAGCGAGGGCGTCGAGACCAAGATCAAGAGCATCACCTTCGTCGGCAACGACGCGTTCAGCGACGGTGACCTGCGCTCGCAGATCACCACGTCCGAGACGGCCTGGTGGAAATTCATGTCCACTTCCGACCGCTACGATCCCGATCGGCTGAGCTATGACAAGGAGTTGCTGCGCCGCTTCTATCTGAAGAATGGCTTTGCCGATTTCCGCGTGATTTCCGCCGATGCCGAGCTGGCGCCGGACGGCGAGAGCTTCTACATCACCTTCACGCTGGAAGAGGGCCCGCTCTACAAGGTCAACAGCGTCGCCATCAACAAGGGTGACACCAACCTCGACGAGGCGTCGCTGCGCGACGCCGTCCAGCTCAGCCCCGGCGAGGACTATGACGCGACGAAGGTCGACAAGTCGGTGGAGAACATCACCATCGAGGCGGGCAAGGCGGGCTACGCCTTTGCCAAGGTCGAGCCAGACGTCAAGCGGGACGAGCCCAACCGGACGCTCGACATCACGTACAATATCACCGAGGGGCCGCGCACCTATATCGAGCGCATCGATATCATCGGCAACACCCGTACGCTCGATGAGGTCATCCGCCGCGAACTGCGCCTGTATGAGGGCGACGCCTATAACCGCGTTCTCGTCGAGCGCGGCCGGCGCCGCCTCACCGCGCTCGACTTCTTCCAGAAGATCGATATGCGCGACGAGCCGGGATCGGCGCCCGACAAGGTCATCCTGATCGTCGAGGTGGCCGAGAAGTCGACCGGCTCCCTCAACTTGACCGCAGGCTACTCGACCAGCGATGGCGTCATCGGCGGCGTCAGCATCACCGAACGCAACCTGCTCGGCCGCGGCCAGAATGTCAGGCTCGACACCCAGCTGAGCTGGGATCGCCAGACCGTCGATTTCGGCTTCACCGAGCCCTATTTCCTCGACATGCCGATGTCGGCCGGTTTCGATATCTTCGCCACCCGCTCGAGCAATACAGACACGACGAGCTATGACAGCACCCGCTATGGCGGCGCGCTGCGCACCGGCTTCCGCCTGGACGAGTGGCAGTCGCTCAGCTTCAAATATTCGCTGTCGCGCCGCGAGATCACGATCGACGATAAAAACGACGTGTCGCCCGCCATCCTCGATTCGGAAGGCGTCACCTGGAAGTCGGCCGTCGCGTCCGCCTATGTCTATGACGATCTCGACAGTCCGGCGAAGCCGACCAAGGGCTTCCGCGGTAAGGGAACCCTCGAGATCGCGGGTCTTGGCGGCAATGTCTATTATGCCAGCATCGACGCTTCGGCCTACTACTTCATGCCGCTGTTCTTCGAAGGCGTCATCCTCAAGCTCGAGGCCAATGCCGGTCACATGGAGCCTTTGACCAACGACGACATCCCGATCCAGGACCGCTTCTTCAAGGGCTCGGACTCGTTCCGCGGCTTTGAGCGCGGCGGCCTCGGTCCACGCATGAGCAATACCGACGGCGATACGGATGGTATCGGTGGACAGACCTATGCCATCGGCACCGTGGAGACCACCTTCCCCTTGGGTCTGCCGGAAGAGTTCGGCCTCGAAGGCGCGGTGTTCTCCGATTTCGGCACGGTTTTCGGCGCTCCCGAGAAATCACAGGCCGAGGGGACTGGTCTTTGCACCAGCGACGGTGTGAATGACGAAGAATGCGAGGTGTTCGATACCATGGCCTTCCGTCTGTCGGTCGGCGCCGGTGTCATCTGGCAGTCGCCTTTCGGCCCGCTGCGCGTCGATCTCGCCTATCCGCTGATCAAGGCCGACTATGACGAGGAGGAACTGTTCCGCTTCTCGGTCGGCACGCGCTTCTAGACGGCGAGTCGGCAAAGCGTTAAAGGTTCCAGCGGACGGCACGAGCTGCCGTCCGTTGTCGTTTGAGGGAATACGGCATGCCTGACACTGGGGAACCGAGAGCGCTGGCGAGCGCCGACATTGCGCGGATCATGCAGCTTCTGCCGCATCGCTATCCGTTTCTGCTGATCGACAAGTTGGTCGAGCTCGATGGTGAGCAATCTGGCGTCGGCATCAAGAACGTCACCATGAACGAGCCGTTCTTCCAAGGCCATTTTCCCGGCCGGCCGGTCATGCCGGGAGTCCTGCTGATCGAGTGCATGGCCCAGACCGCCGGCGCCCTGGTGCTGCACCATCTGGGCGACGAACATGCCGGCAAGCTGGTCTTCTTCATGTCAATCGACAAGGCCCGTTTCCGCAAGCCGGTGGTTCCCGGCGATACGGTGCGCTTCCCGGTCAAGCTCATCCAGCGCCGCCCGCCGGTCTGGCGCTACGCCGCGGAAGCCATCGTCGAGGGCAAGAAGGTGGCAGAGGCCGAGATCGGCGCCATGCTCATGAACGAGCGCGGCCAGTAGGCCCTCACGAAGGTTTCCATACCATCGCCGGCCGCCGACACGCGCAGCGGCCCTACTTGCCGCGCTTGCTCATCTGCACATAATCGCGCTGCGGCGCCCCGGTGTAGAGCTGGCGCGGGCGGCCGATGCGCTGCGAGGGATCCTCGATCATTTCCTTCCACTGGGCGATCCAGCCCACCGTGCGCGCCACCGCGAACAGCACGGTGAACATGCTCGTCGGGAAGCCGAGGGCTCTCAGGATGATGCCCGAATAAAAATCGACATTGGGATAGAGCTTGCGCTCGATGAAGTAGCTGTCATTGAGGGC